>DAIDGZ010000024.1 GCA_027452125.1 Acidobacteriaceae bacterium | reverse complement strand
GCCCTATGTACCCGAACTTCGCAAGGATCGATTCCATGTTTGGATCAGCCGGTGGCACTGGGTGCCAATCACGCTATTGGCGATCCTCCTTTTTGCGATTGGCGGATGGCGGTACGTCTTGTGGGGCATCTTTCTTCGGACGGTGATCGGGCTCCACTCGACCTGGCTGGTCAACTCCGCAACGCATTTGTGGGGAAAACAGCGCTTTCGCACCCACGACGATTCAAAGAACAGCTTTTGGGTGGCTTTGCTGACCTTTGGTGAGGGTTGGCATAACAACCACCACGCCTTTCCTCAGTCAGCGCGGCATGGCCTAGCCTGGTACGAAATCGACGTAAACTGGTATGGAATTTGGATGCTGCGGGCACTTGGTCTCGCCTGGGACATTAAAGTACATAAGCTTACTCCACAACTGATCACTGAGGCCGCGGCGCATGGACAGGCGCCGATGAACGCCCTGCTGATTTATCCGCAATTTCCGGAGACGTTCTGGAGCTTCAAATACGCTCTATCTTTCCTTGGCAAACGGGCGGCGCAACCTCCGCTGGGCCTGATGACCGTGGGCGCGCTGCTGCCGAAGCACTGGAACAAGCGCCTCGTTGATATAAATGTGCAGCGGCTCCGCAATCGGGATCTGGCGTGGGCGGACGTGGTTCTGCTCAGCGGCATGCACGTCCAGCGGGACGCCCTAGTGGCGATCGTGGAGCGTTGCCAAGCGCTTGGCTTGAGGACCGTCGTGGGAGGCCCGATTACGAGCAGCGTTCCGGCGGCCGACCTCAAAGCGGATCATGTGGTCATTGGCGAAGCAGAGGAGTTGATGGCGGGCCTGGCGCGAGACCTGGAACAGGGTAGAGCCAAGGCGGTTTACCAAGCCACCCGAAGGCCGGAGATGCGAACCAGCCCTGTCCCTGATGTAAGTCTGATCAATATGAAGCGCTACTCTACCATGACTGTGCAGTACTCGCGCGGCTGCCCATTCAACTGCGAGTTCTGCGACATCATCGAGATCTATGGCCGGCGACCGCGAACCAAAGAGGTGGCACAGGTGCTGGCCGAACTCGATATGTTGCGTTTGGCGGGTTGGCGGGAATCGGTCTTCATCGTTGACGACAATTTCATCGGCAACAAGGCAAGGGCGAAGGAATTGTGTATTGCGCTGGCCAAGTGGCGAGTGCAGACAAAGACGACCTTTGGCTTCATCACCGAGGCATCACTGAATTTGGCAGACGACCCTGAACTGATGCAGTTGATGAAGGACGCCGGTTTCAAATCGGTTTTTCTGGGCATTGAAACTCCGGATGAATCCGGCCTGATTGCGAGCAATAAGCTGCAGAACACGCGGCGCAGCCTGCTGGATAGCGGTAAGCGTGTCTTCCAGGCCGTCTGGTAAGTGATGGTCGATTGTGTTGGAATGACTGGTTGTGTCCACGATTTTTCGAAGTGGACACGACTGGCTGTGTGGATGAGATTGGTCAAGAACGTGGGTTGATCTCGTCGGTGTAGATGTCCTCGTCGAGCGCTCTGGCAACGGCTTGATCGAGCCGTGTAAGCAATTGGGCCAGCGTTTCCCCGTCTCGTCGCACCAGCATGGCCAGGGCGTTATGCTCATCGCTGGCGACGGCGACGCCGCCGATGGGGTACTTGTTGCCCAGCATGATTTCGCCGAACTCGATCAGTTCTTCGATGTGCGGCAAGGGCAGGCGAACAGGATCTGGCTGGGAAGCGGGGCGTGGGTCTACGCGGCGGCCTGGGCGGCGGGAGACAGGTTTTGGGCGACGTTCCACGGCAGCAGTTCCTCGATGCGGTTGATGGGATGCGTGGCGATGCGGCTGAGCACATGGCGCAGGTAGGCTTCAGGGTCCAGGCCATTCATCTTCGCCGTCTGGATGAGACTATACAGCACAGCCGCCCTTTGCCCGCCGTGGTCGGAACCGGCGAAGAGATAGTTGCGGCGGCCCAGGGCGACCAAGCGCAGGGATCTTTCCGCGATCAGGTTATCGATCTCGATGCGGCCATCGTCGAGATAGCGCATCAGCGCATCCCACAGCCCGAGCGCATAGCGGATGGCCGCAGCGGTCTCGGACTTCGGCGCCAGTTGCGACAGAGAGATCTTCAGCCATTCGTGCATCTCTTCCATCAGGGGCTTGGCGCGCGCCTGGCGCACCTGGCGGCGTTCTTCGGCGGGACGGCCGCGAATCTCGGCTTCGATGCGGTAGAGCGCGGCGATGCGCTCCACCGCTTCGGTGGCAATAGGCGATTGGTGCGCCTCCATCAGGTCGTAAAACTTGCGCCGGATGTGGGCGAGACACGGCGCTTCCTGAATGGCGCCGCTCTCGTAAAGCTTGTTGAAACCGGCGAAGGCGTCTGCTTGCAGGATGCCGCGGAATTTGGCCAGGTGGCGCTGCGGATGCTCGCCTCTGCGGTCGCGCGAATAAGTGAACCATACCGCCGGCGGGGACTTGTCGCCAGCCGGGCGGTTGTCGCGCACGTAGGTCCAGAAGCGAGCCTTCCTGGTTTTTCCGTTGCCAGGCGCCAGCACCGGCAGTGGCGTGTCGTCGCCGTGCAGCTTTTCGGTGTTCATCACATAGCGGCGCAGCGCTTCGACCAATGGTTCCATCAGCGTGCTGGCT
>DAIDGZ010000023.1 GCA_027452125.1 Acidobacteriaceae bacterium | reverse complement strand
GGCAGCCGCGCAACAGCACCTGGGGGCGGCTCGCTCCGAGCACGACCGCATTGAAGCGCTGCAGAACTACACCAAGGTGACGGCGCCCCTGGATGGCGTGGTCATCTGGCGCTACGCCGACACCGGCGCGCTCATCCAGGGTGGCACCAATTCCAACAGCCAGGATCTGCCCATCGTCCGCATCTCGCAGAGCAACCTGCTTCGCCTGCGCATCCCGGTGCCTGAGGACGATGTGCGTTACGTGCATGACGGCGACCAGCTTCAGGTGCGTGTGGATGCTGTCGGTCAATCCTTCACTGGCAAGATCGCGCGCTTCACCCGCAGCGTCAACTTTGAAACACGTACGATGGAAACCGAAGTGGACGTGCCCAACGACAAGCTCACCATCACCCCGGGCATGTACGCCAACACGATGCTCCAACTGGGCAGCGTCCATAACACGGTCACCATCCCAGTTGAAGCCCTCGTCCTCAAAGGACAGCAGGAAACGGTTTACACCGTCGACAGCACCAATCACATCCAGATCCGCAATGTTCAGGTGGGAATTCAGGGCACCAAGCTTGCCCAGATTGTCAGCGGTCTTGAACCTGGAGACCACGTAGTCGTGGGCGGACAGGAAAAGTATCAGCAAGGTGAGGAAGTCAGCCCGCAACTCATCTCTACCCCAGCCTCTGAAACCGTGCAGCAGACCGGTGGCACAATCGACCTCAAGGCCGACGCAAATCAGGGAGGCTCCAACTAATGCCCAGGTTTGCCATCCGTTTCCCCTATTTCATTCTCATGTTGTGTCTCATGGTGACCCTGATTGGGTCGGTCACCGTGGCACGCATGCCCGTGGATCTGTTCCCGGAGATTGACATGCCGGTGGTCGTAGTGGCCACGTTCTATAACGGCATGCCTCCGCAACAGATTGAAGCGGACATTACAGATACCTTCGAGCGCTTCTTTACCCTCGCTGCCAATGTGGATCACAGCGAGTCCCGGTCGCTCACCGGCGTCAGCATCATCAAGATTTACTTCAAACCCGGCACTGACGCCAATGCGGCCCTTAGTAACGTGGCTAACCTGGCCATGGCCGATCTGCGCCGCCTGCCCCCCGGCACGCTGCCTCCCGTCGTGCTCGGTATGACCGCCTCCACACAGCCGGTGTGCCTGGTCACCCTCAAAGGCCAGGGACTCAACGAAACCAAGCTGAAAGATCTGGCTCAGTTCCAGGTGCGCAACCAAATCTCCAACGTGCAGGGCGCCTCTGTACCCCAGCCCTACGGCGGCACCTACCGTCAGATTCAGATCTATGTCGATCCGCTCAAGATGGAGGCGCGCAACCTCAGCCTCAACGATGTCGTGCAGTCGGTTGACAGCTCGAACCTGATCCTGCCCGCCGGCGACGTCCGCATCGGCTCAAAGGATTACAACATCTACGCCAACAGCCAGTTCCCTGACGCCAAGTCGATGAACTCCATGCCAATCAAGTCGGTTGGCAATTCGTCCATCGTGGTCGGAGACATTGGCAAAGCAGTTGACTCCGGTGCCCTGCAGTACAACATCGTGCGCATCGATGGCCAGCGCTCGGTGTACATCCCCATCTTCAAGCAGGGTGGCGGCAGTAATACCATCACCATCGTCGACGGCATCAAGGCCGCCGTCAAAAAGCTGGTGGATATTCCCTCACAGCTTAAAACCGCGGTGGTATTTGACCAGTCGGTCTTCGTCAAATTGGCCATCGCCAACGTGTCGCGCGAGGCCTTTATCGGCCTGGTGCTCGCGGCCATCATGGTGCTGGTCTTTCTGGGCAGTCCCCGTGCGACCATCGCCGTGCTGATCTCGGTTCCGCTCTCCGCGCTGGTCTGTCTGCTCATCGTCAACTACATGGGTGGATCCATCAACACGATGATCCTTGGCGGTCTTGCGCTGGTATTCTCGCGCCTCATCGACAACGGCGTGATCGTGCTGGAAAACATCTTCCGCCACATGGAGATGGGCAAGCCCTCAGTGCAGGCAGCAGAGGAAGGCGGGTCAGAGGTTTCCATGGCCGTGCTGGCTGCCACCTTCACTACGGCTATCGTGTTTTTCCCTGTCGCCTCGTTCACTGGCGTCAGCAAGTACATCTTTACGCCGCTGGCCCTGGGCGTCGTCTTCTCGATCTTCGCCTCCTACTTCTTCGCCATGACCGTGGTGCCGCTCTACTGCGCCAGGTTCATCACTCTGAAGCACGAAGGCGAGCATGGCGAACCGGAGAAGTTGGGCTTCTTTGCCCGCTTCGACCGCAAGTTCAACGAAAAGTTCCAGGCCATGCTCAACTGGTATGAGGCACTGGCGACGCGCGCTATGCAGAAGCCGGGCACCACGACGGTAGCCATCTCGGCAGGCATGATCATTCTGCTCGTCGTCACCTTCCCATTCCTTGGCCGCGCCTACTTCCCGCGTACCGATCCTGGCCAGTTCATCGTCAATGTCCACATGCCCAGTGGCACACGGCTCGAGGTAAGCGACCAGTACATCGCCAAGGTTGAGAACATCATCCGCAGCGTTGTCAAGCCCAAGGACCTGGGCATGATCGTCTCCAACATTGGCGTCTACCCTGACCTCTCCGCCATGTACACCACCAACGCCTCAATGGACACAGCCTTTGTCCAGACCAG
Organism: Acidobacteriaceae bacterium; assembly: GCA_027452125.1. Classification (GTDB taxonomy): domain Bacteria; phylum Acidobacteriota; class Terriglobia; order Terriglobales; family Acidobacteriaceae; genus Telmatobacter. Next base: position 22,365 of record DAIDGZ010000023.1, on the reverse strand, counting down.
TCTCACTGAGGATCACAGTGTTGGCAGCTACGAGTACATGCAGCGTGTGCAGGCCAAGCTCTCCCGGGAGATGCCTGAGCTCTCTACCTACTTCCAGGCCGGCGGCCTGGTCGATGGCGTCATCAACCAGGGCCTTCCGGCCCCCATCGACATCCAGATCAAGTCTCAAAACATGAATAGCTCCTATGAACTTGCGCGTCAGCTTGCCACCAAGATCAAGAGCATCCCCAACGTAGCCAGCGTCTACATCCCACAGAGCATCGACTATCCGGGTCTGGCGCTGAGCATCGATCGCGAACGCGCCAGCCTCATCGGACTCTCCGCCAAAGACGTGGTTGACGATGTCGTCACCGCGCTTACCTCAGACGGCATGGTCGCGCCCAGCTACTGGATCGATCCGCACACCGGCAACAACTACATGGTTACGGTGCAGTACGCCAACCGCTGGATCAACAACATGTCTCTGCAGGATCTGAAGAGCATTCCTCTGCGCGGTGCGCGTCCCGCGGGCTATAGCCCAATCCAGGAAGGCCAGCAGTCTGACCCGCACTCCATGAGCCTCTTCCGCGGCGACCATACCTCCGGTTATGTGCCGTTGGGCGAAGTGGCGGATATCAAGCAGATCAATACCCCCACTGAAGTCGATCACATGCAGATTCGTCCCGTGATCGATATTTATGTGGCCACCAAGACTGAGGCTCTGCAGGATGTGGGCGCGCGCATCAATCGCCTGCTGGCCAATACTCCGCACGATCGCAACACCGTCATTGACGTTCGTGGCGCCGTTGTGAACATGAATGAAGCCTTCCACGACTTCGGTCTCGGCCTCGTCATCGCCATCCTGCTCGTGTACCTGATCCTGATGGCGCAGTTCGCCACCTTCATTGACCCCTTCATCATCCTCATGGCCATTCCTCCGGGACTGGTCGGTGTGGTGCTGATCCTGGTCCTCACCGGCAGCACTCTCAACATCATGTCGCTCATGGGCGTCATCATGATGGCGGGCATCGTGGTCTCCAACAGTATTCTCATTGTGGAGTTCGCGGGCATTCTCCATCAGCAGGGCATGCCGCTCATGGACGCAACGATTCAGTCCTGCAAAATCCGCCTGCGCCCCATCCTCATGACCTCGCTGGCTACCCTGCTGGGCATGATCCCCATGGCGCTCGGCCTTGAAGCGGGCAGCGAACAGTATGCGCCACTGGCGCGCGCTATCATCGGCGGACTCAGTCTCTCCGTCGTCGTCACTGTCTTCCTTGTTCCGGCTGTCTACTTGCTTATCCATGGCCGCAACGAAAAGAAGTCCACGGTCGCGGAGGCATAACCCATGCACACGATGAATCCAACACGTTCTTTCCCTGTCTGTACGCTTCTGGTGGCGGGTCTGCTTTCCATGCAGCCCGCCGCTGACCTCCACGCGCAGCCGCTGCCTCCGGCGCCGACTCCTCAAACCATGAGCACGCCGGCCCGGCCATCGCAAGCCACGCAGCCTGCTGCCACAGCATCCAACAGCAACGCCAAGCCGCTTACCCTGGCCCAGGCTGAGCAGATGGCGATCCGCAACAATCCGCGCATCAGCGTGGCCCGGCTCATCGCTCTGGCACAGGCGCAGGTGACGCGCGAGGTACGTTCTGCTGAACTGCCCACCGCCTACGGTGACCTCACCTCGGTCGGTGCGCACTACAACAGCCGCATCACGGCCGGAGGACTGAATAGTCCCCGCGTTCTTGACAAGGCTGCTGGCGGACTCTCCGTGAACCAGCTCATCACGGACTTCGGCCGCACTCATCACCTCGTCCTCAGCGCCAAAGCCGATGCGCAGGCACAGCTTGCCAATCAGCGCGCCACAGAGGAAGACATCACCCTCACCGTGGATCAGGCCTTCTACCAAACCTTGACGGCCCAGGCGGTTCTCAAGGTTGCGCAGGAGACCGTAGCTGAGCGCCAGGCGACCGTTGACCAGATTAGTGCGTTGACCAAGGCCAAGTTGCGTTCTGATCTGGACCTCAGCTTTGCCAATGTCGAGCTCTCGCAGGCGAAACTCTTGCTGCTCGATGCACAGAGCAGCGCTCAGCAGGCGATGGCGAGCCTCAACAATGTGCTCGGCTCCGAGCAGAACCAGCAGTACACACTCGTAGACGACACGCCAGCCAATCCAGAGCCTGCGCCTTCCGATGCCGAGCCGCTGGTGCAGACCGCCTTCAATCAGCGGCCTGACCTGGCTGCACTCAACTACAGCTACACTTCAGCCAAGCAGTACAGCACCGCGCAGCGCGATCTGTGGCTGCCGACTATCTCAGCGATGGCGGTTGCCGGTGGTACTCCTGTGCGCGACGATCGCATTCAGTCCTCCTGGTACGGAGCCGCAGGCGCGAACGTCAACATACCCATCTTCAATGGCTTTCTCTTCAACGCCAAAGAGCGGGAGGCAAAGCTCCGCGCCAACGCAGCACAGGAGCAGGTGCGCGACATGCGCGACGTGATTGCCCGCGACGTTCGCAACTCTGTTCTGAATGCACAAACCGCATTCCAGCGCATTGGCGTCACTGAGGAGATGCTCAAGCAGGCCAACCTCGCACTGGATCTCGCCCAGGCTCGCTATAACATCGGCCTCGGCGGCATTGTGGAGTTGAGCCAGGCGCAGCTTGGCCAGACGCAAGCGCAAATCTCCTACGCAACCGCCCGCTACACCTACCAGACTGCGATGTCCGAATTAAGGTATCAGCTCGGTCAGTAGTCTTGTTCGCGCCAGCAACAAAACTCCCAGCCTGCTTCCCTCGGTGGCTGGGAGTTTTGTTTTATACCAATCTGTAAGCCAGACGCATTGTCCGTGCCGCCTCCTTCCATGTAGCATCCATGATGTGCCATCCCTCGATACACCGGTGATGTATGTGCGCGGCGTCGGCCCCCGTGTGGCTGAGATGCTCGCTGCCAAGGGCATCCATACCGCGGAAGACCTGCTGTATCATCTCCCCTTCCGCTACGAGGACCGGCAGAACCCGCGCAGTCTCGATGAATTGAAGCCCGGTGAAACCGCCAGCGTAATCGGAGAGGTGCGCGGCTCTGCCCTGCTTCGCACACGCCGTATGCCGCTGTTTGAGCTCACCGTAGGCCAGGGCCGGCATGCACTCAAGTGCGTCTGGTTCAACGCAACCTACCTCAACGGAAAATTTCAGGCAGGCCAGACCATAGCCGTCTATGGCAAAGTCGAGCCTTCCCGCTCCAGCAGCAATCTCAAGATGATTCAGCCACAATTTGAGTTGCTGCCCGATGCCAGCGACGATGCCGAGACTCTGCTGCTGGAAGTAGGCCGCATCACCCCCGTCTATGAATCGCTGGGCGGGGCGCGCCTCACCTCACGCTGGCAGCGCAAAGTGATCTTCAGGCTTCTGGAATCCATCAAAGGCGTCGTACCGGAATCGCTGCCCCGCGTCCTGCTTGCACGCCTGAGCATGCCCAGCCGCGAGAGTGCGCTGCGCGAGGTGCACTTTCCGCCGGAAGGAACACCTTTTGCGCAATTGCAGGCATCGGGAACTCCCGCGCATCGCCGCCTGATCTTTGAAGAACTCTTCTATCTTGAACTCGGCCTGGAGTTGAAGCGCCGCCGCATGAAAGAGCGCAAAGGCATCGCCTTTGTCACGACAGACAAGGTGCGAGAAGCGCTGCGCGAGGTGCTCCCTTTTCATCCCACCACGGCACAGAAGCGCGCTCTGGCAGAGATCGTAAGCGACATGCGGCAGCCCACCCCCATGCGCCGCCTGCTGCAAGGCGATGTCGGCTCCGGCAAAACCATCGTTGCCCTCCAAGCCATGCTCGTTGCTTTGGAGAATGGCTACCAGGCTGCCTTGATGGCGCCCACTGAGATTCTGGCTACGCAGCACTATCTTGCCGCACGAAAGCTGCTCGAGCGCTCCAGCCGCAAGCCACGAATCGTGCTGCTTACCGGCTCGCTTGATGAGGATCGCAAGCGTTACACGAGAGGCCAGATCAACCGCGGCGAGGCACAATTAGTGATCGGCACGCACGCGTTGATCGAAGAGAAGGTGGAGTTCGACCGCCTTGGTCTTGTCGTCGTGGATGAGCAGCACCGCTTCGGCGTAATGCAGCGCTTCAAGCTGATGAAGAAGCCCAGCGACGCAGAGCCGGATGTGCTGGTGATGACGGCCACGCCGATTCCACGCACCCTCGCGCTATCGCTCTACGGCGATCTGGACCTCAGCGTCCTCGACGAGCTGCCGCCTGGACGCACGCCCATCGTCACACGCCGTGTGCCGGAAGAGCGTAGCGCCGATGTGTGGGACTTCGTCCGCAAGCAAGTGGAGCAGGGTCGCCAGGCCTACATCGTTTATCCCGTCATTGAAGGCGCAAAGGCTGACCAGCCGGAGCTGGACTTCTCGCAAGACGAGCCCTGCAACGCAGAGGCAACCAGCCCAGCTTCCCCGCCCTCTTCGGCTGGAAAGCGAACGAGCAGAAAGGGTAAGTCCGCCAATCTCTTTCCACTGGAAGCCCCGGCCCCCGGTAAATCAAACCTCAAATCCGCTGTAGAGATGCACCACGCTCTGCGTAATGGTCCACTCGCGGGCCTGCGCGTCGGCCTGCTGCATGGCCGCCTGGATGCAGACGAGAAGGATGTGGTGATGCGCCGCTTTCAACGCGGCGAGATCGACGTCCTTGTCTCCACCACAGTCATCGAAGTTGGCGTGGATGTGCCCAATGCCACCGTGATGGTGGTGGAACACGCCGAGCGCTTTGGCCTCGCTCAGTTGCACCAGTTGCGCGGGCGCGTCGGCCGCGGCGCTGCCAAAAGCTACTGCATCCTCATCACAGGAAAGCGCGTCTCTGAAGTGGGAGAAGAGCGGCTTAACGCGATGGTCCGCACCCAGGATGGCTTCGAGCTTGCTGAACTGGATCTAACTCTGCGCGGTCCAGGCGAGTTCTTTGGAACTCGTCAGGCAGGCTTGCCTGAGTTTCGCGTGGCAAATATCGTGCGCGACCGGCAACTGCTGGAGCTGGCCAAGCAGGAAGCAGCGCGCTTTGCTCACCATCCAGATGCAGAGATCACCGAGGCTGAGCGCGCACGCGTGTGGGCGCGCCTGAAGGAAGCATGGCAACGCCGCTACGGCCTGGTGGAAGCTGGTTAGGCTGGAGCGGCGTTGCAAGCGGCTATGGCACGGTGAACGGCCTCAGGCCATCGCTCGGGAAGAGTCCCGTTGGGCCGGCTGCCGTGGATGGCTGCGCCCGGAACATGTAACGCACGTAGAAGCCCGCCGTGGCTGAAGAGTAGTTGCGCGTGTTGTTGGCGCCGAAATATCCGCCGGCAAACCAATGCGGTCCGATCTGGTACGCCACCTGGCCGCGCAGATCATAGTTCGGCCCAACACTGGTAAGCGCAGGAAGAAACGGATTGTTCTGGCTGGTCTCCAGCGGTTTATCGGCCAGCAGCGGCCACAGCGCAGTGCGGTCCTGCTGGAAGGCCTGCACACCCAGTGCACCCATCACCGTATAGTGCCAGTTGGTCTCGTAGTGCCCGGCCCACGTAAACGGCACATTGGCCAGGAAGTACGCCTGCGGACTGAAATAGCCGCCCATGCCATGCGTAAATGCATCTTGATTGTTGGCATAGCGCATGGCAAAAAAGTTCGTGCCAATGCTGAAGTTTCCGTACTCCGGCTGCGTAATTACGCGCCAGTAGGCGCCGCCGTTCACATCAAAGCGGTTGTTCTTCTCGACGTTGTAGCCAGTCAAATACTGCCCGCCAGCGCCCATGTAGAAGCCAGATTCAGCATTGCCTCTTGCGTACTGCAGGCTGCCCTGGTTGCTGACGACGCCGCCCCATATCTGGCCCTGTGTCCCCAGTGAATCACCGGCTGGATCGCGCAAGCCCGCGTAGGAAAGCTGGCTGTCCGTCACCGGTTGGCGAGAGAAGTTGAAGGTGAACGGCCCGTTGGCAGGACGCCACATCATCCGCCCCGTAAACGTGGAAACCAGGAATCCGTAAGGCGTGTATCCCGCGGCGATGGCAAAGTTCGGGAAGGCCAGCTGAATCTCGCCACCGATGCCTGCGGCGTTCTGCTGCGCAGGCGGCTTGGTGTCAGTCGCGGTGAGCGTGCCGATCGGCTCAGGAATGGTCGCCAGTGCGTTCCCCGCGGTGGTGGATTCGAGCACGTTGAGCGTAGCCGTACCGTCTGCCTGGCCGGAATCCAGAAACACCGGCTGCGCAACCAGGGTAAAGCGCGCTGCGGGCCCCAGCGGCACTGAAACTTCCAGTGGAGACTCCAAAGCGGTCAGATGGTCAAAGCCCAGGTTGCCGCTGCGATAGTTCAGCACCCCTGATCCGCCAAGCCAGCCGCTGTAGCCACTCTCAATGGCGCGCAGCTGCATCTCCGCTTCATCACGCGGGCTCAGCGGCTGCGCCTGGCGCTGGATGCGTACCCAGGGTCCACGCAGAGGCGGCAGGTTGCGCTGCTCCAGTTCCTGGTCCGTCAGACCTGTGCTGGGCGCTGTCTGCTGCTCTGAAGGCAACTCATAAGGCTGCGGCTGCACCTCTTGGGCCGGTGCACTCTGCATCACAGGCGCTGCCGGTTGCGCAGGCGTCTGAGCCAAAGGATACGAGGGGGCATTCTCCAGGGTTGGCGTTCTTTGGCGCCGCGTCCTCCGCGATTTGCGTGGACGGTAGGTCGGCTGTGGTTGCTGCACCGGCTGCTCATACACCGGCGCAGGCGCTGGAGCAGTCTGTGCCGGTTGTGCGCTCCGCTTCGGCGCGGAGTAGGCGCCCGTCGCAGCTTCCTGCGCCGACGGCGTGTACTGCGTTGCCTTGAATTCGCCGCCCCTGGCCGGAGCTTCACTCAGGCTCGGCAACGAGCCGGGAGCAGGCAGTGCGCCATTTGCATCCACAGGAACCGTCGGAACACCGTGGATGACCGTCGCCGATCCCTGCGTAAGCTGCGCGTCTGTTTGCTCGGCAAAGAGCGCCTGTACCTGTGCCGCCAGCGCGCCCATCGGCTCTGACGTGATGCGCAGTCCCTCTGCTGGATTTGAATCATGTGAAGCAAGGCTAGGCGTCCATATTGGTTGCGCCTGCCCGGCGCTCACAGTCGAATCCACATTCTCTTCCGTGGGCGTCAGGTGCATCTGGCCGGTGTAATCGGTCTGCTTCCTTGCACGACGCTTTGAGGCTCTCTTGCCTTGCGTCTGTGCAGAGTAGGAGGCGGGCATGAAAACCACGCTGCCTGTATAGCTCTGCTGCACCAGCACAGGGCCGCCTGGCGTGGTGTTCAGGCTTGTGCCCTGGGGAATATAAATCGGCGCATTGTTGGGCACATAGTCACGTTGCTTGCGCGCCGGCGTGGCTGGAACCGCGGGCAAGGGCGTGGTTGTCGTCTGTTGCACAGATTCCGGCAAGGGCAGTGGCTCATTCGACGGCGCGTCAACCCACTGCCGCTGGGTCGGCTGCGACTGCACCGGCATGCTGTAGCCGCCCGAGGGCTGAGTGGCGTACGCCGATGATGGCGCCGCACTCGGCTGCACCATCTGCGGCTGATAGCTGGGGAGCGCAGGCATTCTGTTTGCCGGCTCAAGCGGGTAGTTGCGTGGATCAAGCAGTTGCTTGGTCTCGCCCGGAGCAGGCGTTGGAAAGCTGCTCGCCGGATACTGCAGCGTACGGATCAGTCCGCGCACCGGCGACCCCGGAGGCAAGGCAGCCAGCGCCGCGCGATAAAAATCAGCCGCACGCGCATTGTTGCCGCGCGCTTGCTCGAAGCGCGCGGCCAGCTCCAGCACCTGCGGATCGTTCGCATCGGCAGCCAACGCCTGGCGCAACCAGCTTTCGGCCTGGGCCATGTCACCGGCCCCCATGGCAGCGGAAATCGCGCCCTGATAATCGCCGACGCCGGCGTTATCCATGGGGATCGCCTTGAACAGGCTCAGCGCCTCATCGTATCTGCCGACACGCGCATACGCTCCGGCCACGGCGCGCCGCACATCCATGTTGTTTGGATAATCCTGCGAGGCGGCCTGCAGAATCTCAACGCCACGCTGCATGTGGCCGTTATCCATCTCGACCCCTGCACGGCGAACCGCCCAGTCCGCCCAGAGCATATCCACCTGCTGCCGCTCCGGCGCCGTCAGGTCCTGCCGCTGGTCCAGCCGCAACAGCACGGGATAAAGCGCGGCGTCGTCCTGAATGTTGTAGAGCAGCCACGCATGCTGCAACTCCAGTCCCGCAGGAGCTGCTCCCTGGTGCAGTGCGTAGTAGTTCTCCACCCGGCTAAGGCACTGTTCCGCGTGGGTCGTATCACCCACCGCCACATAAAGACTGGCGATGCCCTGCACGAATTCTATGTCCTGGTTCAGAAGCCGCAGAATGTCCGGAGGAACCTGGTTCAGTTCCTTCAGTGCATCGTTGTACTTATGACCCGACATCAGAGAGAAGATCAGTCCCTTCCACGCATCCGAGGCAAGCGAGTGCGGAGGATTGGGCACAATATCCATGGAATCCGAGGCAACCAGCCCCGCTCCCATAGCTGCCATCGCCGGCAGCACAGCGTGGAACGCCGTCTGATGCAACTGGGCATGTCCAGTGCTGATCTCGCCAGCCGTCAGGCGAAGCGCATCCAGTTGCAGCCGCGGGTGGTAGACCGCATCGCGCACAATCCAAGCCGCACTTCCCTTCCGGTTCGCGCCGGAATTGACGTAGCTCTGCGGCTGGTAATAGGGCATGCCAGCTCCACCCGACTGGGGAACCACATTCACAGCGGGACTGTATGCGGGCGCTTGCGGCTGATTGGCCGGTACCGTCTGCTGCGGTATGTTCTGCTGCGCTCCGGCTGCTGGCGTGTTCAACACCACCGGAGGCGAGTTGTAGGGATCGGGCCCGTAAGCCGGCAACGGAGGCAGCACGGTTGTCTTGGCAAACGGCTCATTCTCCGGATCCAGTAAACGCTGCAGGTCGGCAGCCGTCACAGCCTTACGCGGTCTCAGGTCCTGCTCCGGATAGACAAGCGTGTGCGCCAACCTGTCCACCGGCGACGATGCAGGCATTGCTGCCAGCGAGGCCTTCCAGTAGTCCGCCGCGCGCTGGTTGTCTCCCCGCGCCTGCTCATACCGAGCCGCCAGCGCCAGAATTCCCGGATCGTGCGGATACTGATACAGCGCCTGCCGCAGCCACAGTTCAGCTTGCGTCCGGTCATTCGCGGCCAACGCTGCTCCAATGGCTCCCTGGAAGTCACCCGAGGTCGCGCTCTGCATGGGCACCGTCTTAAAGAGTGTCAGCGCCTCCTTGGCTCGTCCCACGCGGGCGTAGCCGCCGGCGACAGCCGTGCGCACCGCCATGTTGTCAGGGAATGCCTGCTGCGCGGCATCGAGAATATCGATTGCACGCGCCGCATTCCCGTTGTTCATGGCCGCAGTTGCTCGCCGCACGCTCCAGTTGGCCCAGATGGTTTGCACCGTCTTGCGCTGGTCTACCGTCAGGTCGTTGCGTCCGCCCAGTTGCATCAGCGTCGGATACAGTTCGCGATCGTTGCCTGTGTTGTAGAGCAACCATGCGTTTTGCACGGCTATGGTTGCCGGCGGCTGCATGTGCATCCGCGCATAGTACTGGTTCACGCGATTCATGTACTGCAGAGCATGAACCGTATCCCCCGCGCTGGCATACAAACTGGCTTCTGTCTGCTGAAACTCGATGTCGCTTTCCAGTTGCTTGCGGACCAGCGGCGGAATCTGTGCGATCTCGTTCAACGCCTCGGCGTTTCGATTCGATGCCTGCAAAGCGGAGATCAGGCCGCGCCACGCCTCTGGACTATCTGGATTCTGCTGCAACACCTGGCGGTAGATGGCAAACGCCTGCGCGGTGTTGCTGCGCTGCAGGTAGATACCCGCCAACTGCATCTTCAAAGCCATGGAGGGCTGGCCGCCCGCAGCCACTTGCAGCCGCTCCGCCCGTTCCAGCAAACTCTGTGCAATCTCATACTGATTGGCCTGCTGATAGATTGCAGCCATCACCGAGAGAAATCCTGGATCAGCCAGCGCCTCCTCATAGGTGGCCGGAGGCATCTTCTTCACATTCGTAATCGCCAGCGTATCCTGCCCAAGCTGGTGATCTGCGCTGACCAGGCCCTCCCACGCCGATACATTGCTCGGATCCTCAGCCAGAATCTGCGTGTACAGCCCGACCGCCTGATCGTAGCGTTTGGCCTGCATCAGGATGCCGGCATATTGCAACTTTGTTGATAGTCGCAGTCCCTCGCCATTCTGCGGAAAAGGCAGCGCCAGCGCCTGAGCCAGAACCCGCTCGGCATCCGCATTGCGCCCCTCGGACTGATACAGCAGCGCAAGCGTGCGCAGATACTCCGGATCGCGGGTCATCTGCGCCTTCACGGCTCCGGGCATGCGCGCTGAGATAGCCAGAGCCTTCTGCTCCTGATGCCCGCGCGCGTAGGCCATAAACAGGCCGCGCCAGCCATCGCTGTTGCTCGGCTGCAGGCGCACCAGTTGCTCATACACCCCTGCGGCCTGTGGGTACTGCTCTTCGCGAATCAAAAGGCCGGCCAGTCCGTTCAGGGCATCGGGGCTTCGCGGATTCATGGCCAGCGCATCTTTGTACTTTGTCGCCGCCAGGTCAAACTGGTTTGCAGCGAAGGCCTGCGAGGCCTCGCCCATGGTGTACCAGAAGCGCGAAGTGGCCAGCGCATCCTCGACTGTTCTTGCCTTGTAGCCGTCCTGCTCCGCCTGCGTCAGGTAGCTGATGGCGCCGCCAAAATTCTTCTGCTGCATGCGCAGAAAGCCCATGCCTGCGGCCACTCGGCCATTCTTGGGATCCGCCGCCAGCAATGCCGTAAACCGCTTCTCTGCTTCATCGAGCCGGTGTGCGTTCAGCGCGGCAAAGGCCACGCGCTCGGCGGGTGTCCGCGCAATGCCGGAGTTCATCTGCGCCAGCTTTGCCTGATCCTCGCGCAGCAGCCGCGCCATCTCCGCATCCTGCGGATGCTCCTTCATATACTGGCTCAGCTCGTTGGCCGTGGCAGGATTTGCTGCATCCCACACCAGAGCCTGCCGCAGAGCGGCCTGCGCAGTCGGATCTTGCGGATGTTCCCTGAGCAAGCGGATGCCCTCGGCGCGCGTGCGAGCGTCATAAGTCAGCATCACGCCCAGCTCAACGCCGTAGCGGGGATCGCCGGGATTGCGAGCTGCCAGAGCCCGCATGCCCGCAATTGCCTCCTGCTTGCCCGTCGCCGTGCCGTAGAGCGTCTGGTAGTAAGCCAGAGCGATGTCGCCATCCGGCGGATGATCGCCATAGAGTTGGCGATAGATGCTCATGGCCTGGTCGGTCTTGCCCTGGCTGGCCAATTCTCCAGCCTGCCTCAACTGCGCGGTCTGCGCCTTGGTGCTGGCGATTGCTTCAATCTTCGCAATATTGGGATCGTTGGGATTGATCCTGCGCAGCCGGTCGAGCGCCTCATTAGCCTTGTCGGCAGCGCCTGTCAGCTTCAAGTCCTTGGCTAACCCGGCCAGCGCCTCGGGATTATTCGGATCAGAGAGCAATATCTGCTGCCACAATTGCACAGCCATGTCCGGGCGACCGCGTTCCTCCAGGGCCCGCGCTTTGTTCACCAGAATCGAGCGTGCCGCGTCAACTTGCGCCGGTGCGCCCTTCTTCTGCGCACACGCCCACGGCAGCGCCAACACCAGGCAGCCCGCTACAATCGCTTTCCTGCTCCAAGCTCCCCAGTCTTCGCTCATCGGCGCGTCCATTCCACTCTCAGTTCGCCTTCTGGCCCAAATTTGAATCTGCCTGTCACGTAACCAGTAGAAAACAATGCGAGATTCTGATCGTAATACGTCACATCCTTGCCGTACAATCCCGTGGTTGCGTCCTTCTCTCTCGCCATCCGTACCAGTTGCTTGGCGGTCAATGCCGACAGCCCCGGATAGGCCTTCAGATACGGCACCAGCGCCGCCGAGAAGCCCACAGGTCCATCATGCTCTCCGGGAATCCCCTCGTCGCTGACCTTTTCCGGGGGAGCATCATGATTGGCAAGATAACCGCGCATTCCGGGCACTGCGTTGAGAATCTCTTCCTGCGCCGCCCCTTTGCTCATCATTCCGGCCCAAAGATAGACCCGGATGGCATCATAGCTGCCCTGCGGCGGACCTGCCGGCTGGCCATCTGCCCGCTCAATCGACGTGGGATAAAAGCCATCGCCCGGCACATACTCCACCCAGTCCATCGCATAGCCCCGCCGCGAACTCTGCTCCAGCACGTGGGGAATGCCCATTGCGATCTCGCCCCACGGTCCCGACGGATCAGCCACCGCCAGCCGCTGAAAGAGGAACATCGGCAGATAGCTGGGGTTCAGCGTCCAGGCGTTGCCGTGTTGGAAGCCCGTCGGCCCCGGCAGCATCATCGGCCCAAATCCAGGTAGATTCACTACTTCGTTTTTGGCAATCAGCCTTAACATCGCCATCCCGGTGTGGGTGTAGGTGGGGTGATTCCAAAGCCGGCCGGCCTCAATCAGCGTGTAGGCGATCCACGCGTCGGCATCCGACGCCGAATTGGCATCCAGCGCTGTCCACTGCCCGGTTTTGCTTCTGCCCCACAGCCATGAAGGCAGATGGGTGCTCAGATCGCCGCTGGCCATATTTGCCTGAGTCCAGTTCAGCACCCGGTCAAAGCACGGACGGTCGTTGTCAACCAGCGCAAAGAACAAAGCATACGACTGTCCTTCCGAGGTCGTACGCTGGTCTCCCTGCGGATCAATGACACGCCCCTGCGGATCGATAAAATGCGCGGAGTAAGCGTTCCAGAGAGTCCATGGCCCCTGCTTGCAGCCTGCGCTGGCGCACAGCATGAAAAACAGCACCGGCAACAGTCGCTTCCCTCGCCAGACTCGGCCAAAAAACATCCTTGATCCTTTCCACCCGCAGATCGCGATCCAACTCGCAGATGCACCGCAGCGGCCAGTGCATTACTGGCCGCTGCATCCTCTTTAGACTTCTCTCCGGAGCCTTGGATATGCCGATCCTGTTCTCTTTCCAGGCTTCCGATGATGAATTAGTTTGCTCCGGCGAAGCGGTTAGTCTTCCGTGATCTTCAGCCGGGCTCGCGCTCTGGTTCGCAGCCACTGACGCGTCCAGATCGCCAGCAGAAACGCCAGAATGATGACCACCACCGCGGCCAGCCACGGCACCTGCATAAACCACAGCGTCAGCCGGGTCCACCATGGAAGCACGCCTACATGGTAGACCTGCGAGCCAATCCGGAACGACTGGAAGCGCGTCCCATGCAGCACTGCCACGGAGCCGCCAATCGCGCTGGATTGCTGCACATCGAGCAGGGTGCTCATGAAGGGCTCAAAGATACTGGCATCCTTCAAATGAATGGCTATCACTGTCCGGTTGCCGCCCGAGTCAAAGGGCGACTCAATTCCCTCGATCACCGCATCCGGAGTGCCCCCTGCCGTCAACTGGCCAGACTCCACGTGCTCATTCGAGCGCAGCTTCCACCAGGCATGATGCAGCGGGGCAAAGAAGCCCTGCGTGTCATGCACCTGGATCTCTCCACTGTGCAGCGCCACAGGAAGACTGTTACCCATCTTGTCAAAGCCCGGTTGATCGTCTCCTGTGCCGATTACCAGGAAGTCCGTGCGTGCACCGGCGTGGAGCGCATCCGGCCCGGCCACCGTCACGCGCAGCGCCGGAAAACCGGTTTGCCGCGAGAAATGCCCCATCAACGTGACAAAGGTCTCAATCTCCTGCTCCGTCGGTGTAGGCGGCAGCACCACCGTGGTATCGCTCAGATCGGCGCGCCGCGTGAACGGAAATCCCGCATTCGCAAAGACCTCGAGATTCGGCAGCGGAGCATAGTGCGGATAGCCGCGCAGATCCAGGTAGCTGTCCCGCAGAATCGCGCCCTGCATGTTAATTGGCGTCGTATCCTGGCATCCGCCCTTCTTCAACAACTGGAAGGTGAAGTCGAACGAGAGCGAGTTGGAGAAAGGCCGCAGGTTCACCACCGGCACCGGCACATCGATCTCCATCTTGCGGGACGCTTCCTGTCCGGGAATCAGCGGCAGCGATCCGAGAAAAGCCCCGTTGATTCTCACCTGCATGCTGGAGATAGGCCCAATCGGAATCGAGTTGTAGCGATACACCAGGTGCAGTACCGCATTGGGCCGATCAGAGTAGAAGATGTCCGGCGGAATCCGGAAGTACACCTGCAGCGGCGCAGAGCCGTCTCCCTGCAACTGGTCGGCAGTCGCGTAATCCCATAGGGCCACCTTCTGATCGGTGCGCGCCCAGCGCGGCGCGTCGTCCGGCGCCTGTATATCCGGCACCTTCAGGCTGTCGATCGTGGTCTGCGCGCCAGAGAGCATTTCGCTGTGCAGCGCCACGGCCTGTGCGGCCTGTAACACCTGCCCCGCATCGGCTCCGGCAATCACCAGCACCTTCCCGTAAGGATCGTTCGGGTTCGTGCGCATGGCCACCGTGGGCGAACTCACCGCCGGCAGATTGATCCCGGGGGGCAAGCTCCCCGCATTCTCGGCAATCACAATGGCATTCCCCGGTGGAATCGCTCCGATGTGCACAGGAAAGCGAACCGGCCGGTTCTCTGAGATCATGCCAAAGTAGCTGGAAACCACACCCGCCGCCTGAACCGCTTTATACGAAGGCTGGGACGGAAAGACGATGGGAATGCTCAACGGCTGAATCACCGCCGGATCGAGAAACGGCAACGGCAACTGCTTCAGGTCGTCGGCCAGGGGCAACAAATCTCCCTGGAAGTCCAGATAGGTGTTGCGGTGCACGCGCGCCCACAGCGTCGTGTTGGCCGGGTCTTCGCAAACCATCGTGTAGTGGCCAATGAACTCAATGGTCAGCGTGTTGTTATGAACCAGCAGCTCCGGCGGAATCGTGAACTCCGCCTCCTGATCCCGTCCGTCCGAGCCCCCCTGCATTCCAGGAGTCGGTTGCAGCGTGGCAAAGAGTGTGCCATTGATGATCAGCTTCAGATGGCTCAGCTGCGGCAGCAGGCTGGGAGAGAATGCATAATAGATGTGAATCTTGGCTGCGCGGACCACGTGGGTTAGCGGCAGCGTGAAATAGATGCTGTGCTGGCTGTCGATGCCGTGCAGTTCTATCTGCGGCGAGCCGGCATCCGCCAGCGTAAAGGTGTCCCGGTACTGCCCGGGCGGAATCGGCGCAGCGGGCGAGGCCTTGGCGCCTGGCGCCTGCGGAAGAGCGCCGGCATAGCCCTGCTGCACTCCCTGCACTGCCTGCTGGCCGCCCATGGGTTGCTGAGCATGCGTTTGCTGCCCAAAGCCCATCAGCAGCACAGCCAACGCAAGCATCGCCGCCGGGCGCGCCACGGAAAGCGTTGAATTCCGCTTGGCCGTCTTGTCCTTCCTGGTCACCAGGCTCAGGAATGTGGACTTGAGACCGTGCATCGAAATCTGGAAGATGCGCGCAATGCTGGTCAGCACGTTGTCCGGTTCCCGCGACTCGCCCCAGCCCAGCCACGAATCGGCACGTGAATACAGCACCATGGTCAGCACTTCCTGTTCGGGGATGGTCAGGTTCTCAAAGCGTACGCGCAACACGGTCCCCTCCGAGGAAACAACTGTGGCGGGCAGGTCAAGCGTTGCTGAAGGCATGGGAAATGCCAGCTTGATCTTGGCTCCCGGCTCCAACTCCAACGCTTCGCTAAAGCGGATACTGGTGCCGCCGCTCGACATGTCGATGGTTTCGCCGGCCAGCAGCTTGCCATCCGTCTCCTTCAGCATCACCGGCGTCACCATGGCAATGCGGACCGCAGTGCGCAACTGCTTCATCTCGCGCGCCACGGCGGTACACACACCCAAAATCACAATATTGAAGCAGCACCACAGCACGTTCATGATCACCGTGCCGGGCCGGTCGCGATCCCAGATGAGGAAACGCGGAATGGCAACCAGCAGCCCCAGCACGTTGAAGAACAGCATGATGAGAAAGGGCTGCGCGATCTTGGCGTCGAAATAGGTGCGCTTCACTACGCCGCCCTTGGCCGTCACGTTGAACTTGCCCAGCTTCGGGTTGATCAGCGCCATCATCGTAGGCAACAGAATGTACGGCGAGAGAACCGTCTCGTAAATCTCGTTCCAGAATGAGTGCCGATGCTCGCCCTGAATGCGCGAGTTGGTTACGTTGGAGAGCGTCAGGTGCGGCAGCGCGTACGCCAGAATCGCCGCCCAGTAGCCCGGCACGTTGGTATGGTTCAGCAACAGGTAAATCAGCGGCGCGGTCAGGAAGATGAGGCGTGGCACCGCATAGAGAAAGTGCATCATCGCATTGAAGTAGCACAATCTCTGCGGAAACTTGAGCCCCGGCGCAAACAGCGGATTATCCGTGCGCAGGATCTGGATCATGCCGCGCGCCCACCGAATGCGCTGTCCCACGTGTGCCGAAAGCCGCTCCGTGGCCAGGCCCGCCGCCTGAGGGATGTTGATATAGGCCGTGCCCCAGCCATTCATCTGCATGCGCAGGGAGGTATGCGCATCCTCGGTCACCGTCTCTACGGCGATGCCGCCTATCTCATCCAGCGCTTCGCGGCGCAATACTGCGCAGGATCCGCAGAAGAACGACGCGTTCCAGAAGTCGTTGCCGTCCTGCACAATTCCGTAAAACAGCTCGCCCTCGTTGGGAATCACGCGGAACTGCTGCAGATTGCGCTCAAACGGATCAGGCGAATAAAAATGGTGTGGCGTTTGCAGCATGGCCAGCTTGCGATCGCGCAGAAACCAGCCCATGGTCATCTGCAAAAAACTGCGCGTCGGCACGTGGTCGCAATCGAAGATGGTCACATACGGCGAGTGCAGACTCTTCAGCGCCGTGTTGATGTTGCCTGCCTTGGCATGGAAATTGTCCGGGCGGATCTTGTAGCCAATTCCCGCCTCGAAGGCAAATTGTTCAAACTCCTTGCGCCGTCCATCGTCGAGGATGTAGACGTGCATCTTGTCTGCGGGCCAGTCCATGTTCAGCGCGCCCAGCGCCGTATAACGCACCACGTCCAGCGGCTCGTTATAGGTGGGGATCAGCACATCCACATGAGGCCAGTCTTCGGTATCCTCAGGCAGCGGAACAGGCGCCCGGCGCAGCGGCCAGATGGTTTGAAAATAGCCCAGAAAAAGAATGACGAAAGCGTAGGATTCCGCAAAAATCAGGGTGCAAATAAAAAATGCGTCCAGCGCGCCCCAGTGGTTCGCCGGGTCCTGGAAGAAGCGCACCGTCTGCGAGATGCGCCAGTATCCGTACCGAAAGGTACAGAACATCGACAGCACCATCAGCGTCAGCGTCACCAGATAGGAGTCTGAGCTGCGAGCCATCGCCATTGCCATCAGCAGGCTCAACAAACCCAGAACCGCCTGCTGCGGCCAGGTCAGCGGCAGCACGGCGAGAAAGTAGAAAATCACTCCGGCGGCAAGCAGGAAGAGCAGGCGGACAAGCTTCGTGAAGAAGTTCTCACCTGCTCCTATATCCTGCCAAAGATCGGTTGCCGTCATCGTTCGCTCCAGCGCACCCCGCGGAAGCCGCTGCTCGCGGGTGCCGAAATGCTCTTAACCCATCCTGCCAGACTGGCAAAGTCCTCAGCAACAATGGAGTTAGGCGCATAGTCCATCACGGTCATCCCCTCTGCCAGAGCCTCGCTCACAGCGGGAGCGCGGCGTATGGCGAACGGCAGCAAACGATCACCCAGCTGCTCCCGCAGAACCTCGCGCACATCCAGGTGCAGCGGCAGCGAAGCATCAAACTGGTTCAGCACATAGTAGGGCTGCACCAGCTTGCCGCTGGCAGCCGCATTGCGCTGGAAGAACGACTCAATCGAGTTGACGCTGACCACGGAGTTCATGTCCGGCACCACCGGCACCAGAACCACCGGCGACATCCGCAGAACCCGGCGCGTGATTGCCCCCGAGGCCGTCGCCAGATCAACAAGCACGCGGTTGACGCTGCGCGAGTGCTGAACGATCTCCGTCGAGAGCGGCTCCTGCACCGGCGTCTCCGGCCCCATGCCGTCCGCATCGATGGTCACCATCTGCACCGGCGCATCCCCCGAGGCCACCGGCGAACTGAAGGTCCGCAAAACGCCCGGACGCTGGTCCCGCGCGCCAAAGTAGAAAGGCAGCAGCCCGTAGGACGCTGTGTCCACCAGCAGGACGCGCTCGCCGCGCGATGAAAGCGCCCGGCCCAGCGTAGCCACCATGCTCGTCTTGCCCACGCCGCCGGCCAGCGAAAACACCGCCAGCACAGGCGCCCGTGAAGGCACCGGCACCGGACCCGGATCAACCGGCGCCGTGGCTTGTGCGTCAAATACGCTCTTCAGCGCGAACCAGCGCGAGGTCAGCCGGTCGCGCGATCCCTGTAAGGTATCCTCAGGCGACTGCATTACCCGGCCCGCCGGCTCCGTACGTTCTGAGGTCAGCCATGCGGGACGATATGCGTTCTCCCGCGCTTCCGGCTGCTCCCAACCGTTGCGCGGCTGACTGTAAGCATCTTCCCGCTGCGTGGCGTACGGCATTGGCTGCGCCGGAGCAACAGGCGCCACCGGCCGAGGTGAAGCCGGCTGCGGCGCGAATCCCGTGTACCCCGCTGGGCGCGAGGCAAAGTATGCATCCGCCTGCGGCTGCACAGGAGTGGGCCTCGGCGTCGGCATCGCGGAGTATGGATGAACAAAAGGAGACTGCCACGCCGCCGGCTGCGCAGCCTCTCGCGCGGCCTGAGCCTGCTGTGCGGCTTCTCGTGCTGCCTGAGCCTGTTGCGCCGCTTCGCGGGCAGCCAGGGCTTGTTGCTGCGCTTCCTGGGCAGCCTGGCGCGCGGCCTGCTCCGCATTCTGGCGAGCTACCTCATGAGCGGCGTCATTCGCGGCCTGCTGTGCCGCCAGCCGCGCCACTTCCTTCATTCCCAGTTCTCTCTGCCGGGCTTCTTCCTGCGCCCGCGCTGCTTCCGCGGCTCGATCCTTCTCTGCCTGCGCCTGTGCCCGCGCACGCTCTTCCTCGATCGCCTGCTGGACACGCTGCCGCGCCCGTTCCCGCGTCTGGGCACGCGAGGCCGAGAAGTCCCTGTACTTGGCTCCATGCAGGTTTGCCCAGGAGTACAGTGTTGCTACATCTTCCGGCGTTTCATTCGGATCTGGCAGCGCTTTGCGGTCCGTCATCCCTCACCTCTGAATCCTTGTCCATCCCCTGGCACATTGATGAGAACGGAGGATTCCTACACCCCGAATCCTAGCGGCACTCCTGTTGTCAAAACAATAACACTTGAACGGTTATCCAAGTAACACTTTCTTGCCATACCGCGCCGCCCTGCCCATCTGACCCCGGCGGTCGCATCTTTCTGATCTGGAAACCTGAAGTCTTTCCGCTAGAGCAGCCGTTCTCTTTATCTTCGCAACGTCCACGGTGCGATCCCTTCGCCCTTGTGGTACTTTTGAATCAAGCGGCCTTAAACGAGCTCGTAGCTCAGTTGGTAGAGCAACGCCCTTTTAAGGCGTGGGTCCTGGGTT
The DNA here is from genome assembly GCA_027452125.1 of Acidobacteriaceae bacterium. GTDB lineage: Bacteria > Acidobacteriota > Terriglobia > Terriglobales > Acidobacteriaceae > Telmatobacter. The sequence goes on along the minus strand of DAIDGZ010000023.1, from coordinate 2,831 downwards.
CGAGCCCCAGCGAGCTCACCACCCCGGGTCGCAGTCTTTTTCTGGCATATTCCCGTCTTCCAACCCAAGGCGCCTATACCGTTCATTATAGTTTACTTATTCCCTCACAATCCATTGATTCCTCGAAACAGGTCATCCCCCCAAACGGCAGCATGGATGCGCGGCAGGAAAAAAACGAGAATCGCTCTCTGCTCTTCCCTGCCCGATCCGCGACGCGGACCGCCCAGCGGCAGCCCCGATCGTCAGCCGCGCGGCCAGAAATGCGACTCAGAGCAGCCGCGGAGCCGCTCCGCCGCAATCTCGGCCGTAATATCCCGCTGCGGCATGCCCAGCATCTCAAAGCCCACCATGAACTTACGCACCGTCGCCGACCGCAGAAGCGGTGGGTAGTAGTGGGCGTGGAAGTGCCACTCGGGATGCCCGGCGCCGTCCGTCGGCGTCTGGTGGAAGCCCATAGTGTAGGGAAACGGGGTCTCAAACAGGTTGTCGAAGCGGGTTGTAGTGCGCTTCAGCGCATCGGCCAGCCCATCCCGTTCCGCACTGCTCATCTCCGGCATGGCGCCCAGATGGCGCCGGCTCACCAGCAGCACCTCAAACGGCCACACTGCCCACCACGGCACCAAGGCTACAAAGTGCTCATTCTCAAAGACAATCCGCTCCCCAGTCACCCGCTCAGCCGCCACGTAGTCACACAGCAGGCAATGCCCGGTCCGGTCCAGATGCTCCTTTTGCGCCTCTGTTTCCCTCTGCACCTCATCCGGCACAAAGTCTGTGGACCATATCTGGCAATGAGGGTGGGGATTGCTGGCCCCCATCATGGCCCCACGGTTCTCGAAGATCTGCACGTGTTTGATCCAGTCCAGCCCGCCCAGCTCCTGGTACTCCTGCGCCCAGGCATCCACCACGGGCCGAATCTCCTCGCGCGTCATCCGTGCGACAGTCAGGCTGTGATCCGGGTGGAAGCACAACACCTTGCACAGCCCCCGCACTGCCTCCGCCACCAGCAGGGGCGAATCCGGCGCCTGTACGCCCGAGGCCGCCTCGGGCAACAGCGCTGAATAATCGTTTACAAACGAGAACACACTTTCGTATGAGGGATTTACCTCACCACCCGCGCGCTTGTTCCCGGGGCATAGATAGCACTCCGGATCAAATGCCGCGCCGTTCAGCGCAGATTTCTGGCCCACCTCGCCCTGCCACGGCCGCTGGGTTCGATGCGGAGACACCAGGACCCACGACCGCTGCAAAGGATTCCAGCGCTTATGCGGAAACTGCCATTTCTTTTCCATACACGCTCCCGAAGCTCATTCTAGCCGTACAGCCTGCCCGGCTTCCCTACCCTCTCGGCTGCCGGGCTTCGCCACCTGTATTTGGCCCATGCATTAGGATCGAATTACCATAAGTGCGGCAACCAAGGCCAGTCTCCACTCAAATTTTATCGATGCTCTCCGCCGAAGCCATCCTCGCCCTGCACGACCAGCGCACTCATGCGTGGCACGAGTCACAGCTCGGCGCCGCCGAGCCCGAGATTGCGGCAGACACCCTGGAGCAGGCCTGGATGCTAGCCGTGGCCCGCCAGCATCGAGCCAACTTCGACCTCTGGCACATCGAAGATGAAGCCCGCCGCCCCGGCGCCACGGATGCCGAACTGGCCCAGGTCAAGCGCCGCATCGACCGCACCAACCAGCTCCGCAACGACCTCGCCGAAGAACTGGACCGATTCCTGCTCGACTGGCTCGCCCCGCAACACCTGCCAGCCTCCGGCGCGGCACTCCACTCCGAATCGCCCGGGCTCATCATTGACCGGCTCTCCATCCTGGCCCTCAAGATCTACCACACCCGCGAAGAGGCCAACCGTATCGATGCGCCGCCCGGTCACGTCCAACGCAACCTCGATCGCCTGGCCATCCTCCTCGAACAGCGCGCCGACCTCGCCGGCTGCCTGGACAGCCTGTGGCAAGAAACGCTTGCCGGCCAGCGCCGCTTCAAACTCTACCGCCAGTTGAAGATGTACAACGACCCCTCGCTCAACCCGGCAATCTACCAGTCCCGCCCCGCCTGAGCGTCCGGCTGGGGCATTGTCCCCGGCTGCCCATTGACGGAACCCGCCGTTCTGCGTATAAAGAGTGCCAAAGCTGCGTTCTTCCGGGACGCGAACATTCTGCCTGCATTTTTTGGGGTTTGGTGTGTCTCTGGAGCCGCACTTGTGGCCAAACATCATGACGCAAGACGTCCGAACCGCGGCGCAAAGCCGAAAAAAATCCCCCTCAGCGGCCGCCAAGCCCGATGGCCATTCCACCACGGCTGCCAGCTCTGTCTTTCACCACTACCAATCCGCGCTCCAGCTTCTGCAACAGGGCAAATACGAGAAGGCTCTCGCCGCGCTGCAAAAGCTCTGTCCGGATGCACCGCCAGAGATTCAGGATCGCTGCCGCATCTACATTGCCACCTGTCAGCGCCAACTGGAAAAGTCCAGCTTGACCTTCCTCACTCCGGAAGAGCACTACGACTACGCCGTCTCTCAGCTCAATACGGGCTACTACGAGGAGGCGCGGGAGCAGTTCAACGCGATTCTGGCAGGCTACCCTGAGGCGGACTATGCCCTCTACGGGTTGGCGGTGCTCGAGGCCATGACCGGGCGCACCCAGGACTGCCTGGAGATCCTGGCTCGGGCCATTGAGCTGAATCCCCGCAATCGCCTGCAGGCACGGGTGGACACGGACTTCCAGGCCATCGCCGATGATCCCCGTTTCACGGAGTTGCTGTATCCTGAAGTTCCTTGAGTCTTTCAGCAAATGCGGCGACAATGCCAGAAGTGATCTCTCTTGGTT
>DAIDGZ010000022.1 GCA_027452125.1 Acidobacteriaceae bacterium | reverse complement strand
CAGGGACTCAGCGGAGATGCGGACTGTGTCAAGGTATTCGCGTTGCTCGCGGGTGAGCTCGGTTTGCAGGGCGAGTTCGGTCATGCCGATGACGCCGTTGAGCGGGGTACGGATCTCGTGGCTCATGTTGGCGAGAAACTCACCCTTGGCGCGGCTGGCGGCCTCAGCTGCCTGACGGGCCTGTTCCCGCTCCTGCTCGATCAGCTTACGCTCCGTGACGTCATGCACGAAGGCAGCATAGAGGCGCTTCTGTCCTTCATGTCCGGTCCTGACAGAGGAGAGCGCCATCTCTGCGGCAAATTCATGGCCATCCTTGTGGCGGGCTATGACCTCCAGGCGGGTTTGCATGTCGGCAGAGCCATTGCTTTGCAGCAGATCGCGGAGGCAGTGGGTGGTACCAACGCCTTGGTGATCCACGGGGATGAAGTCATCGAGGGGGCGACGATGCGCTTCGGCTCGGCTCCATCCGAAGATGCGCTCGGCCTGGGGATTCCAGTGCTCTACGAGTAGTGAGTCGTCGAAGCCCACAAAGGCGTCAAAGGCGGTCTCAATGATCTGCCGGTATCGCTGCGCACCGCTGCGAATCTCCATGGCCTGCAAGGTGAGGCGGCGATCCACAGTAGAGAGCACGTAGACCAGGGAGAGCATGAGCACGATGATCAGCGTGATGGCGGAAAGGCCCAACGAAGAGACACTCACGGAGTGGGCCAGTTCAGCAGGAGCGAGGGGCGCGGGATAGAAGGTGGCTGCGGCCATTCCGACGTAGTGCATGATGGGAATAGCGGAGCCCATGACTACGGCATTGAACGTCTTGCGCCAGGCCCAGTTGGAGACATCGCTGCGGAACTGGAAAGCAAGGACAAGCGCTACCCCGGAGATGACGATGGCCAGTACCACTGAGAGCACAACCAGCGGGATGGAGTAACTGCACATCGCGGGCAGACGCATGGCAGCCATGCCGATATAGTGCATGCCGGCGATGCCGCTCCCCATAGCAAGGCTACCCACAGCGATGGCGGAGCGGGTGAGGACGCTGCGGCTGACGATAAAGAGGGCGATTGCCGAGGCAACAATGGCGGCAAGGAGCGAGATCAGAACGGTGGGCCAGTCGTAGTGGACCTCGACGGGTAACCGTAAGGCCTCCATGCCGATGTAGTGCATGGACCAGATGCCGGAGCCCATGGCAATAGCACCGCCGCCGAGCCAGGCATAGCGAGCACGGCCAGAGGATGAGGTGACGCGACCACCAAGGTCCAGCGCGGCATAGGATGCCAGAATGGCAATGAAGACGGAGAGTGCGACGAGCCAAAGGTTGTAATGGCCGACCAGCGGCGGCAGCGCGGATGTCATCAAAGTCCCTCCGGGGGGAGACGGAATCGGGAACTTCTTCAGTGTGCGCGTATCGATGCGCGATTGTGAAGCGCGATTTGCACGAAATGACAAAAATTGCGTGAAGAGCAAAGCGCAGAGAATATTTCAGATAAGGATTTTGAGGAGTGGCGCAACGCGAACCGGGGATGCAAGCATCCTTCTACTTGAGGAAGACATGCCTTCAGTAAAGACCGCTCAGCCTAAAAAAAGAGTTTTGACGCTCCCCACGCGGGAGACGGCGCCGCCGCGCACAGCATTGGGCCGCTGGTTATTTCGCGGAGGCCGCCTTGATGCGTTGCATGCTCATGAGCACAATTATCCGTGGAACTGGGTGATCTGGCTGACGGGCGTGGATTATTTTTCATCGCTGGCCTATCAGCCGGGGATCGCATTGCTGGCGGCAGGTGCGCTGTCACCTACGGCTACGTTGGTGCTTGTGCTGGTTACCTTGCTGGGTGCTTTGCCAGTGTACGCGCAGGTGGCGCGGCGATCCTATGCGGGGCAAGGCTCAATCGCCATGCTAGAGAACCTGCTGAGCGGATGGAACTCGAAGCTGCTGGTACTCGTTCTGCTGGGGTTTGCGGCGACGGACTTTGTGATCACCATGACGCTCTCGGCTGCGGATGCGGCACGGCATGCAGTGGCGAACCCGTATCTTGCACCGTATCTGGGCCATGCGCAGATCAGCCTTACGCTGCTATTGCTGCTGGTGCTGACGATCATCTTCCTTATCGGCTTTCAGGAGGCGATTCGAGTTGCAGCGCTAGTGGCGTTGCCCTTTATGGCCCTGAACCTGGTGGTAATCAGTGCGGGGTTATGGCGGATCGCCGGGCATCCTGAACTGATGAACCAGTGGCGGATGACAATGACGGTGCACGCGGACTGGACAGCGGTGCTGCTGGCCTCGGCACTGGTGTTTCCCAAGCTGGCGCTGGGCTTGAGCGGATTTGAGACGGGCGTGGCCGTGATGCCGCTGGTGAAGGGCGAGGAAGAAGACGCGCAGCGACAGACGCCGGAAGGGCGTATTCGTAATACGCGCAAGCTGCTCACGGCTGCGGCCTCGCTGATGGGCGTATACCTAGTGCTCTCCAGCTTTGTGACGACGCTACTGATTCCGGAGGTGGCTTACCGAGTTGATGGCCCGGCCAGTGGACGCGCGCTGGCCTACCTGGCACATCAGGTGCTGGGTAACGTGTTTGGGACGGTGTACGACCTTTCGACGATTGCCATTCTTTGGTTTGCCGGGGCATCCGCAATGGCTGGACTGATTAACCTGATTCCGCGCTATCTGCCGCGGTTTGGCATGGCGCCGCACTGGGTCTCGTACCGGCGGCCGATGGTGCTGGTGCTGTTTGCCATAGACGTGATTGTGACCGTGGTCTTCAAAGCGAATGTGGACGCGCAGGGCTCGGCCTATGCCACGGGCGTGCTGGTGTTGATTCTGTCTGCGGCGGTGGCGGTGGCGCTGAGCAGTTGGCGAGAGTACCGCGCGAGCTTGGATCGCAGGACGATGCTGCTGAGCGGGTACTTCTGGGCAGTAACCGCGGTGTTTGCGTATACGGTGGTGGCCAATGTTTTCGAGCGGCCTGATGGTGTGATCATCTCCACGCTGTTCATCCTGACGATTCTGGCCTTCAGCGCACTGAGCCGCTACCAGCGCGCTAAGGAACTGCGCGTCTCCGAGGTGACATTCACCGATGAGCCATCCTCGGAGTTGTGGACCTCGATCGCCGGCGGCAAAGTGAATCTGGTGCCGATCCGGGCGATGGGGCCAGAGGCGCGTGCAGACAAGGCGACCGAGATTCATGCGCATTACCAGGTGAACGGCCCGCTGGCGTTTCTGCATGTGAACCTGATCGACAACCGCAGCGAGTTTGTGGCCCCGCTGCGCATGCGTGTGCGGCAGGAGGGAGAGTACTTCGTGATCGATGTGTGGGGCGCCGTCGCGGTAGCCAATACGATCGCGTTCCTCACCGAACTGGTGGAACCGGCGGGACTGTTCCTTGACCTGACAGGACAAAACCTGATGAGCCAGGCGGCCAAGTACATCTTCATGGGCGAGGGTGAGACGGGACTGATGGTGTATACGATTTTGCTGCATTACTGGGAATGGGCAGGCAAAAAGGCAAGCCGTCCACCACTGTACTTAATGAGTCCGTGAGGACACTTACGAGCGGCAGTACTACGGCAGAGTGCCGATGCGAACGAATATGACAGAAGAATATTTGAATGGTTGCCCAGGCAGATTTGAACTCTCGCGGGCTCGGCTTCGCCTCGCACCCCTCGCAGTCTCAATCCGCGGCTCTGGTTTACGCCCGCGCCGGGTTGGGGTTCTCGCGGCCGGCAGTGCGCGCAGTGCGTACAGGTGTGATCTGGATCAATGTGAAGGAGAGTAATGGTCGGGACGGGCAGATTTGAACTGCCGACCCCTCGCACCCCAAGCGAGTGCTCTACCAGGCTGAGCCACGTCCCGACACAATGTAGCCGGTTCGCGCGGTGGCGAACCGGCTGCTGGGGTCTTTCCTAGTTTACACCGGCGCAGCCGTATGTGGCGGGGGTGTACCAGTGTTTCTTTTACACAACCGCAGGAATCTCTGCGAGCGCTCAGTGCGCGGGTGGAACGAACTCTGCCGGCAGCGCGGAACCGGAGCCGAAGAAGAACTCCTCCATCTGCTGTACCAGGAATTCCTGGGCCTGCGGGGTCCAGGGCTGCAGGCGATACTCGTTGAGCAGCATCTTCTGCCGGTCAACCCACTCGGACCAGGCTGCCTGAGAGACATTCTTGTAAATCTTTTGACCGAACTCCGAGTCGAAGGGCGGCTCATCGAGGCCCTCCATCTCCTTCTTATAGCGAACGCAGAAAACAGTGTGTGCCATGATCGATGCTCCCAGGACCTATTGTATGGGATGCTCATGCACAAAACGAGACGGGAGAAGTTGCAAACAGACGCACGCAAAGGTGAGCGGAGTGTAAGGCTGAATACAGAAAGGGCCCGGAGGGGGAATTCCGAGGAAGGCTGGACGGCCCTACATCTCGTGGTGGTGGAAGAGATCGTCCTTCTCCCGGCACGAGCAGTTGGAGCACGTAAGGCAGCAGACCAGCAGAACGGCTACCGCCACGGTGACCAGCACCGCCAGGACGCTCGCGTTGATTTGCAGCCAATGCATTACATCGTGCATAGTACTCGACCTGACTATCGGCAGACCAGAGGCTCGATTCAGAGCCAGAGACGATCTGCATGATCCGGCATCGTGCGCCTGCTACTATCTTGGACGCAACTGCGTCTCGACAAGTTGATTGTAGGTTGTGCAAGACACAATCCTCTTGCAATAAAGAGAATAAAAGGCGAATATAGTGCCAAATGTACGTAGATTCCAACGCGATGCCGAACCAGGAGCGGGATGGGTGGGTAGGCCAGCCGGACGGCCTGGCCTGGGAAGAGGGCGAGGACGAGCCTTCGGATTGTCGTGCGCCGGCGGAAGCAGCAGGTGCGCCGATCGAGCAGGCAGATGCCGGCGGACTGAACTGGCTGTTTGTCGATCTGAACAGCTACTTTGCCTCGGTGGAGCAGGAGGTACGGCCAGAGTTGCGCGGCCGGCCGGTAGGTGTGGTGCCCATGATGGCGGATACCACCTGCTGTATCGCTGCCAGCTATGAGGCGAAGGCGCATGGGGTGAAGACGGGCACTCTGGTGGGCGACGCGAAGAGGTTGTGTCCAGGGATTGTGCTGGTAGAGGCACGGCATGAGCTCTACACGGAGTATCACCACCGGGTGGTGGACGCGGTGGAGAGTTGTGTGCCGGTAACGTCGGTGCTGTCGATTGATGAGATGGCATGCCGGTTGATGGGGCGGGAGCGATCACTGCTGGCGGCGCTGGAACTGGGACGGCAGGTGAAGCAGACTATCCGGAAGCAGGTAGGGACGATGCTGCGCAGCTCGGTTGGGCTGGCTACCAATCGCTATCTGGCCAAAGTGGCTAGTGATATGGAAAAGCCGGATGGGCTGGTAGCGCTGCCGCTGGATGTGCTGCCGGAGGCGCTGAAAAGATTGGAGCTGCGCGACCTGCCGGGCATTGGCGCGCGCACAGAGAAGCGGCTGCATGCGCAGGGCATCCGCACGATGAATGATCTGATGGCGCTGGACTGCGCACAGGCTGGCGCGGTGTGGGGCTCAGTGTGGGGTGAGCGGCTGTGGCATTGGCTGCGTGGCGAAGACTTTGACCTGGCGGAGACTGAGCATCTGAAATCGCTGAGTCACCAGCATGTGCTGGCGCCGGAGATGCGCAATCCGGAGAAGGCATGGGCAGTGGCGCACAAGCTGTTGCACAAGGCGGCGATGCGTCTGCGGGCGCAGGGTTTGTGGGCTGGGAGCATCGGGCTGGCAGTCGGATTTGCCGTGCCGCGTGGGCAGAATGCGCCAATCAGCCGCTACGGCATGCCGACACGAGGCTGGAAGGGCGAGATGCGCCTGCAGGAGTGCCAGGACAACCCCACACTGATTGCTGCGTTGCAGAGGCTGTGGGCCAGCCGGCCAGCGGGTGCGGAGTACGAGCATCCGTACTTTATTGGCGTGCACCTGAATGAACTGGTGCCGGACCGGCTGCACTCGCTGAACCTGTTTGATGGGCTTGAAGGGGAGCAGAGCAAGGCGCGGCTGCTGGAGGTGATGGATGAGCTCAACAACAAGTACGGCATGAGCACGCTTGCCCCGGCCACTATGTTGGCGGCATACAAGGCGGCACCGACGAGGATTGCGTTTCACAGTATTCCCGAACTGTTTTGAGGGGAAGAAGCGCGTTTGTGCACAAGATGTGATGCATTAAGGCCAAGCTGGTGGTGCTTTGGAGATAGGCGTGCCGGATGGGGGAGGGCTGGAGTGTGCGCCATGCAGGTGGGATTAGAATTAGGAAAGTTGCGAGCGGTTCGGGTGGCGTGGTAAACGTTGTCAATCGCCGTGCATGCGGCTATAACTGTTCAAATCCATCCTTCGAGTGTGACCTGAGATGCACGATCCTGCTGTACTTCGCTCCATGCACCGCGCCCGCTTCCAAGCGGATCCCGCGATCTTTGTGGCTCCCGGCCGCGTCAACCTCATCGGTGAGCACACGGACTATGCCGAGGGCTTCGTGATGCCCGCGGCCATCAACTTTGCCACCCTGGCCGCCATCTCGCCGCGCTCTGACGGCAAGATCGTTCTCTACTCAGAGAACTATGGCGAAGAGAAAACCTTCGACGCTTCCGCCCTGCCGCCCAAAGGCAGCCAGCACTGGTCGGACTATCCCCTGGGAGTAGCCCACATTCTGGCCGGCGAAGGCCACAAGCTGCCTGGATGCAGCGTGTCGCTGTGGGGAGATGTGCCCCTGGGCTCCGGCCTCTCCAGTTCGGCTGCGCTCGAGGTTGCCTCTGCACTGGCCTTTCTGTCGCTGATGGACGCCAGCTATCCGGGGCCCGTGCTTGCCCGGCTCTGCCAGCGCGCGGAGAATGAGTATGTCGGCGCCAACTGCGGCATTATGGACCAGTTCATCAGCGCCAATGGGCAGGAGAATCATGCTCTATTGCTCGACTGCCGCGACCTGAGCTACAAATTGGCGCCGATTCCGGATCACGTTGCCCTGGTGATCGCAAACACCATGGTCAAGCACTCCGTGTCGGGGGGCGACTACCCCACCCGGCGCCGCGAGTCGGAGGCGGCCTGCGCGGTCATCGCCAGCCATCGTTCCGGTGTGCCATTTCTGCGTGACGCTACACTCGAAGACCTGGAGAAGTGGGGCCATGAGATGGAGCCCAAGTCGTACCTGAGGGCCAAGCACGTGATCAGCGAGAACCTGCGCACCGTGGCCGCCTGTGACGCACTGTTGCGCGGCGATATGAAGGAACTGGGCCGACTCATGGGCGAGGCGCATGTGAGCTATAGCAGGGATTTTGAAGGCAGTTGTGTGGAGGCCGACACCATGGTGGCGCTCGCCCAGGACCTGCCCGGCCTGATCGGTGCACGGCTGACCGGTGGCGGCTTTGGCGGTTGCACGATCAACCTGGTGGAGCAGGCCGAGGCGGCGGCTTTTGCTGAGGCACTGGGAGCGCGGTACGCCGCCCAGACCGGCATTGTGCCGGAGATTCATATTTGCCACGCGTCTGCCGGCGCCCATCGGCTGGAGTAAACCACACCGGCGAGGTGCGATTTCCACCGCAGACAGCAATTTTCTTACGAGAAATTGATCGACTCAGGAGAAATTGATCTGTCCGATGCAGGAAGCCGCACCTCGTTGGATCTGCGGACTTAACGCCGGGAATGGCTTCCCAATCCAGTACGCCGGATACCTCACAGCGGGCCGTCTGGCGCGGCGTTCAGCTCATTCCTTGCTACACTGAACTGACATTCGCCCCTGATCCTGGACCGAGGAGCGACATCGCCATCGATTCCGGGTCAGCATCTTCAGTTCCCTTGAGCCTTCCCCGGGCCGGGGTACACACATGAGAGTGACTGCCTATGCATCTGGCTTCTTCCGAGCTTTTTTCTTCTGATTCCTTCCCCGTGTCCGGTGTAGTTGCCTATTTCTCCATGGAGATCGCAATTCATCCCTCCATGCCCACCTACTCGGGTGGTCTGGGTGTGCTTGCCGGCGACACCCTGCGGTCTGCCGCAGACGAGGGTCTGCCCCTGGTGGCCTTTACGTTGGCTCACCGCAAGGGCTACTTCCAGCAGCATATCGATCCCGCGGGTAACCAGACCGAGGAGGTTCAGCCCTGGAATCCGTCTGATTTCTGCCAGGAAGAATCCGCCCGGATTACTGTGGCCATTGAGGATCGCATCGTCACTGTCCGTGCGTGGCGCTATGACCTTGTGGGTCGCACCGGTCACGTTGTCCCCATCTTCCTGCTGGATTCAGATCTGGAGGAGAACTCTGGTTGGGACCGCGGGCTGACCGACCACCTCTATGGTGGCGACACCAACTATCGCCTGCAGCAGGAGATCGTGCTGGGCATGGGCGGCGTTCGCATGGCTGGCGCTCTTGGCCTGCATGTGAATGTGTACCACATGAACGAGGGCCATGCCGCCCTGCTGACCTTGGCTTTGCTGGAAAGCCAACTCTGCGGCGGTCCCATCGGCGCGGCCACGCAATCGGATATCGAGCAGGTTCGTAGCAAGTGCATCTTCACCACTCACACCCCTGTGCCTGCCGGCCACGATCGCTTCTCCACTGAGGAGACCATCCGTATCCTGGGCCGTGACCGCACCGCGCGGCTGGAGCGCCATGGCTGCTTCCACGAGGGGCTGCTGAATATGACGCTGTTGGCGCTACGTTTCTCTCGCTACGCCAATGCGGTGGCCATGCAGCACGGCAACGTCTCCCGGGAGATGTTCCCCGAGTTTGCCATCGACACCATCACGAACGGCGTACATGCTCCCACCTGGGTCTCCGAGCCGATCCAGCGCATGCTGGATGAGCATCTGCCGGCGTGGCGGCGCGACTATCTCTACCTGCGCAACGCCATCGCGCTGCCCCAGCAGGCAATCCTCGCTGCGCATGCCCGGGCCAAAGATGACCTGGTCGCCGAGATCGCCACGCGCACGGGACACGTGCTGAATCCGCGTTTTCTAACTCTGGGCTTTGCCCGCCGCGTGGCCACCTACAAGCGAGCCAACCTTCTCTTCCACACCCCCGAGCGGCTGGTGGAGATTGCCGAGGCCGCCGGCGGCCTGCAGATCCTCTATGCAGGCAAGGCTCATCCTCACGACGAGCCGGGCAAGGCGCTCATCCACCAGGTGGTGGAGGAAGCAGCTCGCCTCTCCAGCGACAAGCTGAAGATTCTCTACCTGGAGAACTACGATTGGAGCCTGGGAGCGCTGCTCACCGCGGGCGTGGACGTCTGGGTGAACAATCCACGGCGACCCTATGAGGCTTCCGGCACCAGCGGCATGAAGGCAGCGCTGAATGGCGTTCCCAGCCTGTCGATTCTGGATGGATGGTGGATCGAGGGCTGCATTGAAGGCGTGACCGGCTGGGCAATTGAAGACGGCGACAGCGACGCAGCTGAGGCAGAGGCACTCTACAGCAAGCTCCAGTCTGCCGTAGTACCGCTTTATCTGGAAGGCCCAGAAAAGTGGGCGCAACTGATGCGGACGACTCTGGCCTTCAACGGCGCCTACTTCAACACGGATCGCATGGTCCGCCAGTACATTCGCAACGCGTACTACCCAGTGCGTCTGCTGGAGCGCGCGCCGGTGCGGGAAGAAGTGTTTGCAGATTAGCAGTGAGTCAGCAGACCAGCGAGTTAGCCTACTTGCTAACTCGCTGGTCTGCTGACTTATTACTACATCAGATTCTGTTCAAAGTGCTCCAGAATAGCGTTGTACAACTCCGTACGTACATCGCCACCAAGGATAGAGTGAGTCTTCCTGGGGAAGATCTGCAGATCGTATGGAATTCCCGCCTCGATCAATTGCTGGATGAACTGTACTGAGTTGCCGATGTGCACATTGTCGTCGCCAGTTCCGTGGGCCAGCAACAACCTCCCGTGCAGCCGGGATGCCCAATTCACAACCGAGAAATCCCTATATCCTTCAGGAAACACGTTGGGCGTGCTGAGGTATCGCTCGGTGTAGATGGAGTCGTAGTCGCGCCAATCGGTTACTGGAGCCACGGCCACGCCTGCGCGGAAGCGGTCGGTGTGGGTCATGGCGTAGAGAGTGAAGCTGCCGCCCCAACTCCAGCCCCACCAGCCGAGACGTTTTGCATCCAGTTGCGGGTATTTGGCCAGGGCCGCATCCACCACAGTCAGCTGATCTTCCAGCTGTATGGGGCCAAAGTCGTGATATGCCGTCTGCGCAAAGGTGCGTCCGCGGCCACCGGTGCCGCGATTGTCCGCGTGGAGCACGGCAAAGCCCTTCTGCGCAAGTAACTCGTCGAAAAGCAGACTGTCACTCCACTTGTTCACCACCAACTGCGGACCCGGCCCGCCATAGGGATTGAC
>DAIDGZ010000021.1 GCA_027452125.1 Acidobacteriaceae bacterium | reverse complement strand
GGGCGGTGAGGTTGGGCTCCTGCTGCCAGAGGTTGAGGCCGGCGCGGGCGGCCATCTGCGCGGTGAACTCGAGCGGGCGCAGGGCGTAGAACTGATAGCCCCAGGCGCCTTCGATCCAGAAGCCGTCGTGCACGAACTCTTTCATCTGGGCACGGAAGCCGATGGGTCCGTCGATGGCCTGGTGGATCAGCGTGGGGTCGTCGAGGGTGTAGCCCACGGCGGCTTCAGCGCCGTTGATCCAGGACTGGATATTGTCGGTGGGGCCCATGTTGGCGCGGGTGACGGTGATGGCCGCGGCGTAGAGCAGGTCGCGCTCGATGTGGGTGCGCTCGGCGGGGCTGAAGACGGTGGTGTCGCGCAGCAGGTCGTAGGTCCAGGAGAGATCGATGAGCCAGATGGCCTCGTCGAGTGTCTGGGAGTAGACGCGCGCGCCGAACTGCGTTTGCTGGCCGCGGTTGTCGTGCATGGGATAGGTGAGGTACTTGTCGGCGTAGAGCTCGAGCACCTTTGCGCCCTTTTCGGCGTAGGCGCGGTTGCCGGTGAGCCGGTAGGCCAGGGCGGAGGCCAGAGCGCCCTCGCGCAGGGCGTCGGCGCGCAGCATGTAGACCACGTGGTCATAGGGATAGCCCTTGAAGACCTGGCCGGTGTCGGGGCAGACGTTCTTGTCGGGCGGGACGAACCTGAGCAGCGAGCCGGTGTCAGGGCAGGCGTAGTAGTGCAGCCACTGGCCGCCCTCGGGGGGCAGCTCTTCCGAGGTGAGGCCGAAGCGCTTCTCGTAGGACGCAGGGAAGGCGTCGGCTTCGTCGAGGATAGCCTGGCGCTGGCGGGCGGCCCAGGGATGCGTCTGCGCGAGCTGATTGAGGCGGGCAAAGTCGGCCGTGCTCAGCAGCAGATGAGGCGGGGCCTGGGCGAGGGCGGGCGCCGCACAGAACCAGGCGGCGGAGAGGACCAGGGCAGCAAAGGCAGAGAGAGAAAGGCGAAACGAAGCAGGCTTCATGAGGGCAGATCCTTGAGCAGCGGCGGTAGAGCGGCGCCGGTGAGTCCGGCAGCGATGCGAGGAGCAGCTTACGGAGCGGATGATAACGATGTCAAGCGCTGCACGGACGGGCAGGCGGGAGTGAGGGAGGCAGCAAGGTAGCGAGTTCGCGAGTTCGCAAGTTAGCAACTTAGCGACTTCGCCAGCTCGCCAGTCCGCGAGGCAGCGGGTGGGGCATGGCGGCTGCGTTCCGTGAGAAAATCGGAGTTTGCACGTCAGGTCCAAATTTCGGCTGCTGGTGGTGCGGTTGGGCGCCATGGGCGACATTCTCCACGCCCTGCCGGCGGTGACGGCGCTGCGACGGGAACATCCCGCGTGGGAGATTGGCTGGATGGTGGAGCCGCGCTGGCAGGCGCTGCTGGCCGCGCCGGGCTGCACTGTGCCGGGGCCGGGGATGCCGGTGGTGGACCGGCTGCACTTTGCCGCCAGCAAGGAATGGCGCAAGCGTCCGCTGCACCCGGAGACGCTGCGGGCGATCCTGGGCCTGCGCGCCGGGCTGCGCGAGCGCTATGACGTGGTGCTGGACCTGCAGGGGGCGATCCGCTCGGCGGTGCTGGGGACGCTGGCCGGTTGCCGGCGCCGCATTGGCGAGGACGCGCCCCGCGAGCGGCAGGCGCGCTGGCTGTTTACGGAGCGGGTGTATGCCGGGGGCGCGCACGTGATTGAGCAGGATATGGAACTGGCGGCGGCGGTGGCCGGTGACCTGCTGGAGCCGGTGGCGCCGGAGCTGCCCATGGATCCGGCTGCCGAGGCGTGGTGCGATGCGCTGCTGGCGGGCGCGGAACAGCCGGTGGCGCTGATCAATCCCGGCGCAGGGTGGGGCGCCAAGCGCTGGCCCACGGAGCGCTATGCCGCCGTGGCGCGGGGACTGACGCAGCGCGGACTGCGGGTGATGGTGAATACTGGTCCGGGCGAGGAAGCGCTGACGGCGGCGATGATTGCAGCCGCGGGCGGCGCGGCAACGGGCGTGACCCCGACGCTGAGCCAGCTGATTGCGCTGACGCGGCGGATTCAGCTCTGCGTGGCGGGGGATACCGGGCCGCTGCACCTGGCCTGCGCGCTGCGCAAGCCGGTGGTGGGCATCTATGGCCCTACGGACCCCAGCCGCAACGGGCCGTTTGGAACGAGGTTTCGCGTGCTGCGCAGCCCCATGAGCCAACGCGATCACACGCGGAGGCCGGAGCCGGAGGCGGGTCTACTGACCATCCAGCCGGAAGAGGTTTTGAGCGCGGCCGAGGAGCTGCGGCAGGAGGAGAGCCAATGACCGCAAACGCATCCATCGACGGGCCGGACTGGATTGCCCGCTGGCAGCAGGTGGCGCGCCGCATCCGCGTGCCGCTGGGCTTTTTGGCGGCGGGGCTGTATGTGTTTGAGCTGCTGCGCCGCGCGCCGCAGCCGGCCGCCGTGCTGTGGAGCCTGGCGCTGGTGCTGCCAGGGGTGTGGCTACGCGCCTACGCCTCGGGCTATGTGAAGAAGAATCGCGAGCTGACGGTGACCGGGCCGTATGCGCACACGCGCAATCCGCTATATCTGGGCTCCATGCTGATTGCGGCGGGCTTTGCGGTGGCGCTGCAGAGCTGGGCGCTGGCGGCGGTGCTGGCGGTGGGCTTTGCGCTGATCTATATCCCGGTGATTGCCTCGGAGGAGCGGTTTCTGCGCGCCACCTTTGCCGGCTTTGACGACTACTGCCGGCGGGTGCCGCGGCTGCTGCCCCGGCTGACTCCGGCGCGGCAGCAGGGCGAGGGCGGGCGCTTCAGCCTGCAGCTTTACCTGAGGCACCGCGAGTACAATGCTGCTATAGGGGCCGCGCTGCTGTACGCCTGCCTGTTGCTGCTGCGGCCAACCGTGGAAGCCCTGGTCCACCGGGTGCGATGAGCGTTTTGCCCCGGTGCTGTGTCTGTTTCTGTCAGGTCCATCGAAATTTACAAGGAGCCATGCCCGACGTTGAAAACGCGCACGCATGCAGCCATTCTTTTCTGTGTTTTCGCCCTGGCGAGCGTTGCAGTCTGCCAGCAGGCGGCCACGTTGCCGCCGCCGCGCGCCGGCTTCAGCTTCCCTGACCGGCAGACGCTCACCTATTCCGTGGACTGGCGCGTGTTTCCCGCGGGCACGGCGGTGGTTCGCTTTGAGTCGGACGGCAATACCGAGCACCTGACCGCGAACGCCTACACGCTGGGCGCCATCAACCTGATCTTCCACGTCAATGACCACTTCCAGTCCACCTTTGACCGGACGAAGGGGTGCACCTACGAGTTTGACAAGCAGACCGTGGAGGGCCGCCACCAGACCAACGCCACGCTGCGGATGGACTATGGGCAGTCCAAGGAGATTCTGGACCAGCGCAACCAGGTGAGCGGGCAGACCAAGCACGTGGAGACGCCGATTTCCGGCTGCCTGACGGACCTGCTGACGGGCATCTTCTACCTGGCCTCGCAGCCGCTGGAGGTGGGGCGCAGCTTCGTGATTCCGGTGGCCGACGCGCAGCGCACCGTGCCGGTGACCATGAAGGTGGAGCGCCGCGAAGAGGTGAAGACCACGCTGGGCACCTTCAAGACCATCCGCGTGCAGCCCACGGCGGACGCCGGCGTGGTGAAGAACCGGGGCAACATCTGGATCTGGTACACGGACGACGAGCGGCACCTGCCGGTGCAGATGCAGGCGCGGCTGTTCTGGGGCACCATCACCTTCCGCCTGACGGGGAACGAGTCCAAGTAGCGCGGGCCCCCCGCCGTTTCCGAAGCGAATCGCACGAGGTCAGAATCCGCCGGAGCTTCTCCTGCGGATTCTGCCGTTTGGCGCGCCCTATGGATGCGGGAATGGCCCTGCGGCCAATTACACTAAAAGAGCTATGCAACCCCGCTCTGGAAACGAGATTCGCGAGCTCTTTCTGCGCTTTTTTGAGACGAAGGGGCACCGCCGCGTGCACTCTTCCTCGCTGGTGCCTGCCAACGACCCGACGCTGCTGTTTACCAACGCCGGAATGAACCAGTTCAAGGATCTCTTCCTTGGCGCGGAGAAGCGCGATTACAACCGCGCCACCACCTCGCAGAAGTGCGTGCGCGCCGGCGGCAAGCACAATGACCTGGAGAACGTGGGCTTTACGCGGCGGCATCACACCTTCTTTGAGATGCTGGGCAACTTCAGCTTTGGCGACTACTTCAAGCGCGACGCCATTGCCTTTGCCTGGGAGCTGATCACCAGCAAGGACTGGTTCGCCATTCCCCAGGACAAGCTGTACGTGACCATCTTCGAGGGCGACCCCGCGAACGGCGTGCCGCGCGACGATGAGGCGGAGCACTTCTGGATCGAAGCCGGCGTGCCCAGGGAGCGCATCTTCCAGTACGGGCTGAAGGACAACTTCTGGCAGATGGGCGAGACCGGTCCCTGCGGCCCCTGCTCGGAGATCTTCTACGACATGGGCCTGGAGGCCAGCGAGCACGGCAAAGACCTGCCCTTTGGCCAGGACGACGCGCGCTACGTGGAGATCTGGAACCTGGTCTTCATGCAGTTTGACCGCGCGGCGGTGGTGGACCCGGCGACGAAGCAGACCAGCTACAAGCTGACGCCGCTGCCCAAGCCCTGCGTGGATACCGGCATGGGCCTGGAACGCGTGTCGGCGGTGCTGCAGGGCAAGATCAGCAACTTCGAGACGGATCTGTTTACGCCGCTGATTGCGAAGGCAGCGGAGCTGGCGGGGCAGCAAGTTAGCGAGTTAGCGAGTCAGCGAGTTGGCGAATTGGTGGGCAACGCCAGTTTGCGCATCATCGCCGACCATGCTCGCGCGGCTACCTTCCTCATCTCGGATGGCGTGCTGCCTTCCAACGAGGGCCGCGGCTACGTGCTGCGCAAGATTCTGCGCCGGGGCATTCGCCATGGGCGGCTGCTGGGGCAGGAGAAGCCCTTCATGTGCCAGATGGTCTACGCGGTGCGCGACCTGATGCAGGAGGCGTATCCGGAGCTGAT
>DAIDGZ010000020.1 GCA_027452125.1 Acidobacteriaceae bacterium | reverse complement strand
GGCACCCAGCACCTGGTGTTTGCGATCGGCCCGGCGGATGGATGGAGCGAGGCGGGCCGAAAGCAGGCGCAGATGCTGCTTTCTTTTGGTGCGATCACAATGGCCCACAGCCTGGCCCGGCTGGTGCTGGCAGAACAGCTCTACCGGGCATTTACAATTCTCACGGGCCACCCCTACCACGGGGGGCACTGAGAGGGATTTGCTCCGCTCGGCGCTGCAGGGCCACACAGGTCTTCCCATATCCACCGAATCCATGAGCGCCGGCAGCGGCCGGCGGAGAGGCTGAAATTTCCCCATGACAGAGGCACGGCAAGGACTGATCCTGATCAACACAGGCCCGGGCAAGGGCAAGACCACGGCGGCGCTGGGCACGGCGCTGCGGGCGGTGGGCAATGGTATGCGGGTGCTGATGCTGCAGTTTCTGAAAGGCTCATGGCACTATGGGGAGCTGGACGCCGTGCGGCCGTTCGGGGACAACTTTGTACTGAAGCAGATGGGGCGAGGCTTTGTGAAGGTGGGCGGCGCGGAGACCGACCCTGAAGATCTGCGGATGGTGGAGGAGGCGTGGGCGGAGGCGAAGGCCGCGATTGAGTCTGGCGAGTGGGACATGGTGGTGCTGGACGAGATCAACTACGCCATCGGCTACAAGATGCTGGATCCGGCGGTGGTGGCGGAGACGCTGAAGAACAAGCCGGAGATGGTGCACGTGATTCTGACCGGCCGCAATGCACACCCGCTGCTGGTGGAGCTGGCGGATACGGTGACCGAGATGCGCGAGGTGAAGCACGCCTACCAGAAGGGAATTCTGGCGCAGCGCGGCATCGAATATTGATCGAGGAGGGGCGATGTCTTCCTGTACGCACCATAGCTGGGCTGGGATTGAGCCCGAGGCGATGAATCCGCTGGTTACCCGGCAGTATGTGACCGGAACCCAGACGATGCTGGCGCGGATTGTGCTGCGCAAGGGGGCGCATGTGCCGCGGCATGCCCACAGGAATGAGCAGGTGAGCCACGTGCTGGAGGGCAGCCTGCGTTTTGTGGTGGCGGAGGGCGAGGTGGTGGTGCGAGCTGGAGAGATCCTGTGCATTCCGCCGGATGCCCCGCACGAGGTGTTTGCGCTGGAAGACTCGGTGGCGCTGGACATCTTTAACCCGCCACGGCAGGACTGGATCGACGGGAACGACGCCTACCTGCGCGGCGGCGATGCGGTGGCGGGGTAGCTGCCCATTCTGCATGGCGCCTGCGGGCATTCCATATACAATGGGGAACGGTATGTCCTGGTTCAAACGAGAGAACGGCGATTTCCCCGTCGTCGCTGGCGACTCCGGGCCGGAAGATGCGGCTTCAGCGGAAAAGCGCGTGCGCACGGAAGGCTTGTGGATCAAGTGTCCGGGATGCCGGGCGGTGATCTGGAAGGCGGATCTGGAAGCCAACCTGAATGTCTGCTCGAAGTGCCAGTATCACTTCAAGATGGGCGCGCGGGAGCGGCTTGAGCTGCTGCTGGAGC
Source organism: Acidobacteriaceae bacterium (assembly GCA_027452125.1). Taxonomy (GTDB): domain Bacteria; phylum Acidobacteriota; class Terriglobia; order Terriglobales; family Acidobacteriaceae; genus Telmatobacter. The sequence goes on along the minus strand of DAIDGZ010000020.1, from coordinate 6,065 downwards.
CGGGCTATGAGCTGGTGGACCAGGGCCTGCGGAGCACCGATCCGCTGAACTTCTCCGATGTGAAGTCGTACAAGTCGCGGCTGAAGAAGGCGCAGGAACAGACGGGGCTGAATGACGCCATTCTGAATGCAGTGGGCCGCCTGGGCCGGCATGAGGTGGTGTTGAGCGCGATGGAGTACAGCTTCATCGGGGGCTCCATGGGCGCCGTGGTGGGCGAGACGATTGCCCGGGCCGCGGACCGCGCCCGCCTGCAACGCAAGCCCCTGATTGTGATCGCAGCCTCAGGCGGCGCGCGCATGATGGAAGGCGTGGTGAGCCTGATGCAGATGGCCAAGATCTCCACCACGCTGGCGCAGCTCGACGATGCCAAGGTGCCGTATATCTGCATCCTGACAGATCCGACGACGGGCGGCGTGACGGCCAGCTTTGCCATGCTGGGCGACCTGAACATCGCCGAGCCGGGCGCGCTGATCGGCTTTGCCGGGCCGCGCGTGATTGAGCAGACTATCCGGCAGAAGCTGCCTGAAGGGTTCCAGCGGTCAGAGTTCCTGCTGGAGAAGGGGTTCCTGGATGCAGTGGTGCATCGCAAGGAGATGAAGCAGTACCTGATCCGGGCGCTGGACTTTATGCAGATTGCCTGAGCGCGGAGATCAGCAGAAACATCAATGGCAGCCATAGAAAAAGCCCCGGAGAACCGGGGCTTTTTCTTATGGCTGCGTGCGGGCCTGGCGCTCAGATGCGCATGGGCATGAGCACGTAGCGGTACTTGTACTCGGCGTTGGGGTCCTCAGGGCGCATCTGGCCGGCGGACTGGGAGTCCTTGAACTCCAGCCGGACTTCGCCCTCGTTGCCCAGAGCCTTGAGGAACTCGAGAATGTAGGACGAGTTGAAGCCCACCATAATGGGATCGAAGGCGTAGGGCGTATCGATGGTGTCTTCGCTCTCGCCAGCCTCGGTGGAGTTGGCGCTGATCTTGAGCTCGTTGCTCTCAAGGCGGATGCGGATGGCGCCGGAGCGCTCATCGGCAAACTGGGCCACGCGCTGGATGGCGGCGGCGAGATCGGTGGTGCGGACCACGGCAAACTTGGTGTTGTCGCGGGGCATGACCGCCTCGTAGTTGGGGAATTGGCCGGAGAGCTTGCGCGAGCTGAGCGTACGGTGACCGACACGGAAGAACAGGGTGTGCTCGTCGTCGGCAAACTCCACCTTTTCGGCATCAGAGGAGCTGAGCAACTGCTGGAGCTCCTGAAGAGCCTTGCGGGGGATGAGGACACGCTTTTCACCGCTGATGCCTTCCAGCACCTCATCGGTCTTTTCGACAAACGAGAGCCGGTGGCCGTCGGTAGCCACCATGGCCAGCGACTCCGCCTTGATGACCAGCAGGGCGCCATTGAGGGTGTAGCGCGACTCCTCATTGGAGATGGCAAAGATGGTGCGGGCGATCAGGGTGCGCAGCACGGGCAGCGGAACCCCGGTGACGGACACGGTGGGAAAATCTGGCACCTGGGGATAGTTGGCCCGGGCCATGCCCACGATCTTGGTGTTGGACCGGCCGCTGCGAATCTGCACCCAGTGGTTTTCCAGCAGCTTGATGGAGATGTCACCGTCAGGCAGGAGCTTGATGTAGTCGTACAGCTTGCGGGCGGGAATGGTGCAGGAGCCCGGCTTTTTCACCTTGACCGCAACGCTGGTGCGGATGGCCTGATCCAGGTCAGTGGCGGTGATGTTCAGGCGATCCTCGTCAGCCTCAAGAAGGAAATTGGACAAGATCGGAATCGTTGTCTTGCGTTCGACTACGCTCTGAGTCGCCGTGAGTTCTTTCACCAAATCCTGGCGGCTTACGGTAATTTCCATCGCTGCCCCCTGTGCGGACAGTGTCTCCGCTTCGGTTTCTACACTCGGCATACGCGTTCCTTCGCTCCAGAAGCCACATTGCCGCTCTGGCCACACTCTACAACACTGGATGGCTTGGCGGAAACGGCTGTCTTTTCTTTCTGTTGATTGTATTCATCCGGACACCTGTGTGCGCGTGGAAAACAGGTCAATTCTCTGGAATCCGCGTCCCATTGCACCGAAGCCGCGCTGGCAGGCTCGTGCACGATGGCCGCGAAAGAATCCTCAGGCCGGATGTTGCCCACACGCTGCGTTGCGACGGATAGGAGATTCGGTGTGAATTGGCTAATAAAGCTCCGTATTAACCGTAGTTCCCGCTGGAAAAGTGGGAAACATGCCCAAAATACTGAATGCAAGTGAGTTGAGTACGGTACAAGTTTTCTAAAACCGGGCTGTGCAAATCAGGATGATTGGAAAACAAGCAAAACACCCCTGCAAGCGGTACCTTATTTCCCACGCTTCCCACACCCCCTGCCGCAGAACGGTGTGAAAACCGCGCACTTGTGTGCAAAGCGAGGCTAACAGTGGCGAATCAAATTACTTGCAATTGCCCAGTCCTGCACATGGGACACATGGTCCACAGGTTCCACAAGGCGCCCTGCAGCGCAGGAAAACCGGGGAGAATTGCGATGCGAGGGCAGTGCCGATTTTTTTGTGCGGGAGAGTGAATGGGGCGGGACGGAGAATGGACCGAGGCGGCTTTTATACTGGAGGTCGCATGTCCTACACAGCAGCAGTGGAGCAATTGAACGCGCTGGCGCCCGAGCTCTATACCGCCGCCGGACACGAGAGGCGGAAGTTTTCTCTGGAGCAGATGCGTGCGCTTCTGGAGGCCCTGGGCGATCCGCAACGGAGCTTCAGGGCGGTGCTGATTGCGGGCACGAACGGCAAGGGATCGACGGCGGCCACGCTGGCTTCGATTGCGCAGGCGGCGGGCATGCGCACGGGGCTGTACACCTCGCCACATCTGGAGCGGCCCAACGAGCGGATCCGGCTTAACGGGCGGGATATCTCGGACGAGGATTTTGGCGAGCTGTTCCTGAAGGTGAAGGAGGCTGCGGATGGGCTGGTGCGGGCGGGCAAGTTGCCGCAACTGCCCAGCTACTTCGAGTTTCTGACGGCCGTGGGTTTCCTCTACTTTGCCGCGCAGAAGGTGGATCTGGCAGTGCTGGAAGTGGGGATGGGCGGACGTCTGGACGCGACGAACGTGGTCGATCCCCTGCTCTCGATCATCAGCGACATCTCCCTGGATCACATGGAGTGGCTGGGAGACACGATTGGCGCGATTGCGCGGGAGAAGGCGGGTATTTTGCGACCGCACGGCACGATGATTACCCTGCCGCAGCATCCAGAGGCCAACCAGGCACTGGGCGAGGTGGCCACGGCGCTGGAGGTGCGGGGCGTGAATGCGGCGGCCTACATGCCCGCGCTGGGGACCGGAGCGGGACCGTATCGTCTGGATGTGCTGGGACGGGAGATCGAGGTCGATTCGCCGCTGCACGGCGAACATCAGCACCGCAACGTGGCGCTGGCGATTGCCGCAGCCGTGGAGCTGGCCACGCAGCACGGATTTGCGATCACGGCGGAGGCGATGGCCACCGGCATCCGCCAGACACGCTGGCCAGGGCGGCTGGAACGCATAGAGAAAGACGGGGTGGACTGGGTGCTGGATGTGGCGCATAACCCGGCAGGGGCGTGGGCGCTGCGCGCCGGGCTGCGGGAGACACTGGGCGATGGGCGACCGCATGTGCTGGTCTTCAGTTGCCTGCGCGACAAGCCGCTGCAGGAGCTGGCGCAGATTCTCTTTCCGCTGTTTGGCACGGTGATTCTGGCGCCGATTCACTCGGCACGCGCGGCGTCACTGGAGGATTTAGAAGCGGCGGCGCGCGCCACCGGAGCCTCGGCGATTGCTGCGGGATCAGTGGAAGAGGCGCTGAAGCAGGCGCGGGAGAAGGCGCAGAACGGCGTGGCGGTGATTTCCGGTTCGGTGTACCTGGTGGGCGAGGCGCGGAGATTGCTGCTGGGTGGGGAGGGGACACAGCGATGAGACGGCGGCCGCATCCCATGCCGCGGCTCTACCGCTGGCGCACCAACCTGCTGCAGACGCCGCTGTTTGCGGTGGCCACGGCGATTTGCGGCTCGATTGCGCTGTTTGTATCGATTTTCGATAAGAGTGGACGGACGCAGCATCGGATAGCGCGGATCTGGGCGCGGCTGTGCGTGCTTTGCGCCTTCTCGCGGCTGACGGTGCGCGGCGCGGAGAATCTGCGCACGTCTATCGCAGCGGTGTATGCGGCGAACCACACGTCGTATATGGACACGCCGGTGATTTTTTCGGCACTGCCCTTCCAGTTCCGCATCCTGGCCAAGAAGGAACTGTGGCCGATGGCGTTTATCGGCTGGTATCTGAACCGCTCCGGGCAGATTCCGATTGATACCAGCAACGCGCACAGCACACTGGCCAGCCTGGGCGCGGGCGTAAAGGCGCTGCGCGCGGGGATGCCGCTATTTGTGTTTCCGGAGGGCAGCCGCACGCCGGACGGCACGCTGCAACCCTTCCTCTCTGGAGCTGCGTACCTGGCGCTGCGCGCGCAGGCGCCGCTGGTGCCCATTGCGCTGATCGGCGTCTACGACCTGCTGCCGATTCATACGCACCACTTCTTTCCCGGTGAGCTGATCATGGTCGTGGGTGAGCCGATTGAGACGGCGGGCATGACGGTACGGCAGACCGAGGAGCTGACGCAGCGGCTGCGCGCGGCGATTGAGCGGCTGCTGGTGGAGCACGGCGCGGCGGAGATGGTGGGTACAGCGAAGGCCGCGGTGGAAGCGAGCGCGTAAGGCTCTGCCTTAGTGCTCGGGCTTTGCGCTCTGCCGGTACACTGGAGATGCCATGGCCATTCCGATTGCCATCCCTGAACCCACACGCAGCGATGCGGAGTACAACGCGCGCTCGCTGCCGCCTTATCTTGAAGCCCTGCAGGCTGCGGGGGCTACCCCGGTGGTGATTCCCCTGGATGCGCCGCAGCAAGCGGTGGCGAAGCTGCTGGCGGGAGTGCAGGGGGTGCTGCTGCCGGGCAGCCGCTACGACGTGGACCCACAGCGCTACGGCGAGGCGCGCGAGCCGGAGTGCGACGAAGACGATCCGGCGCGCACCGCGGTGGACGAGCTGCTGCTGCAGGACGCGTTTGGCTTGCACAAGCCGATTCTGGGCATCTGCCATGGAACGCAAAACCTGAACGTGTGGCGCAACGGCAAGCTGATCCAGGACCTGAAGACGGATGTGAATCACCGCCCGGGCCGGGACGTGGTGGAGGCGCATGCGGTGCGCATCGCGGAGGGCTCGCGGCTGGCGGCGCTTCTGCCAGCGGGGGGACCGCTGGCGGCGCAGGTGAACTCCAGCCATCACCAGGCGATCCGCATACCGGGCGACCGGCTGCGGGTGGCGGCGGTGGCTCCGGATGGCGTGGTGGAGGCCGTGGAGCTGGAGAGCGCGGAGCAGTTTGTGTTGGCGGTGCAGTGGCACCCGGAGCGCACCTACGCGCAGAGCGCGCTTTCCCGAGCCATCTTTGCGGCGTTTGTGCAGGCGGCGGCGGGGTGGCGGGCTCCGCGCATTGAAGAGTCGGTTGCGCGGCGATGAGCGAGGAACAGGCACAACGCGCAGAGCGGCTGAATGCGCTGCTGCGAGCCGCCGGGCAAGAGCCGCTCGACACGGAGCAAGCAGCGCGCTTTGCCGAGTACCTGGCCCTGTTTCTGCGCTGGAATGCGAAGACCAACCTCTCGGCCATTCGCGACGAAGAGGGAATTCTGCGCCGCCATCTGGTCGAGTCCATTGCCTGCGCGCGCGCTCTGCCTGCAGAGGTGCGCACGTTGCTGGACTTTGGCTCGGGGGGCGGGCTGCCGGGGATTCCCGTTGCGCTGTGCCGGCCCGAGATGGCTGTGACGCTGGCGGAGTCGCAGGGGAAGAAGGCCGCGTTTCTGCGCGAGGCGGTGCGGGTGCTGGGGCTTGCGGCTACGGTGCATGCGGAGCGCGCGGAGCGGCTGGCAGTCCCCTTTGACTGTGTGACGCTGCGCGCCGTGGACAAGATGGAAGCGGCGATTGGCATGGCAGCGGGACTGGTGGCGCCGGGCGGGTGGCTCGCGCTGATGACAACGCTGGGCGAGCAGGCGCGGCA
>DAIDGZ010000019.1 GCA_027452125.1 Acidobacteriaceae bacterium | reverse complement strand
GGCAATACGCCGGAGCTGGAGATCGACCTGGGCAGGACGCGGGAGCGATGCCGGGCGGGGCTGCACTTCGGGTCGCGCTTTGCCGGAGGACTGATGCCGGGGCAGGTGGTGGACTATCTGCCCGAGGAGCAAATGGCGCGGGTGAAGAATGTGGCGGAGTTTGCCGGGATGCTGGCGCTGGATAAGTGGACCGGCAATGCCAACGGGCGGCAGGCCGTCTTTGTGCGGCAGCAGCGGGAGCAGCGCTACAAGGCAGTATTCATCGACTTCGGGCACTGCTTTCACGCCGGCGACTGGCAATTTGAGGATATCCCGCTACGCGGCGTCTACTATCGCAACGATGTGTACCAGCAGATTGCGGGGTGGGAGTCGTTTGAGCCGTGGCTGACGCGGCTGGAGACGATGCCCGGAGAGACGATCTGGAGCGCGGCCAATGAGGTTCCTCCGGAGTGGTACGGTGGCGACCTGAGCGAGATGGAGGCGCTGGTGGAAACGCTGCTGCGCCGCAAAAGCCGGATTCGGGAATGGATTGAGGCCTTCGCGCGGTCAGATCGGCAGCCGTTTCCCAAATGGGGGGAGATGCGGGGAAAATGCGTGCAGGTGAAGTGGCCGGAGGAACGATGGGGGACTAGCATGGTGGGGCGCGTGAACTGAAGGGGAGAGTGAGGATGGCAGGCGGGCGCGAGGCGCCGAGCAAAGCCTGCGGGAGCGAGCGCTGCATTGCGCACGTGGAGAAGATGGCCTGAGGCCGGGATGAACGATGAGCAGTGAGGGACAAAGACGGGCGTGTGTATATCATCTGCTCCGGTATGTGCCGGATGCGGTGCGGAACGAGTACGTCCACGTCGGCGTGATTCTACGGGAGCAGGAGAGCGGGCGGTCGGAGGTGCGCTTTACGCGCGACTGGCGGCGGGTGCGATGCCTCGATCCGGATGCGGACACCGATCTGCTGGAGGGGATGGAGGATGAGCTGCGGCGGCGCCTGCAGGAGGAGCCGGAAGGCAACCTGATGCGACTGCTGCAGGAGTCGCTGAGCCTGAGCGTGCAGATGACGGAGTCCAAGGCCTACCTGGCCGAGAGCCTGCCCGCGGGGATGGAAGAGCTGATGCGGCTCTACGTGGAGCCGGCGCCGCGTGTTCGCATGCCCCGGCTGAGCGGGCGGGCGCAGATTCAGATGCGCATGCGCACGGAGTTTGAACACGCCGGAGTGTGGGATCTGATGCGCAAGCGGATTGCGGCATCGCAGTACACGCGGCCCGGGGATCCCTTGCGCATCGATGTGGGCTACCGGCCGAATGGCGTCATCCGGATGTTTCACGCGGTGAGCCTGGAGCCGGGCATGGAGATGGCCAAGGTGCTGGCCTTTTCCGCGGCGGGGCTGCGCGCCGGCGTGGAGCGTGTGGAAAAGGCCGAGCTGGAGCTTACCGCCATCATTGAACCGGCAGCGCGACTCAGCGCGACCGCCGAACAGGCCGAGCAGTTGCAACAGTATCGCTTCGGCGTGGAGACGATGGAGGAGCATCAGATCCGGGTGCTGACGACCGCCGATCTGGCGCGCGTGGCGGAGACGGCGCGGCGGGAACTGCATGTATAGCTATCAATTTGCCCGTTCGGCGCGGAGGAATTTGTTTTCTAAAAAAGAGAAAAGAGTTTGCAGATAATTATTGTGTTTTGCCGTAGGATGAGTTTGTCTTCACAACTGAACGAGTAACTCCCTGGAACAGGGACTGACTCAAGCGAACAGGCATGGCCGATTGCGGCTGTGCCTTTTTCTTTTGCGGCGAAGGGTTTGAGGCCGGTGATCGCCGCGGCAAGGACGGTGCGTGTGGGTGTACGAGAACGAATCCGGGGGATATGGCGGCAGACAGCCGGCCAGAACCGGGCGGCGCAGGCGGTGAGCGCGGCCGCCGCAGACACAGAGCGCAGGACGCTGGCCCTGCCGGCGATTTTGAGTCCCGCGCAGATTCCGGGCCAGTCTCTGCCCAAGCCAACGCCGGCGAACCTGCGGCGTTTTGCAGAGACGCCGGTGGTGCGGCGGGCGATGAATGTGATCAAGGATCGCATTGCATCGATGGACTGGCAGGTGCGTCTGCGCCGCAGTGTGCGCCCGGGCGAGGTGGCGGACGAGGCGGAGAAGCTGCGCGTGCTGCGCGGCATGCTGGAAGAGCCGAATGAGACGGACAGCTTTCGCACGCTGATCGAACAGGTGATTGAGGACGTGCTGACGGGGGGCTTCGGCGCCATCGAGATGGAAGCGACCGGCGATCCGGAGCGGCCGGCGATGCTGTGGCCGGTGGATGGGGCCTCGATACGCATCAACGCCAAGTGGGACGGAGGCACGGACACGCCGCGCTACGTGCAGCAGGCGGCGGGCATGGCCGAGCCGGGCGGGGTGGAACTGCTGGACCGGCAACTGATGTACATCCGGATGAACCCGCGCAGCTTTACGCCCTTCGGGCTGGGCTCGCTGGAGGTGGCGTTCGAGACGGTGAACCAGTTTCTGAGCGCGCACCGCTTTGCGGGCAAGCTGGCGGCCAATGCGGTGGCGCAGTATGCGCTGTGGCTGAACGAAGCGACGCCGACGCAGCATGAGCGGCTGATTCGCTGGTGGCAGGACGAGATCGAGGGGACCGGGCGCGTGCCGCTGCTGGCCACGGAGCAGAAGCCGGAGGTGCTGCGCTTTGCCCAGGGAACGGATGCGGATCTGCGGCTGGCGTGGCAGGAGTTTCTGATTCGCATGGTGGCCAATGCCTTTGGCCTGCCGCCGCTGCTGCTGGGACTGGAAGGCGATGTGAATCGCGCGACGGCGGCGGAGATGGCCGATGAGGCTTTTCGCGGGGCCATCTCGCCGCTGGCCATGCTGCTGGCCGAACACATTACGCGCGACCTCTTCAGCAAATGCCTGGGCTGGCGGGAGTTCGAGTTTGTGTTTAACGAGCTGAGCGCGCGGGATGAGGAGACGGAACTGACGCTGCAGGTGCAACTGCTGAAGGCCGGCGTGCTGACCGTGGGCGAGGTGCGCGCGATGCGCGGGCTGGGACCACTGGAGGCTCCCGCGCTGGCCGCGGGCACAGCGGGCAGCAACGGTGCGCGATAGGGCGCGATGCGGATGGAGGGCGCATGGAGGCATGCGCAGGGGAGAGATCGGATGCGACTGGAAGCAATGGCGGTTTCAATTCCACACGTGGAGGGGCATCCCAACCGGGTTGGGTTTGAAGGCGTGCTGACGCTGGTGAACACGACGAGCGACCGGGCGCCCTCGGGAGCGCGCGGGCATCGGGTGATGCTGACGCGCGAGGCGGCGGAGAAGGCGCTGCCCTCACTGCTGGGCATGGCCGTGGACTATCGGCCCGGCTGGGATGGCCATGATGTGCGGCGCAAGATTGGCCTGCTGACGGAGGCCTACCTGGCGGGTCATCGGCTGGCGGTGCGCGGCTATCTGTATGCGCGGGATTTTCCAGACGCAGCGCAGGCGATCCAGGCGCAGGGGCCGCAGGCGCTGGGCATGAGCTATGAACTGGCAGACGCGCACGTGGAAGACATGAAGGCTGAGGTGTGGAAGCTGACGCGCGTCACCTTTACCGGCGCGGCGATTCTGCTGCGCCAGAAGGCCGCGTACCAGACGACCAGCTTCAGGATGGCGAGCCAGGGTCTGTTCACACTATCCGAATGAAGGGCGCCGCGCGGGAAAGTTGCCGCAGACGAGGCGGAGGACGAAGACTTTGGTGACTCCAAGGCAAGAACGACAACGAGGTATGAGGCAATCTTCCCCGCAACCCGAAGGGCGCGGCCGCCATCCGCGGAGTGTGAACAGGCCCTAGAGGATTCCTCCTTCAGGCAGGGAGCGTGGCGAAGGAGTGTGGATGTACATCAACGCTCAGCAATGAGGAAAGGATGGATATGGAAGAGCAACCTGGAATTTCTACGGAGCGGCTGGAGTCTGTGACGAGCCTGCTGGAACGGACGCTGCAGTGGCTGGAGCAGCAGGCAGGCGAGATCCACAAGCTGTCGGGTGAGGTGGCGCGCATCTCCGCGACGGTGGAAGCGAGCCCGGATCCTGCGCAGGAAAGCGGACTGGCGGAGCGGCTGGCGGCGGCCGAGAAGCAACTGGCCGAGTTGAAGGCAGGAACGCCCGAGGGGATGATCTCGATGCGGAGGACGGTTCCAGCGGTGACCAGCGAACTGCTGGCCAAGCACGGCATTGGCGATGGCCCGGTGGAGGTGCGCGCGCTGGATGCGGCACTGGCGGGGCTAAGCCTGGAGCAGCGCATCGCCGTGAAGAGCCAACTGCTGCGCGCCGGCGCGATTGCCTGAAGGAAGCTACAAGCCACTAGCCACTAGCTACTAGCTACTAGCTGCTAGCTGCCAGCTATTGCGAAAGACCAGCAAGGAACGCGGAACACTGCGGCTGGAACACGCCGCGCAGCAGAGCGGCTGGGGAGAGCCTGGCCGAAGCATGTCAACCAAGCCGGATTCCGGCAGCAACCCGCTGGCAGTTCGACGCTAGCGTCTGAAACGCGCCCCATGGAGGGGGAGAGAGATTCTATGAACGCAACCTTTGCAGATATTCATGCGGCAGCGGACTATATCGGACCCGGTGCAGTGGAAGTTCCGCTCTATCAGACAGAGATCTTTGACATCTGCCGCCGCTCGAGCCCCTTTGGCCAGCGCATCAAGCAGGTTCCCGCCACCGGGCATCCGTCGCGCTTTTTCGAGGAGACGGCGCTTCCGAATCCGGGCACGGCGGGCTTTGTGAATCCGCGCAGCATTGCGCCGGCGGTGGTGAGCCCGACGCGGGTGGAGCGCAGCGTGCCGCTGAAGGCCATTGTTTCGCAGATCAACTACAACCTGTTCGATATTGAGCTGGGCAATCAGCAGCAGCAGTTTGCCTATCTGCAGGCCAAGGACCTGGTGGATACGGTAAGCGGGGTGATGGTGACGCACGACGTGGCGCTGTGGAACGGCAACGACACCAGCCTGAGCGCGCCGACCACGACGCAGTACATGGGCGCGATAGCGCAGATTGCGGCGGGCGGCAATACGGCCACGATCGCGACGAACGCCTCGATTGTGGATGGGCTGAAGTCGACGGTGGCGCAGATGGTAGCCAGCAACGGCTACCACGTGCGGCCCACGGCGATCTATGCCAATCCTGTGCTGCTGGATCTGATCGACCGGGAGATGAAGACGGAGTTCAACGTGGTGTTGAACAGCGATCAGATCACGGGCGGCTTCCGGGTGAAGATGCTCTCAACCCAGGCCGGGGATCTGCCGCTGATTCCGGACTGGAGCCTGAGCTATACGGGCACACCGGGATCGGGCTCGGCGGTGCTGCCGGCCTACATCGTGACGGAGGACCTGATCGAGTACCACTGGCTGGGCGATCCCGCGCCGCGCATCTTCCAGCTGGGCCTGCCCAACTCGATGACCTACCAGTATGTGGCCGTGAAGTTTGGCGGCGTGGTGGTGAAGGGCGCGAACTACGCGCACTACCAGGTGCTGGTGGATCGATAGGTAACCAGGACGCTGCTTGCAGCTCCGCTCTCACTGCGCGATGCGCGGTGAGAGCGAGCTGCGAGCAAGCCATGAGCGAAGAACACGGAAGGATGGATATGGCGTATCTGCAGCCAGCGGATTATCCCAACTACGGACTGCCGAGCAGCACCTCTGCCGACTGGGTTGCGGCGGCGACGGCACTGATCAACAGCTACTGCAGGCGGCCTGATCTGAACATTGTGCAGTATGCGGAGCGTCTGCGCGTGGTGAGCGGAGCGCAGACGGTGCGGCTGAGCTATCTGCCGCTGGCGCCGCTGCCGCCTGCGAGCACGGCGCTCATCAGCATGCAGGGCCGCTATGCACGGCCACGGCGCGGCGAGGCGCTGCACGAATCGCTGCTTGAGATTGCGTGGGCCTTCTCCCTGCCCGGGCAGTGGATCTCCATCGATACGAGTGCGGTGGACTGCGACGCGGCAACGGGCGAGTTGCAGATGCCCTGGAACATTCTGGGCATGCCCTACAACGAAGTGGCGGTGACCTACACGGCGGGGCTGGCCAGCATTGGAGACGACGTGAAGGCGGCATGTGCGCAGATAGTGCGCAACGCCCAGGCGACGCCGGCCTTGAATGCAAGCCGGACCAAGATCGACACGATGTGGATGCAGTACTTTTCAAGTTCGCTGCTGGACGAGACGGTGCAGACCTGGCTTCGTCCGTATGTGGCGAACCGTCTGGGGTGAACGATGAGTGATACAGCGCCGCGCAATCCGGTGGGCGCGCCACAGCTTCTGGCCGACGCTCTGCTGCGCAGCATTGCAGGCACGGCTGCGTTGCTGCGCATTACCGGCATCAACGCAGATGGCTCGATGTCGGAAGTGGGACTGGTGGCCACCGCATTTGCCGAGGTTGTTGTGAGTCCGGTGGTGATGCGCAAGCTGAATCCATCGTGGCAGAAGGGCGACGAGACGCGGTGGGAGCTGTTGATGTCGGCTACCAGCGTGGAGGAACAGGCGGGCGCGCTGGATCTGCCTTCGGCACAGGCTCTGCTGGAGATGGCCATGGCGGTCACCGTGGCCGGGAAAGATTACCTGATTGAGACTGTGGCATCGAATGAAGCGTTTGGGCAGATATACCTTTATCGTCTGCTGCTGCGCGAGGCGCGGGGGCAGGGTGTTTAGAGGGACGTGGCCGTGATGTTCTTGTGAAACCGGGCGTCCGTGGGGTGGAGGAGTCGAGATCGATGCAGAATGCGAAAGATTCGTTTTACATGGCGCTGCGCAACCGGCTGGTGGCGATCAATCCTTCGCGCAACGTTCTTCTGCGCGGAGCGGTGCGCCCGGGGATTCTTGTGGAAGAGGCGGAGGCGCCTTTCAACCAGTTGCCCAACGACGTGTTTGTGCTGCGCTGGCTGGGGCTGGGCGTTGATGTGGAGCTGGCCTCCACGATGGTGGCCGCGGAGTGCGAGATTGTCTACCAGAGCTGCGGGACGCAGAGCTTTGGCGGACTGGACCGGGGACGCGCGCTGAGCCAGATGGATGAAGAGCTGACCGCGATGCTGCAGCCCTTCTGCACGCCGAAGTGCAACTACACGGCGACTCCGCCGGCGGCGTTAATGACGCAGGTGTTCTGGGATGAACCCGTCTTTGGCGCAGTGCAGGCGCAGCGCGACAGGCTGAGCCGCTCGGCACGGGTGACGATCTACAGCTATCAGGAGCAGGGGGAGTGATGGCAAGCAACTGGTATTCGGCGCCGGCTCCAGCGGCGCGGCGCATGCGCGCCTACTTTGCACCGGTGGCGCGCGTTTCGCAAACGCCGGCGCTCTTTGATCCGTCGCAGGCCAGCGCCTTCGACCTGGATGCGCCGCCGGCTCCGTGGATCGGGCTGGGATGGATTGAGAACTTTGCGCGCAAGACAACGAGCAAGAGCGCAGCCCTATTGACGGGCGCACCGGCCGCGGTGGCGACGCAGGTGCGCGAGACGGTTGAGGCGCAGGTGAGCCTGCAGTTTCTGAGCTGGACCAAGCTGACCATGGCGCTGGCCACCGGCGCGCAGCACATGAACGTGCTGGCAACGGCGAGCGGCGGCAATACAAGCGCGACGGGCGCGCAGGCAGCGCCGGCGGTGACGCCGCAGAGCGGATCGACTGCTGCTGCGATTGCGCTGACGGCGGCGGACGCCGCGCAGTTTACCGCAGGATCGATTGTCGCGGTGGACGCCGACTATACGGGACAGACGGGTTACGTGGGCGCTCCGGTGGCGGGCGCGTATGTGCGCCAGGCTCTGACGGATGTGGATTACGTCCGGCGGGTGACCTTCAATGTGGCCCCGGTGACCGAGGTCAACTCGACCGGACTGATCCTGGCGAATCCATTACCCGGAGGAACGCCGGCGGCGGGCGCGAAGGTGCAGGCGGTGACAGGATTCGTGGATCGCGAGGGCGGCTGTTTCTGCCAGGAGTGGTCGGCGGTGTTTGCGCTGCAAGGGAGCATGGGCGAGCGCATCTTCTTTTACTATCCGCGGCTGCAAACACTCTCAGGAGCGGAGGAGTCGACTGTGCCGCTGGGGGCAAAGAACGGAAGCGGACTGGCGCGCATTCTGCTGAAGGGGAATTTTCTGGCACTGCCGGTGACGGACCCGCTGGATGGCGAGCGGGTGGTGTGCTACCGAAGCTTTGTGCCTGCGCCGCATGCCGCGGTGTGATATCTGCCGGCTCTGGAGAGGTACGACGGATTCGAGCGAACGATGAAGATCACGATTGAAGGGCTGGACTATAGCGCGGCATTGGATGCCGCGAAGGGGCTGCACATTGAGCGCAAGCTGAATCAGCCGGCGCTTTGCCAGTTGTGGCTGATTCTACCCGTGGATGGCAGCCTTGCCGCACCGCTGTGCCGGCAGAGGGTAGTGATCACCGGAGACGAGGGTACGGTCTACTTTACGGGGTATGTTGCCGCGACGCCCTTGTGCGCGTATGCAGGCATGGGCATGGAAGGAGCGCGCTACCGCACGTTTGTGCAGGCGGTGAGCGACGAGATCCTGCTGGATGAGCAGTTGATGATTCCCAGCCGCGGCGCGGTGTGCAGCGCAGCGAGCACGCTGATTGCGTCGCTGGCGGCACACACCGGATCGACAGCGCTTGCCGTGCAGGGCGCTTCACTCGACGCAGCCGTCAGCGGCTTTGTGGCAACAGCAGGCACGCAGTGGAGCGCGCTGGCGGGAGCCGCAGCCAGCCAGGCGCGCGCGGCGTACCAGGCGATCAACGGCACGATAAACCTTACCGCGATTCCCAACGCTGTGCATTCTGTCAGCCAGGTGGAGGGCAGCCTGACGCCGGGCAATCTGAGCCTGACGGCGAGCCTGCAACGAACGCTGGCGAACGACGTGACGATTTGCGGCGCGCATGAGCCGGTGGCCTACGTGCGCGAGTACTTCCTGGGCGACGGAGTGACGGCAGCGTTCTATCTGAACGCGACGCCCTACTTTCAGCCGCCCTCGCAATCGACCCTGGTGCGTGATCTGTTCCATGAGCCCACCATCGACCAGCGATCATGGTGCGTCTCGGCTGGCGCTTCTTCACTCGGCATTGGGGCGGGCGGATTGGCGATGCAGGGCGGCAATGGCGTGGATGGCGAGACGGTGCTGAGCTGGATCGATCCGATTGAGATGGGTGGCACGCTGCTGCTGGAGGCCGCGGGAGTGACATTGGCGGCGGGCAGCGCAGGAATTGTGGCGGGATTGTTCTCCGGGGGCATGACCGCCGCGGAGTGCGTGGCGGGCTTTCAGGCAACGGCGCAGCAGGGGTCGGGCGTGGTGGCTTTGCAGCCGTTGGTGCAGGGGACGCCGGCGGGAACACCTTACACGCTGAATGCCGCGAACCAATATACGCTGCGGCTGCGCGTGCATTGCCCGGAAGAAGCGAGGACACATGCTGTCTATCGCTCTTGCGGCGACAGTGGAGCGCTGCAGGCGGGCGGCGATGCAGTGCCAGCCCCGGGCTTGATCCAGATGGAGATTCAGGAGTTTGTGGACGGCGTGGGCGGCATGCCCGTGACGCTGTACGACGGCGGTGTGGCAAGCCTGCCGGCGAATTGCACACTGGTTGCGGCGAGCAGCGTGAATCTGAATGGCAGCATGCGCGCACTGCGGCTGGGGCGCGTGGGGTCTGGCTGGGTGACGAGCACGCCGGCGGGTGGCGGGCCACGCACGCGGCGCCTGGGGGGCGTGACGGAGGCCGCGGAGTGCAGCATGGATGGCGCGGGCAAGCTGACGTTTTTCAGCGGATTCATTCCCGCACAGGGCGAGTTGATTGCGGTGAGCTACCGCACTGTGGGGCGGGCCGTGGGACGGGCGGTGAATGCCGCCAGCCAGGCGGCGCTTGCCGCTGCAGGGCTGCCTGCCAATGCGGCGTGGATCGGCTCAATGCATGCACCGGTGGCGCGCAGCTCCGCAGACTGCCGCAATGCCGCGCTGGTGCTGGCGCAGACGGCGGCAAGCTCGGGCGCGCTTTGGCATGGCAGCTACACCAGCGCGCGCGCTGCCTTTGCAGCCGATGTGTGGCCGGGCGATGCGCTGGCACTGAGCGGCGACGGGCCCCTGCCGAGCGTGCCGCTGATCGTGCGCGCGGTGAAGATCAGCTATGCGGCGAGCGTGCCGGATGCGGTGGAGTACACGATTGACTTTGCCAATGAGTGGGCGGAGGATCTGGCGATGAAGACCAGCGCCACAGTGCCCGCGGATGCATGGCTGCCGGCGCCGGTTGCGCCCACCCCGCTGGCCAATTTGAACGCGCTTACGGTGAGCGCGATGAGCGGCAGCGCCGTGACGATTGAGACGGGCGTGACGCCGCCAGCGGGCGGAGGCTTTGAGGTGCGGAGGCGCGATTTTGCCTTCATGCCGGGCGAGGACCCAGACCTGGTGCTGCGCAGCGCACAGACGACATTCACATTGACGCGGGAGTCGGCCAACGACGAATTCTATCTGCGCATGTACGATGGCGCAACGCCGCCCAACTACTCGGAGTTTTCGGCGGCGCTGTTCTTCCACTCGCCACTGTCGTCGTAGGGGATGGCCTTGCCGATGCTGATTCACGATGGGAGTTGGGCGGATGCGAATGATGAATGAATTCGAGGCGCAGGTGATCAGCGATCTGAGCGTACTGAAGGCGCAGATGACCGGGCTGATGGGCGATGGCAATGGCGGTCGCCTGGCCGAGCTGGAGCACCGCATGGATCGCCACGAGCAGAACTGGCAGCGCGCCAAGGGCTTTCTGGCGGCGGTGAGCGTGCTGTTCGCGGTGATCGAGGTGGCGTTTGATGCGTGGCATCGGCACTGAGAGCGGCGTGGCGATTGTTGGCGGGCTTCGGGCGGCGTTTTGCCGTCCTCGTATAATCATGCCTATGAGTGAGAAACCACTGGTTGGCGTGGTGATGGGCAGCAAGAGCGACTACGAGGTGCTGTCGGCCGCGGTTGAGATTCTGCGCACGTTGGAGATTCCCCATGAGGCGCGCATTGTGAGCGCGCATCGTACGCCGGACTGGCTCTTCAACTATGCGGAGACGGCGCGCGAGCGCGGACTGCGGGTGATCATTGCGGGCGCGGGCGGCGCGGCGCACCTGCCGGGCATGCTGGCGGCGAAGACGCTGGTTCCGGTGCTCGGCGTGCCGGTGCCGGCGACGATGCTGAACGGCATGGACTCGCTGCTCTCGATTGTGCAGATGCCCAAGGGCGTGCCGGTGGGCACGCTGGCGATTGGCAAGCCGGGCGCGGCGAACGCGGCGCTGTTTGCGGCGGAGATGCTGGCGGTGACCGATGCGGCGTTATATGAGCGGCTGGCGGCGTGGCGCGCGGCGCGTACGCAGGAGGTCATGGACCAGGAGCTGCCCCAGTGAGCACGCTTTCCCCGGAGAAGAACAGGACGATTGAGCCCGGCGGTCTGCTGGCGATTCTGGGCGGCGGGCAACTGGGCCGGATGACGGCGATGGCCGCGCGCACCATGGGCTACCACGTGCGCGTGATGGATCCGGAGCGCGTGTGCCCGGCCAGCTTTGTGGTGGATGAGACCATTGTGGGCCGCTGGGACGATGTGGAAGCCGCGCGGCGGCTGGCCACGGGCGCAGACGCGGTGACGCTGGAGATTGAGCAGATTGGCGTGGACGCGCTGACGGAGGTGGCGCGGATTGCACCGCTGCGACCGGGCGTGGAGCCGATCCGCATCATTCAGGACAAGACGCTGCAGAAGGCATGGCTGGCAGAGAAGGGCTTTCCGGTGGGGCCGTTTCGCGTGGTGCGCAGCGAGGCGGAGTTGCAGGAGGCGGCGCCAGCGCTGGGCGGCAAGGTCTTCCTGAAGATTGGACGCGGCGGCTACGATGGCCGCGGGCAGGCGCGCATTGGATACGATGCGCAGCCGATGACGGCGGCCGAAGCATGGAGCTCAATCGGCGGCAAGGCCGCGGTGGCCGAGCAGGCGCTGGACCTGGACTTTGAGATCAGCGTGATGGCGGCGCGCAACCCATCAGGCGAAGTGCGCGCGTATCCGGCGGCGCGCAATCATCATGAGAACCAGATTCTGGCGTGGAGCGTGCTGCCGGCGAGTATTTCGCCGGAGCTGGAAGCGCGCGCGGAGCAACTGGCCGCGGGGATTGTGGCCGCGCTGGGCCTGGAAGGGCTGCTGTGCGTGGAGATGTTTGTGACCAAGCAGGGCGAGCTGCTGGTGAACGAGCTGGCGCCGCGCCCGCACAACAGCTATCACCAGAGCGAGCGCGGCTGCGCGACCAGCCAGTTTGAGCAACTGGTCCGCACCAGTTGCAATCTGCCGCTGGGCGATACGGCCCTGATTGCGCCGTGCGCCATTGTGAATCTGCTGGGCGAGGTGTGGCTGAACGGCGCGCCGAACTTTGCGGTGGCACTGGCCGTGCCCGGGGTGCGGCTGCACCTGTATGAGAAGCACACGCCGCGCGTGGGGCGGAAGATGGGACACCTGTCTTCCGTTGGTGCGACAGCGGAAGAAGCGTTGGAGCGGGTGCTGGAGGCGAAGCGGCGGCTGGGGATGTGAGGGGTTGCGCTTTCCCAGGTCCCAAAGGCGGGACCTGGAGCACCTAGATTCACTGTCGATGCTAAGTTATTCGCCCTTTTCCCAGCGCTTGGGGCGGCGGTTGGCCTGAAGCACCTTCTTGCGCAGGCGCAGGCTCTTGGGAGTGACCTCGACCATCTCATCGTCGGCGATGAACTCGATGGTCTGCTCCAGGTTGAGCGCCTTCACCGGCACCAGGCGGATGGCTTCATCGGCGCTGGAGGCGCGCATGTTGGTGAGCTTCTTCTCGCGCACCACATTCACGTCCAGATCGTTGTCGCGGGAGTGCTCGCCGACGATCATGCCCTCGTAGACATCCACGCCGGGGCCGACGAAGAGGATACCGCGCTCCTGCAGGCCGTTGAGCGAGTAGGTGGTGGTGATGCCCTGGCGATCGGCGATGAGCGCGCCGGTGGGACGCTGCGGAATCTCGCCCTGGTAGGGGATGTAGCCGTCAAAGAGCGCGTTCATCACGATGGTGCCGCGCGTCTCGGTGAGCATTTCGCTGCGCAGTCCGATGAGGCCGCGGCTGGGCACGCGGAACTCCATGCGCACGCGGCCCGAGCCATGATTGTGCATCTTGGTCATCTCGCCCTTGCGGGGGCCGAGCTTTTCAATCACCACGCCGGTGTGCGCTTCGGGCACGTCGATGGTGAGGTGCTCCACCGGTTCCATGCGCACGCCGTCCACCATCTTGGTGACAATCTCGGGGCGGCCGACCATGAGCTCGTAGCCCTCGCGGCGCATCATCTCAATCAGGATGGCCAACTGCAGCTCACCGCGGCCCAGCACCTTGAAGGTGTCGGGGGAGCCAGTCTCTTCCACGCGTATGGAGACGTTGGTGAGCAGCTCCTTCTCCAGGCGCTCGCGCAGATTGCGGCTGGTGACGTACTGGCCTTCGCGGCCGGCGAAGGGCGAGTTGTTCACGCTGAACTGGATGGCGATGGTGGGCTCGTCGATGACGATGGGGGGCAGCGGGGCGGGATTGTCCACGCTGGTGATGGTCTCGCCGATGGTGATGCCTTCCACGCCGGCCACGGCGATGATGTCGCCCATGGTGGTGATCTCAGTCTCAATGCGCTTGAGACCGCTGAAGGTGAAGAGCTTGGTGATGCGCGTCTTTTGCAGCGAGCCGTCGCGCTTGGAGATGTTCACTTCGTCGCCGGCGCGCAGCGTGCCCTGGAAGACGCGGCAGATGGCAATGCGGCCGAAGTAGTCAGAGTAGTCGAGATTGGTGACCTGAATCTGCAGCGCGGCTTCGGAGTCGCCCTCGGCCGGCGGGATGGTCTTTACGATGGTCTCAAACAGGGGCTGCAGATCAGCGCCGGGCTGGGCCAGGTCAAGCGTGGCCGTGCCGGCCTTGGCTACGGCGTAGAGCACCGGGAACTCCAACTGATGCTCGTCGGCGTCGAGATCGATGAAGAGGTCGTAGACCTCGTTGAGCACTTCCTGGGGGCGCGCGTCGGGGCGGTCAATCTTGTTGATGACTACGATGGGGGGCAGCTTGGCCTCCAGCGCCTTGGCCAGCACGTAGCGGGTCTGCGGCAGCGGGCCCTCTGCGGCATCCACCAGCAGCATGACGCCGTCCACCATCTTGAGCGCGCGCTCCACCTCGCCGCCAAAGTCGGCGTGGCCGGGGGTATCGACGATGTTGATTTTGCCTTCGCCGTAGTTGATGGCGGTGTTCTTGGCAAGAATGGTGATGCCGCGCTCGCGCTCCAACTCGTTGGAGTCCATGACGCGCTCTGCCACCTGCTCGTTGGCGCGGAAGGTGCCGGCCTGGCGAAGGAGAGCGTCCACCAGGGTGGTCTTACCGTGGTCAACATGGGCGATGATGGCGATATTGCGTATCGTCTGGCTCACAGAATAAACATCCTTTTCTTGGATCCGGCGGCGCGCGGCGGCACGGTCAGGGGCATTGTTACCGCAAAAAATGGGACAGAATGCGGCAGTTTCTATTCTAGCAGCACCGGACAGCGAGCCGGCGAGTCCGCAAGTGAGCAGGTGAGCGAGCTGGCGGAGGTGACACTATTGCAGGGAGTGGAGCAACGCGATCATTTCATGGAGGTTGCGCAAATGGGGCGCGTGATCCGCTCTCCGGCCTACGTTCCTTTAACATTGCGGCGCTAGACTTTGGAGAGAGCAGAGCGCTGCCGTGCCCGCGCGCGGATGCGTTCGTACGACGCCAATTCCCCCGGGAGCCTGCCCATGCTGCCCATTGCCGCTCGTCGTACCGCGAGAAGCTGGAACCGTCTCTATCGCGAAGTGCGCATGGTGGCCACGGCGCTCAAGTCGCCGCGGCATCCGGTGTTTGCACATGTTGTTGTCACGCGGCGCTGCAACCTGGCCTGCACCTATTGCAGCGAGTTCGACACTTTCTCCAAGCCAGTGCCCACCGGGGAGATGCTGCACCGCATCGACCTGCTGGCGCGGCTTGGCACCACGGCGGTGACGCTGACCGGCGGCGAGACGCTGCTGCATCCTGACCTGGAGAAGATCATCGCGCGCATCCGCAGCCATGGCATGGTTGCGGTGATGATCACCAATGGCTACCTGCTCAGCGTGGAGCGCATTGCGTCCCTGAATCGCGCGGGCATCGATCGCCTGCAGATCAGCATTGACAACGTGAATCCCGACGACGTGTCAAAGAAGAGCCTGAAGGTGCTGGACAAGAAGCTGCAAATGCTGGCGGAGCATGCGGAGTTTGCCGTGCACATCCACTCCGTGGTGGGCGCGGGCACCACGCAGCCGGAGGATGCGCTGGCCATTGCGCGGCGCGCCCATACGCTTGGGCTGGGCAGCAGCGCCGGCATCGTGCATGATCCGACGGGGCGGATTCAGCCTCTGGACGAGCGATCGAAGCAGGTTCTGGAAGAGATTGAAAGCTTCTCCAAGCCGTTGTTCTCGTTTGCGCGGCATAATCCCTGGCGGAAGAACCTGATTGAAGGCAAGCCCAACGACTGGCACTGCCCGGCCGGCGGACGCCACCTCTACATCTGCGAGAACGGGCTGGTGCACTACTGCATGGCCCAGCGCGGGCTTCCGGCAATTCCGCTGGAGAAGTACACGCAGCAGGATATTGACCGCGAAGGCAAGGCGCCCAAGCCCTGCGCGCCCTACTGCACCATCTTCTGCATTCATCGCGTGGCGCTGCTGGATCGTATCCGCGAGAATCCGCGCCAGGCGCTGGTGCAGCTTTTTCCGGCGCCGGGAAGCGACGGGACCGAGGCGCGGCCGCCGCTGGCGGTACGCGCGCTGACCGCGGCCTTTGCCCGCCCGCGCGGCGGCGTGCTGCGCAAGGCGGCGCTGCGGGTGCTTAAGATCGACTAAAAGAATGCATGCTTACTGGTTGAAGCCGCTGCTCGCGGTGGCCTGCGTGAGGCGGCGGAAGGTGGCGCGGGAGATCTGCAGCTCGGTGCAGATGGCATCCATGGAGGCGCCGGGGGCGCTGCGCGCGGTGATCTGTTGATGCAATGCGCGTTCGCGCTGGATGAGGCCCTGGTAGTAGCGGGTGAGCTGCTGCGTGGCCGCGGCCCATCCCCAGCGCTCGGCCTCGGCGCGCGCCTGCTGGCTGAACGTTGCGTGATGCGCATCGTCGAGCAGCAGGCGGCGTACGGCTTCCACCGCGCCCTCGGGATGGTCGGGATCGTAGAGGTGGCCGGTGACGCCGTCCTGCACAATGTCCCTGGTGCCGCCGGCGCAGGGCGTCACCACCGGGCAGCCGGAGGCCATGGCCTCAAGCAGCACCAGGCCCAGCGTCTCTGTCCGCGAGGGCAGCATGAAGGCATCTGCCGAGGCATAGGCAGCGGCCAGATCGTCGCCCTTCATGAATCCGGCGAAGCAGGTGTTGGAGCCGGCGAAGTGCTGCTCCAGCTTCTGCCGGTGGGGGCCGTCGCCCACCAGCGCCAGGCGCACGCCGGGCAGCGCATCGAGCACGGCGCGGCACTGCTCGATCTCCTTCTCCGCGGAGAGGCGGCCGATGTAAAGGAGCAGCTTGTCCTGCGGGTGCCCCTGCGTGAGCCGTTCGCGCATGGCGGCGGAGCGGCGCTGGGGATGAAACATCTCAGTATCCACGCCGCGCTGCCACAACTGCACGCGGCGAATGCCGTGCGCTTCCAGTTCACACTGCATGGCATGGGAGGTGGCCAGCAGCAGATCCGCGCGGTTATAACCCTGGCGCATGGCCCACCACATGGCGCCTTCCAGGCGGCCCAGCCCGTAGTAGTGCAGATACTTGGGCAGATGTGTGTGATACGAGACCACCAGCGGCACGCGCTGGCGGGTGCTGGCGAAAAACGAGGAGAGGCCCAGCACGGCGGGATTCACGGCGTGAATCACATCCGGCTGGAACTGCTGGAGTGCGCGGAACAGCGAGGGCCGGGGGATGGCCGTCTTCAGCTCAGGATAGAGCGGAAAGCGGAAGCCGGGGACGCCGTGCACGGGCGTCCCCTCAAACTCTTCGACTCCGCGCGGCGCCACCACCAGCACCTGATGGCCGGCGCGCCGCAGATGGCGCAGCGTGTGGCACAGGCGCGTGACGATGCCGTCAATCTTGGGCAGAAACGTTTCCGTGATCAGGGCGATGCGCAGCGGCCGCTCGCCTGCTGCCGCTGCCTCCATCGCATTCCAGGGTTGCATCATGGCTTCTACCTCCAGCTGACGTGGGGAAGAATCTGCTTTTCATCCACGCGGTCGCGATAGCGGATGGCAAAGTGCAGCAGCGAGTCCAGCAGCGAGTTGGAGAGGCAGTGCGGTTCCAGCCCTAGGCTGCGCAACTGTGTGTTCTTTGCGTTGAAGTAGTGCTCTTCCTTCTCGACGCGGGGATTTTCCAGGTGCCGCACCTCGACGTTGAGCCCCATCTCGGCGCCGGCCTTTTGCACCATCAGCGCCAGGTCGAGCACGCTGAACTGCTCAGTGAACTGGTTGAAGACGCGGAACTCGCCCCGGTCCGCGGGGTTGAGCACGGCGAGCTCAACGCAGCGCACGGTGTCGCGAATGTCGAGGAAGCCGCGCGTCTGTCCGCCCTTGCCGTACACCGTGATGGGATGCCCGATGGCGGCCTGGATGCAGAAGCGGTTGAGCGCGGTGCCAAAGACGCCATCGTAGTCCAGCCGGTTGACCAGCGCTTCATCGCGATCGGTCTCGTGGGTCGAAACGCCGTAGACAACGCCCTGGTTCAGGTCTGTTGCGCGAATACCCCAGATGCGGCAGGCAAAGTGGATGTTGTGGCTGTCGTGCACCTTGCTCAAGTGATAGAAGGAGCCGGGCTGCTTGGGGAAGGGCAGGCGATCCTCGCGGCCGTTGTGCTGGATGGTGATGTAGCCCTCTTCGATGTCGATGTTGGGCGTGCCGTACTCGCCCATGGTGCCCAGCTTGACCAGGTGGCAGTCAGGACAGTGGTCGTGCATGGCGTAGAGCAGGTTGAGCGTGCCCACCACATTGTTCACCTGCGTCATCACCGCATGTTCGCGGTCGATCATGGAATACGGGGCGGAACGCTGCTCGCCGAAGTGCACAATCGAGTCCGGGGCAAAGCGCCGGATGGCGCTCTCGAGGAAGGTGTAGTCGGTGATATCCCCGATGTAGAGATCCATCTCTTTGCCGGTGAGCTGCTTCCAGCGCTCCACGCGCTGCTTGATGGGAGCGATGGGGGTCAGCGTCTCAACACCCAGCGTGACATCCCAGTACCGGCGCACCAGGCTATCGACAATGCCGACTTCATGACCGCGTTCTGACAGGTAGAGTGCAGTTGCCCAGCCACAGTAGCCGTCTCCACCGAGAATGAGGATTCTCATGGTTGCAGGGATCTCCGATTCTGGCGTGGAACCATCCCGAGACGAGTCGCCTTACCCCGCGGGAGCGGATTCAGAACGCCGTGCAATTTGGTCTGAGCATACGTGCGCTGTGTTGCCGTTCTATTACAGGCTTGCTACAGGAATGTCATCTGTTTCTAGTGCGTGTCGTATACGTGTCTTTGTGCAGATGCCGTATCTATCCCTTTTCTCCAATTTATAACAATGGACTGTTGCGGCAGGATGCGCGGATGGAGTAAAGGCAAGTGCACGGCGAGCAGCGTATCCTGAATACATTGCGTGCTGTTGGCGCCATTGAACTGCGTTCACGATTAGGGAGTCTGCAATGCGCATTGTCTCCACAGATGTTCTGCTGGTTGTGGATGTACAGAATGATTTCTGCTCCGGCGGCGCGCTGGCGGTGGCGGATGGCGATGCGGTTGTGGAGCCGATTCATCGCGTGGCGCCGCTGTTTCAGCACATCATTCTCACGCAGGACTGGCACCCGCGCCATCACACTTCATTTGCCAGTGAGCACCCCGGCAAGCAGGCTTTTGACACAGTTGAACTGAGCTATGGGCCGCAGACGCTGTGGCCGCCGCACTGCATCCAGGGCACGCAGGGCGCGGAGTTTCACGCGGCCTTGCAACTGCCGCAGGCAGAGCTGATTTTGCGCAAGGGCTGCGATGCGCAGATTGATTCCTACTCCGCGTTTTATGAGAACGACCACGAGACGCCGACCGGACTGGCAGGCTATCTGCGCGAGCGCGGACTGACGCGCGTGTTTCTGGCGGGGCTGGCCTACGACTATTGCGTCGGTTACTCTGCGCTCGACGCACGGCGGTTGGGCCTGCCTGCGGCGATATTGCGCGACGCCTGCCGTGCCATCGACCTGAACGGCTCGGTGGCGCGCATGGAGGCAGAGTTTGCGCGGGCGAGGGTGGAAGTGCTGGAGAGCGGTAACGGGCTGGCGTGAGCCGGAGCGGCGCGCAAGGGGCGTCCTGAGAGAAGGATAGGAGAGACGGGGGAAATTCTCTGCACCGGGGGCGGGCGGGAGAAGCGCCTCGATTGATTGAAGTTGCAGGAGGCGAATGGGAGAAGGAGGGTTGACAGCGGCGAGACGTGTCCTTGCTTCGGTGGAGAAGCGGCAGAGGTGGTAGAGGGCTTGGTGCTCTTGCTCAGGGAAGAGTGGCCGACGATTCGGGGGCGCCGCTGTTGAGGGGGTATAACTCTATATTTTCAAAGTACATTCGCCGACGATACAGGCGCGACAGCGATCATGCGGTTTGTGCCCGGCGCTAATCTGCCCGAACGAAATGGGTTCTCCAATTTTCTGGTATGGAGTAAGAACATTGCCTCGGATTGATAAGAACGGAGAATTCTGACCCTCCGGGGTATTGGCCCAGATAGGCCCTCGCATAGTTATCGAAGACGAATGGCTGTTTATGAACACCTTCGCAGCGCCGGTCCGCGGTGCGATATTTGTAGTGAACAACTATGACAATGCATCCCCAGAATGACTTTTGAACCTCCGATTTGGAGACAATCGCAGTACAAACTGGCCAATCGCTGCTGCCGATCCTTCGCACGAGGTTCACGATCACCCGGATGAAGAACTCGATGTATGCGCCGATTCCTGATCCAATCATTGTTTTGTCGTGAGTGTAACAGCCGTGTGATATGGCGTGCTGAAGCAGCGGTTGAAAGAGGGTTTTGGGTGGTTAACCGCCCACTCTTCCCTTCGCCTCATTAACATCCCTTCACCGCTGGAGGCCATCAAGCAGCGCGGGGCGCCGCCGGTCCCCTGCATGATAGGCTGGCGTGTTGCGTCCAAGGAGCGCACTCCCCGATGCATGGTGGCGGTCACCCTTTTCACTACAACCTGTCTGCGGCTGCGCATGCCGCCATGCTCGAACACGGTTTTCAGCCCGACTTTCCT
>DAIDGZ010000018.1 GCA_027452125.1 Acidobacteriaceae bacterium | reverse complement strand
AAGCCCACACGCCGGTGCAGACGTTCTGTCCGCGCCGGCGCGCGCGCGTGTGCATCCAATCGGGTTGCCTATCATCTGTAAGAGTATGAGCCAACCTTTGTTTTCTTCTTTGCAGCTCCGATCCCTGGAGTTTCCCAACCGCATCGGCGTGTCGCCTATGTGCCAGTACTCCTGCGAGGACGGATTTGCCACGGACTGGCACCTGGTGCACCTGGGGAGCCGGGCGCAGGGCGGCGCCGGCGCCGTGATTCTGGAGGCCTCGGCTGTGGCGCCGGAGGGACGCATCTCGCCGGCCGACCTGGGCATCTGGAAGGACGAGCATATTCCGGCGCTGGAGCGGATTGTGCGGTTTATCCACACGCAGGGCGCGCGGGCCGGCATCCAACTGGCGCATGCCGGACGCAAGGCCAGCATGGCTCCGCCGTTTGCCCCGGGGGGCGAGCGCCTGGTGCCTGGTCCCGAGGGCGGCTGGCAGCCTGTGGCGCCCAGCGCAGTGGCCTTTGGCGAGGGCTATGCGACACCCGCGGCGCTGGACCTGGCGGGAATCGATGCGGTCGTGGAGGCCTTTCGCCAGGCGGCGCGGCGCGCGCTGCAGGCGGGGTTTGACTTCGTGGAGATCCACAACGCCCACGGCTACCTGCTGCACCAGTTTCTGTCGCCGCTGGCCAACCAGCGCAACGACGCGTACGGCGGCAGCTTTGAGAACCGCGTGCGCCTGCCGCTGCGCGTGGTGGAGGCCGTGCGGGCGGAGTGGCCGGATCATCTGCCGGTGTTTGTGCGCATCAGCGCCACGGACTGGGCAGAGGGCGGCTGGACGGCGGACGAGTCCGTCGAACTAGCCAAGCTCTACAAGGCGCACGGCGTGGACCTGGTGGACGTCTCCACCGGCGGTCTGGTGCCGCATGCCAGGATTCCCGTCGGCCCCGGTTTTCAGGCGCCTTTTGCAGCGCGCATCCGGCGGGAGGCAGGCATCGCCACCGCTGCGGTGGGCATGATCACCGAACCGCAGCAGGCGAACGACATCGTCGCCCAGGGCGAGGCGGATATGGTGCTGCTGGCGCGGGAGTTGCTGCGCGATCCCTACTGGCCGTTGCACGCGGCAGCGGCGCTGGGCGAGACGGTGAGCTGGCCCAAACAATACCTGCGGGCGGCGCCACGGCACTCTGTCGAGCGCCCCGTTACACAGCGTCCATAAGAGACTGCGGATCAGGAGTTTGGCGGCGAAGTGCCGGCGATTTCTGATCCGCTGTATCGTCTGCGTGGGAAAACGGCCTTGTTTTCAGCATTTCGACCCCGGTTTTCCTCAGGAGAAGGGCCGGGCGGGCGATTTTGCTGCAATTCTTGTGCAATTTGTGGCCTATACTGACTTTTATTGTGGGCGTTTTCCCGTACTAAGCGTCTACAGTAACCAGTAGCCTATGGCACCCCAAGCCTCGCGCAAGCACGCAACAGAATCGCCGGTTATTCCCGATCGCCTCTACTTCAAGATTGGCGACGTGGCCCGTATCTGCGAGATCGAGACGTATGTGCTGCGGTTCTGGGAGACGCAGTTTCCGCAACTGAAGCCCAACAAGAGCGGTACCGGGCAGCGGCTCTACCGGCGCAGCGAAGTGGAGCTGGCGCTGAAGATCAAGCAACTGGTACACGGCGAGGGTTACACCATCGCCGGCGCACGGCAGGCGCTGGAGCAGGAACGACGCGGGCCGGGAAGGCCCACGCGGGAAGCCAAGCCAAAGCTGGAACCAGCAGGCGGCGAGGCCGACCGGCGGCTGGATGTAGCTGTGGCCGCCATTGGCAAGGCGCGCGCCGAGCTGCGCGAGATTGCCGGGATGCTGGCTGCTCCGGCAAGCGAGACGCAGCCGCAACTGCACCGGAGACGGGCTCGCGTTACGGCTATGCCGGTGCAAAGCGGGTCCCTTTTCCCGCTCTGACCCCCTGCTTCAGGCGGAGACCAGCCGCTCTTCCTTGAGCACGCGCTGATAGGCGGGCAGGGTGAGGAACTCCACGAACTGCGGCGACTCGACCAGCTCGCGCATCAGGCTGGCAGCCTTCTCCCATGCGACGTAACGCTCTGCATCCACCAGCGTTTTCTGCCGCGCCAGTTCTTCGGCGATGAAGGCCTCGACCAGCGGGACATCTACCAGGCGGCCATCGCTGAGGCGAGCCTGGTTGTGCACCCACTGCCAGAGCTGGGCGCGGCTGATCTCCGCGGTGGCGGCGTCTTCCATCAGGTTGAAGAGGGGGACGCAGCCGATGCCGCGCAGCCAGGCCTCCACATAACCGAGACCCACGGCGACATTCTGCCGCAGGCCGGCCTCGGTGATCTGGCCCTCGGGAATCTGCAACAGGTCGGCTGCGAAGGCGTGGTAGTCCGGCAACTGCCTGGTGATCTGGTTGGGCTGAGGCATGAGACGATCAAAGACCTCCATGGCTACCGGAACCAGGCCGGGATGGGCCACCCAGGTGCCGTCGTGGCCGTCGCCCGCCTCGCGCTCCTTGTCAGCGCGCACCTGGGCAATAGCCTTCTCATTGGCCACCGGATCGGACTTGACCGGGATGTAGGCAGACATGCCGCCCATAGCATGTACGTTGCGGCGGTGGCAGGTCTTGATGGCCAGCTTTGAATAGCTGCGCATGAAGTGCGTGGTCATGGTCACCTGGGCACGGTCAGGCAGCATGGCTTTGGCGTCGTTGGCAAATTTCTTGATGAAGCTGAAGATGTAGTCCCAGCGGCCGCAGTTGAGGCCGGCGGAGTGCTCGCGCAGCTCGTAGAGAATCTCATCCATCTCAAAGGTAGCCAGGATAGTCTCAATGAGCACGGTAGCCTTGATGCTGCCGCTGGGCAGGCCTACGGCCTGCTGGGCGCGCAGGAAGATGTCGTTCCAGAGGCGCGCTTCGAGATGGCTCTCCATTTTGGGCAGGTAGAAGTAGGGACCGCTGCCGCGGGCCAGCAGCTCTTTGGCGTTGTGGAAGAAGTAGAGGCCGAAGTCGAAGATGGAGCCGGACATGGGCTCGCCATCCACAAGGATATGGCGCTCCTCCAGATGCCAGCCGCGGGCGCGGACGAAGAGCACAGCGGTCTTGTCGTTGAGCTTGTACTGCTTGCCGCTGGCCGGATCAGCGTAGGTGATGGTGCGGCGAATGGCATCGCGCAGGTTGATCTGGCCCTCGATCAGGTTGGACCAGAGCGGCGTGCTGGAATCTTCAAAGTCGGCCATGAAGACGCGCGCGCCGGAGTTGAGCGCGTTGATGATCATTTTGCGATCGACGGGGCCGGTGATCTCCACACGGCGGTCGAGGATGTCTGGCGGCAGCGGGGCCACGGTCCACTCGGATTCGCGAATGGCCTTCGTATCGGGCAGGAAGTCCGGCTTCTCGCCGGCATCCAGGCGCATCTGGCGCTGGTGGCGGGCGGCGAGCAGCTCTTTGCGGCGGCTATTGAAGGCGCGTTGCAGGTCGACGATGAAGGCAACTGCCTCGGGAGTAAGAATCTCGGCATAGCTTGCCGGGATGGGTGCGAGGATCTGGACGCCGGGAAGATCGAGATGCTGAGCCATGAACCACTCCTGATGGATGCTGGAGGTCGAGCGATGGAGCGCGGCATCACACGGCGCGCTCCACGATTCTTATTCTGCTTGCCGGAACATGCTAAGCGAAGCGCAGCGAGACGCTGCCCGCAGTGGAGAAGCGGACATTCACGACAGAACCGGACGCGGCGAAGGTGTTGCCGGTCCAACTGCCGGTGGTCACCCAGCTTCCCTTCTGCAGGCCGCCGGTGCGGGCTGAGCCCTCATTGACGAGGTGCAGCACAAGGCGCAGCAGGTCGGTTCCAGCCGAGTTGGAGGCGGTGTTCTCCACCATTACCTTGCCATCCACGGCGAGGGAGACAGACTCCCGGGCAAAGTCAATCTGCTGCCAGTTGGGCACCGCCGGGCCGTGCACAAAGCCACCATGCATCTGCAGGTCGCCGATCATGGCGAAGCGCGCGGCTTTGGACGGCACGGTCACGCCGGCCTCCAGTTCCTCGATGGCGGGATGACAGCTCTCGATGGCGTCGATGATCTCTTCGCGGGTGTACGGCGTCGCGCGTGGCGGCAGGTCCTTGCCAATGAGGAAGGAGACTTCCGCCTCCAGACCGCGCAGGCGATGGCGCGGCTCACCGAGCACGCAGCCATCGTCCTTGATCCATGCGGTGATCATAGGGCCAAACATGGGCGTGGCATCCGGCGCGGGGGCGCCCACCTTCCACGAGCGGGGACCGCTGTAGTTCGGCTGGATGGCCTGGGCCATCACGTCCTGCACGAAGTAGGACTCTTCCAGCGAGGCGGGTTGCAGTGCGGCGGGCAGATCGTCAACGGGAGTGGCGGTGCGGCGGGCTTCCAGCAGGAGGTCGGCCGCGGAACGGAGAACGGCTTCACGGTCAGCGGAGATCATGCCCTCCAGTTTGCCTCACCGCCCCGGGTCTTGTCTTGCCGCAGCAGTTCGCCGGCTGAGACGCCGCGGATGGAGGCATCGAGCAGCTCGACCATGTGAAACGTGGGGATGGCCTTCAGGCCGCGACGGCGCAGGCCATTCATCAACTGAAGCAGACAGCCGGGATTGGCGCTGAGCACGGCCTGGGCGTTGGTGGTGAGCAGATGATCCACCTTGCGGTCACCGAGGGCGCTGGCGGCCTCCGGCTCCAGCAGGTTGTAGACGCCAGCGGAGCCGCAGCAGAGGTGGCCTTCGGGGATCTCCGCCACTTCCAGATGGGGAATGCCGGCGAGCAGGCGGCGCGGCTGCTGGCGTACGCCCTGGGCATGCTGCAGGTGGCAGGCATCGTGATAGGCGACGCGCAGCGGCAGCGGATGACGCGGGGCCTGCGGCTCCAGTTCGCAGAGGATCTCGGCAACGTCTTTGCATTTGGCGGAGAAGGCGGCGGCGCGGGCGGCCCAGGCGGGATCGTCCCGCAACAGCTCGCCATACTCTTTCATCGTGGAGCCGCAGCCCGCGGAGTTGATGACGATGGCATCCACGTTGGCGGCTTCAAAGGCGGCGATCATGCGCCGGGCCAGCTCCGCAGCATCGCTCTCCAGGCCGGAGTGCAGCATGAGTGCACCGCAGCATTCCTGCTGCCGCGGAATCACGACCTCGCATCCTTCCGCCGCCAACACGCGTGCCGTGGCCGCGTTGACATGCGGAAAGAAGACCGGCTGCACGCAGCCGCTGAGCATGCCCACGCGGAGACGAGGCGGAGCGGCAGGCTGGATGCGCTCGGGCAGGCTGGATGCCGCGTCTG
Source organism: Acidobacteriaceae bacterium (assembly GCA_027452125.1). GTDB lineage: Bacteria > Acidobacteriota > Terriglobia > Terriglobales > Acidobacteriaceae > Telmatobacter. Next base: position 1,536 of record DAIDGZ010000018.1, on the reverse strand, counting down.
CAGGCACGGCGGGCAGCAGCGCTTCCATGGCGGCAAGGCGCCGGGGGAGCAGCCCCAACACGCCAGACCAGCGCACCAGCGCCTGGAGGCCGCTTTGCTGATAGGCGCGCAACGGCCCGGCCATGCGGCGCAGGCGATCCGGATGGGGAAATGTGGCGAAGATCAGCTTGCGGAAGAGAAGGTCCGCAAAGGTGCGCGGGGTGTTGCGCTCAAGCTGGGCGCGCACCGGCTCGATCAGCCGGTTGTACTGCACGCCGGAGGGGCAGGCGGTCATGCAGGCCATACAGCCCAGGCAGTTGTCCATGTGCTGCTGAAAGGGGCCATCGAGCGGCGCAGCGCCCTGGCTGGCCTTCTTGATCATGTAAATGCGGCCGCGGGGCGAGTCCATCTCCTCACCCCAGAGCACGTAGGTGGGACAGACAGGGAGACAAAAACCGCAGTGGACACACTCGTCGATATGCTGCTTCTGCGGCGGGTGGTGCGCGTCAAAGCTGGAGGGGCGAATCTCTTCCGGTGCTGTGGTATGCGGCATAGGCGTCAGATGCCCCCTGCATAACGGCCGGGGCTGAGGATGCGGTTGGGATCGAAGCGGCGCTTGATCTCAGACATGAGCGGAAGAGCATTGCCCACAGGGCCCCACACATCGAGACTCCCGCGAAGAGCAGGAGGGACGCGGAGCACAGTAACGCTGCCCCCGCCGGGCGCGAGTTGCGCCCGAAGATGCTCGACCAGAGCCTGCGCGGCGGCCGGCGCCGCTTCCAGTGCTACGGTCATCAGGCCGTAAACCTGCGCCACCAAGGCGATGCGCTTGCCCTCAGCGTTCGCCCATCGGGAGAGATCTTCCGTAATCGAGCAGATTTCACTGGGCAGCAGACTTATCTTGAGTATCAGCGCATCGGGGTTGGCGAAGAGAGCCTGCCGCGCGGACCAGACAGAGTCATCACACTCGCTTAAAGGCAGATCCACGAAGATGCGGCCCAACTGCGCGGCGTGCGCATCCAGGCAGGCGGGTACGGCGGCTACGCGCACATCCAGCGCGCACTGCCCAGGACGCATGCGCAACTGCACGCTGGAAGGAATCAGTTGCGTATCCATCAGCACGCGCAGCGGCTCGGCCAAGCAGGCGGCATCGGGCGCGGAGACGGTCCAGTTGCGGGCCTGCGTCTCCAGCGGATGGAGGCGGAAGTTCACCTGCGTGATGACGCCGAGCGTGCCAAAGCTGCCGGTGAGCAGCTTATGCAGATCGTAACCAGCCACGTTCTTCACCACCTTGCCGCCGGAGCGGGCGATGGTGCCGTCGGCGAGCACGAGGGTCATGCCGATGATGAGATCGCGCAGGCCGCCGTAGCGCAAGCGCGCAGTGCCGCTGTCATTGCAGGCGACGATGCCGCCCACGGTAGCCTGCTCCGGCCATAGCGGATCGAGCGCCACATGCTGACCGTGCCGAGCCAGCTCCGCCTGCAAGCTGGCCCAGCTGCAACCGGCTTCCACGGTGCAGGTCATATCCTGCCAGGCGTGCTCGCGCACTGTGTTCAT
>DAIDGZ010000017.1 GCA_027452125.1 Acidobacteriaceae bacterium | reverse complement strand
TATTCCGCCAGCTTCTCTTGATCCTGCGCTTGGTCGAATCTTCGAGGGCATTCTTCTTTGCTCCCTTTGCCAACCTCGGTGCTCTGAGGGGTTCTGCTGCGTACATCCAAATTGAGCTTCTGCGTTCCGGCGCTGCTCTCTGCTAAAAGTGCCTGATCTCAGCGGCGCCTGTCCGATGCTGCAAATGCTGCCTTTGCGGAACCATCCGTATTCAATCCGCCCCGCAATAGGACTGGAAACGTAACCGGCGGATAAATTTACGAGTAGTGGATTTAGCCTCCGCCGTAAGCGCGCAGCGCCGGCGAACAACTGCCCCCCCGTCCGTCAGCAGCGTGATGGATCGTCTTCCGCCCCGGAACACCTCCAGCCAGCACATCCCCACCCGCAATCTCGCTCCAGACCCTTTCATTTCTGGTGGATATCTACCTTGTTTCATCGCGCAATTTATCTCTGCTATGCCAGTACCTCCCCATGGCATGGCCTGTCCGTCCGCCATCGTCCCTGGCGGGCTTCCTGGGGTAAGTTGCACTGAGGAGAGGGGATAATCAGATCGGTTTACGGGTAAAACCAGGGGTAAATCAGGACTGATTTACGTCTAGCTCCCACTTTTTACCTGGAACGGCACCGTCAATTGGGAGTGATCGCCGCTGATCGTGGTCGCCGTGATGGTTACTTTGTACTGCCCCGGAGGAGCCGCGATCCGTCCCTGGTCCGAGAAGGACTCCGTCGAAAGCGTCAGCGTATCTTCCTGCGTCAGCGTGTCGGAGAAGTTCACCACCGAGGTGGCCAGCGAGCAGGCTACGGTTGCCGGCTGTGTGGAGCAGGTCAGCAGCACCCGCCCCGCATAGTGCGAGGCTTGCAGCGTAACCGTGCTGGCCACGGAGGCCCCCGCCTTCACCTGCACCGGCTGCCATTGGATGCTCGGCGCCGCCACCGGCGGAATCTTGTACACCCGAACGTAGTCCACCAGCATGTCGGCCGGGTTGGGTGTGGTGGCATCGGGGTCGCCTGGCCAGTCTCCCCCCAGCGCCACGTTCAAAAGTAATGAGAAGGGATGGTCGAAGACCCACTCGCCCCCAGCCGGGAGATCGTTGGCATCCTGCACAAAATACACGTTCGCCGGGTCATCCACGTAGAACTGGATCATCCCCGGCGACCAGATAATGCCGTAGGTGTGAAAGTTGCCGTCATCCACCCGCGCGCCGTTCGGCAGTTTGTAGTCGTGCCACAGTCCGTTGGCGCCGTAGTAACGCGGCCCATGCACCGTCGCCCGGATGATCTGCGGGCCCAGCCCGTTCGAGCGCGAAGCCAGCGCGACGTTTTGCACAATTGCCACAGAACCTGCTGCCGGCCAGCCCACCTTGTCGAAGTCGGCTCCCAGCATCCAGAAGGAAGGCCACAGCCCCTTCCCCACCGGCAGCTTCATCCGCGCCTCAATCCGGCCGTACTGAAACTCCTTCAGGCCGCGGGTGGTCAGCCGTGCTGAGGTCCAGTTGCCCTGCGCTGTGCGCTCGGCGCGTACCACCAGGTGTCCGGACCCATCCTGAAAGGCGTTCGGGTGCTGCGGGTCGCATTGCCGGGGATTCGTGCCCTGCGCGGCGCAGTAGATCTCCACCTCGCCATTTCCCCAGCCGTTCTGGTTGCCTACGTCATAGGTCCAGTTCGCCGGATCGGGAATCTGCTGGGCCGGGCCATTGAACTCATCGCTCCACACCGGCTCGCCCCATTGCAGCGTTTCGCTCACTACCGGCGCCGCATGCTCCCCCCGCTGCCCCAGAAAGTATCCCGCCACAAACACCACGGCCAGCGCCACTACGCCCAAAGCCGCCTGCACCAGCCCTTTGCGGTGCTCGGCCAGGTAGCGCAGAATTGGTCTGCCGTTTCCGGCAGACTCCTCTGTGCCTTCACCCGTCTCGGTTGCTTCCGCGGTCTCTTCCGCCTGTGGAGTCGTCGGGCGCACAAACTGAGGAACGTAATGGCCCACCGGCAGCACAATGCGCAACGCCCGGTTCTGCCCATCATTGCCGTAGATTTCGTTCAGCTTTTTGCGCAGCGCCCGCGCCGTGACGCGCACAATCGGATCCACGTGCGAGTCAAAGCTGGCCGCCTTGCGCCCCAGCGCCTCCACGGCGATTGAGTACTCGCGAATCTCGTCGGATTCACCCTCAAAATAGCGGTTGCAGATGTAAGTGAGAAAACGGACCAGATTAGCCGAGCGGCCCATCTCTGGATGCTTCAGCAGCCACTCCAACTCAGCGCGCTCTTCCGGAAAAGACGGTGCTGCGGAGGATGGGGAGCCGGATTCCTGCTGCCGCGCTTCTGCTGCTCTATCCGAACTCACGCCGGGTGTCTCCAAAAGGCTCGTCCTACGCTCCACCGCGATCTCTTGCCGCGCTTCATATCGGGGCTACTCTGCCTGCCAACGGCGTCTGACGCTCCCGAAAATCAGCCACAGACGGATGAATCATAGCATCTTGAGTGCCTTATCCGGGGAATCCATGGAGGTTGATGTTCATGGAATAACACGAACCGCGTGGCATAGCAGGATGCCATGAGTCGCATTCGTCAATACAGACAAAACGCCACCCGCAAGGATGGCGCTTTGTCGGTTCCGTGCTACCCTGCCTACCGGCGCTTCGCGGGCGCCTTCGTGGTCTTGCTGGCGGCGCGCTTCGGCTTGGCCGCTACAGGAGCCTTTTCGATCTCCGGCAGCGCTGCTTCCGGAGCCGCGGGCTGATCCTCGTGCGATGCAAAGAAGCGCACGCCTTCCAGGTTGTGCTCGCCCATCACATGCAGCCGCAGGAAGTTGGTCGAGCCGGACTTGGTGCGGGTACCGGCTACAATCGCAATCACCTCGCGACTCTTCACATAGCCGTACTGCTCCAGCAGGCTCTCCGCAATATCCACCAGCGCCTCGGTGGTGTTCACCTTGGGGCAGCGGATCGGCGTGGTTCCCCACAGCAGGTTCAGCCGGTTGATGGTCACGTCAATCGGGCTCAGCGCAAAGATCGGCGCCACCGGATGATACTTGGAGAGCTGCCGCGCGGTTGCGCCCGACTCGGTGAAGAGGGCAATGCCGCGCAGGTCCAGATCGTCCGCGGCGTGCGCCGTGGCCTCGCAGATAGTCTCGGCAATCGAAAGATGGGTGTGCTGGATGCGCGGCGCGGCATGGTGCCGCTCCTTGATGTGCCGTTCCGCCTCAGAGACAATGCGGGCCATCATAGCCACTGCTTCCACCGGATACTTGCCCACCGCAGACTCGCCCGAGAGCATCACCGCGTCGGTGCCGTCATACACCGCATTGGCCACGTCTGAGACCTCCGCGCGCGTTGGCCGCGGGTTCTCAATCATCGACTCCAGCATCTGCGTCGCGGTAATCACCGGCTTGCGGAACTCCGCCGCGCGGCGAATGATGTGCTTCTGGATGGCGGGCACCTTCTCCGGCGGCACTTCCACGCCCAGGTCGCCACGCGCCACCATGATGCCGTCGGCCACATTCAGGATCGAGTCCAGGTGCTCGATGGCCTGTGGCTTCTCCAGCTTGGCGATGATCCACGTCTCCCCGCCCAGCGCCGACACCCGATTGCGCACCAGGCGAATATCTTCCGCCGTGCGCACAAATGAAACGGCAATGGCATCCACGCCGCTCTTCAGCGCAAACTCCAGATCCTCGGCGTCCTTGTCCGTCAGTGACGGCACGCGCACCGGAATGCCGGGCAGGTTGATGCCCTTGTTCTCGCCCAGCATGCCGCCGTTGATGATCTCGCAGACCACATCCTCGCCATCCACCTCGTGGACGCGCAGCTCGATCAGGCCGTCGGAAAGCAGAATCCGCGAACCCTGCTCCACGTTCTCCGCCAGGGTCTTGAAGGTGGTTCCCACCAGCGTTGCCGTGCCCGGCACCTCGCGCGGCGTAATCGTCAGCCGCCCGCCGGCCTTCAGCATCACAGGCTGGCGATCCTTCAGCTTCGAGGTGCGAATCTTCGGTCCCTGCAGGTCGGCCAGAATGCAAAGCGGCTTGCGTTCTTCCCGGCTCACCTTGCGGATCATCTGGATCAAAGCCAGCTTCTCTTCATGGGTTCCGTGCGAAAAGTTCAGGCGGACCACATCCACGCCTGCTCTGACCAGCTCCCGGAAAACAGGCTCGGTGTTGGAGGCCGGGCCCAGCGTGGAAACAATTTTCGCGCGCCGCTGGGTCGGCGACCCGGTCAGGCTGAAATCGGCAAAAGACATGCTAATTACTCCAGTTGATTCAGTGGCTTAAGTGCAGGGAAGTGATATTCCTTCGGGAATGTGTGCAACCGCCCGTGGCCTGCTTTATTGTACACGGCGCGGTGCGCCCAAACTGCCCCATACCATGATGGGATGCGGCTTCCACGACGGTCGGTGAGAACTGTCACTGACCGGAAGGTGTGCTCTCGCTTAACGCCGCGGCGGCGCTCCGTTCCTGGCGATTCGCATAGAGCATGCCGTTCAGCTCCGCGCCCACCAGCACGCTCAGCGCGGAAAGATAGATCCACACCAGCGTCGCGATTCCCGCCGCAAACGGCCCGTAGAAGCGCGAATAGTTCTGGTCCCGGGTAACATACCAGCCAAAGGCCAGCGTGGCCGGAAACCAGATGAGCGTTCCGGCAATGGCGCCGGGCACCACCTTGCGCCAGCTCTCCGTGCGCTTGGTGCCAAAGTGATACAGCACGCTCAGCACCGTCATGCTGGTCGCCAGGGCGATCGACCACCGCACCATCCGCCACGAAAATAGCACCACCCGACGCAACTCGTGCCCGGCCGCGTCAATCATCCACAGTTCTATCTGGTGCCCGAAGATGATCACCAGCGTGGCAATGGCCAGCGGCACCAGCACAATGGGCACCAGCAGCAGCGCCCGCAGCCGCCGCGCCCAAAAGCTCCACGCCTCGGGCGGTAGACGATAGGCCCGGCGAAAACCCTCCATCAAGGAAAGCGTCATGCCCATGCTGGCAAAGATGCTCAGCGAACTCGCCGAAAAGATGACCGAGAACGAACGCACCGGATGCGCCAGCACCGCCGTCTGCAGCAGGTCCATCGTGTCCCCCGGCAAAACCTGCTCAAAAATGGCCCGCAGCTCGCCCACAAACGTGGCCCCTTCCGATACCTGGGCCAGCAGCGTGGTAATCACCAGCACCGCCGGGAACAGCATCAGCATGCCGGAGTACGCGGCAGCCTTGGCCGTGTTGATGATGTCATGCGCCAGGGCGTCGGCAATCGCCTTGCGGATTTGAACGGACCATTTCTTCATGCGTTCACAGCCAAGAGTAGTGCATTTCTCCCCGGCGCGCGAGACTCTTTCCGCAGTTCGCGCCGCGGCATCCTCCCTTCTCACCCCCACGCCGGCGTACGGCCTGCAGCATGACCCGCAGCATGACCTTGACATGAGCAGCCCGTCCGAAGAGAATTGCGGGCAAAACAACTAGAGGCTCTGGCGCTTTCAGCCCAGGCAATGGTTACAGGAGGAAGCTTCCCATGTCCCCGTTCACGACCCGGATCGGACTGGCCCTGTTCTGCACCTTGTTTCTGCTCTGTGCGCGCCCTGCCGCCGCGCAAAAGCTCCCCGATCAGTTCCCCGCAGACGCCAACTACACCGTCACCAGCGACATCACCTATACCCAGGGCGTCAACGGTCCACTCAAGGCCGATGCCTACGTCCCCATGGGCAAGGGGCCGTTTCCCGGTGTCGTCTTCATCCACGGCGGCGGCTGGAAAAACGGCAATCGCAACCAGATGATCAAGCTGATCCGCGCGCTGGCCGAGGATGGCTTCGCCTGCTTCACCATTGAATACGATCTCGATCCCGTGCCCTTCCCGAATTCTTTTCATGAATCGCTTGCGGCTGTGAAGTACTTCAAGGAGCACGCCCCGGAGTTCCATCTGAACCCCGCGCAGGTGGCCGTGGCTGGCAGTTCTGCCGGTGGCGAGTTGGCCGCGCTCGTCGCGCTGGATCCCGCGGGAACCCCGGCCGGCGCCGCCAGCAGCGAGCAGCAGAAGACCAGCCCGTCCGCCGTGCAGGCCGCAGTAATCCTCAATGGCGTGCTGGACCTCACCGATGAAGCGAAGACTCACGAGGCAGGCATGGTGGCTGCCTACCTGGGCGGCACGTGCGAAGAAAAACCGGATGCCTGCAAGGATGCTTCGCCCATCTTCCACGTCCATGCCGGCGCGCCACCCATCTACGTGGGCCACGGCACCATCGATCCAACCGTCCCTTTCACCGAGGCGCAGGCCTTCGTCAAGGCGCTCCAGGCCCTCCATGTTCCCGTGCAGTTCTTCCAGGCGGAAGGCGCCCGTCATACCTTCTGGGCCGATCCGCGCTTCTACGACGCCAACCTGGAAGCCGTAAAGGAGTTTCTGAAAACCAATCTGGGCGCATCGTCAAAGACCACAAAGGAACCCGGCTTCTGAGCCCCCTCTACGCCATCGCAAACTTGTAAACCCGCTAACCTGCAAACTCGCAAACTCGCGAACTTGCTAACCCGCCGTCTTTCGTCCTGCCGCCGCCCGCGGCCTTATCGCCTTTTTTCCTGCACGCAGTACACTGGGTGCTGAGAAGGAGGTCACCCCCACCCATGCAGACGCGGATTCTGGGCACCACTATGCCCGTGCTGGAAGTCGATCTTGATCCCAACGAGAGTGTCTTTTCTGAGAGCGGCGAGCTCTCCTGGATGTCGGCTTCCATCCAGATGGCCACGCATACACAGATGGGCGGCGGCGGCGGCCTCTTCGGCATCCTCAAGCGGGTAGCCGGCGGCGGCAGCATCTTCATGACCGAGTATCGCGCCTACCAGTACCCCGGCTACGTGGCCTTTGCCACCAAGGTGCCCGGCCACATCGTTCCGGTTGAGGTCAACCAGGGCCAGGAGTACATGGTGCACCGCCACGGCTTTCTCTGCGCCACGCCGCAGGTCGCCATCAGCGTCGGCTTTCAGCAGTCGCTCGGCGCAGGCATCTTTGGCGGGGACGGCTTCCTGTTGCAGAAGGTAGGTGGCTACGGCACGGCCTGGCTCGAGCTCTCCGGCGAGCTGATCGTCAAGGACCTCGCCCCGGGCGAATTTCTCCGCGTGCACCCCGGCCATGTGGGCGCCTTCCAGGCCTCCGTCGGCTTCCAGATCACCACCGTGCCCGGCATCAAGAACATGTTCTTCGGCGGCGACGGCCTCTTCCTCGCTGTGCTGCAAGGGCCCGGCCGTGTCTGGCTCCAGACGCTGCCCATCTCTCGCCTGGCGCATCAGATCGCCGAGTATCTGCCCCGCGAAAACTCCCAGCCTGCCACGGCGGCAGGCATCGGCGGCGGCTTGCTGGGTGGCATCGTCGGCTCCATCCTCAGCGGAGATCAATAAGGCTGCCCATGAACGAGCATCCCGCTCCAGCCCGCTCTCTGCAACGCGAGATTCTCTTCGCCTTCGCCCTGGCGCTGGCGGCCTATCTCGCCTGGCTGCTGCGCGCGGAACTGGTGTTGCTCTATGTCAGTGGTCTGTTCGCGGTGGTGCTGGCGCCGGTCGTCCGTTCCACCGCGCGCTTCCGCCTGGGCCGCTGGCAGCCCTTCAAGGGATCGGCGCTCTTCTTTCTGCTCCTCGCGCTGGTCGCAGCCATCGTCGCTTTCTGTTTTCTGGCCTTGCCGCCGGTGCTTTCTGATCTTCAGCAGTTTGGCCACGAGCTGCCCACGCGCCTGCCCGCTCTCGCGGAACGGCTCAAGCGCGTTCCCTTCGCTGAGCATCTGGTCAGCGGCAACCTCAGCGCCCAGCTCCAAACCATCGTCAGCGGCACCGCCACCTATCTGCTCTTCTCCATTCGCGACTGGGCCGGCCGCCTGTTTGACGTGGCCATGGGCTGCATCCTTACCGTCTACTTCATCCTCGAAGGCGACCTCGCCTATCACTGGTTCCTCTCCTTCGTGCCCCCAAACCGCCGCGCGCGCCTTGACACGACTCTGCAACGCGCGCGCATCCGCATGGGCGGATGGCTGGTGGGCCAGGGCAGCCTCATGCTCATCCTCGGCCTCGCCAGCACCGCCGTCTATCTGGCTCTAGGCGTGCGCTATGCGTATGCGCTGGGCGTGCTCACCGGCGCGCTCAACATCATCCCCGTGCTCGGCGCCGCGGTGTGCATCACGCTGGCGCTGCTGGTGGCGGCAATCGATTCCTGGGGACGCGTCATCGGCGTGGCCGTCTTCTATCTCATCTACGTGCAGATTGAGAATTCTTATCTCATTCCGCGCATCATGAAGAACCGGGTCAATCTGCCCGGCTTGGCCATACTCGCTTCGCTGTTGATCGGTTCGGCCCTCGCCGGCGTGCTCGGCGCCATGGTCTCCATTCCCACTGCCGTCCTCATCGCCGTGCTGCTGGACGAGTACGCCGTCAATCGCGATCCTGCCTGAAATGGCTTGGCATCACAAGCGAGGATCACAGGTGGGCATAGTGCAGCAGAATGCCCGCCAGCACCGCGCCGGTCAGATCCCCCAGCAGCGGAATCGGCGCATAGCTCCAGTTGGAGCCGCCCTTGCCGGGGATCGGCAACAGGGCATGCATCAGGCGCGGCCCCAGATCGCGCGCGGGATTGATGGCGTAGCCCGTCGTGCCGCCCAGTGAGAGGCCAATGCCCCACACCAGGCTGGCCACCAGCCACTGCCCCACGCCCGCCGCAGGACCCGTTGCTGAAACGCCGTGCGAAAAAATTGCAGCGGCCACCACCACCAGCACCGCCGTGCCCAGCATCTCACCGAAGAGGTTGGCCAGCGGACTGCGAATGGCTCCATTGGTGCAGAAGATGCCCAGCTTGGCTGCGGGTTCGGGCGTCGGCTCCCAGTGCGGCCAGTAGTGCAGCGTCATCAGGCTTGCGCCAACCATGGCGCCCAGTAGTTGCGCGGACCAGTAGGTGAGTAGTTGCGCATAGTTGCCGCTGGCTACCGCCGCTGCCAGCGTAATAGCCGGGTTCAGATGCGCGCCGGCGCTGCCGAAGGCCTGCGCCACCAGCACGCCGCACAACACACCCATGGCCCAGCCCGAGGCTACCACCATCCATCCCGCGCCGTAGGCGTAGGACTTGCGCAGGGTCACGCCGGCATTCACACCGGTCCCCATCAGCACGAGCACCAGTGTGCCCATGAACTCACCCATCCAGACTGAGTGCATCCA
>DAIDGZ010000016.1 GCA_027452125.1 Acidobacteriaceae bacterium | reverse complement strand
CACACCCTCGCGATCCTCCACCAGCGCCAGCAGCAGATGCACCGGCTGCAACTCCGGGTTGCCATACTCCGCCGCGCGCCCCTGCGCCTGCTGCATCGCCTGCTGCGACTTGACCGTAAATTTGTCCCAACGAATCGCCATATGTACCCGCTCCTGGCCGTCAGCTTTCCGCCATCAGCGCGTACTCGCCGCGGCCGACCGACACGCGCAAAAGTTGCAATCATCCTCACCGATGAAGGTTGAAAAAACAAGCGCCGGGCGGGAAGACCACTACTCCCCAGGCCCCGGCGCACTCGCATGCGGCCGTCAGCCGCCAAGACTAGGGCCTGTTCACACTACACGGATGGCGGCGACGGGAGCCGATTTTTCTGAGTTCGAGGAGGGAGGAGTGACGCAGACTGGACGTCTGCTAGCAACGACCGACACGGAAATCGGGAAAATCGGCCCCGTCCCTGCGGGTTGCGGGGAAAATTGCCCCATACGTCGTTGTCGTCCTTGCCTTGGAGTCACCAAAGTCTTCGTCCTCCGCCTCGTCTGGGGCAATTTTCCCGCGCAACGCCCACCATTCGGGTAGTGTGAACAGGCCCTAGGCGGCCAGCGCAGCAACTTCCCCGGGAAAGCCGGGTCATACAGAGCGTGACTGGAGATGCACCCACGGCCCCGAGGCCGTTGGGCATGCACACAGGAGGTTCGTATGAAACTGCTTCGCTCCGCGCGCTGGCTGGTGATGGCCCTGCTTTTGAGCGTGATCCCCGCGTCTTCGCACGCGTCGGTGTTTATCAGCGTCGGCATTGCGCCGCCTCCACTGATGGTCTATGAACAGCCGCCCTGCCCGCAGCCGGGCTGGATGTGGCAGCCGGGCTACTGGGCCTACGGGCCGGATGGCTACTACTGGGTGCCCGGCGCCTGGGTGCCGTCACCCTACGTGGGCGCCCTGTGGACGCCCGGCTACTGGGGCTGGTCCACTGGCTTTTATGTGTGGCATCCGGGCTACTGGGCCCGCCACGTGGGCTACTATGGCGGTGTCAACTACGGCTTCGGCTACATGGGCATCGGCTTTGTGGGCGGCGCGTGGCGCGGCCGCGAGTTTGCCTATAACACCGCAGTGGTGCGTGTGAACAACGTCTACATCCACAACACCTACATCGATCGCACCATCGTAGAGCGGAACACGATCATCAACAACCGGCACGTGGCCTACAGCGGCGGACCGGGCGGCATCCAGCACATGCCCACCGCGCAGGAGCGGCTGGCCATGCACGACCAGCACATGACGCGGGCCACCTATCTGAATCAGCGTGAGGCAGCGGCCCGCGCCGATCACAACGCCTACTTCAACGCCAATCACGGGCGGCCGGCAAACGTGGTGGCCAACCACCCCAACGGCCCAATGAACGGCGCGGCAGACCGGCAGAACCCAGGCCGCTTCAACAATCGTCCGCAAAACAACAGCTTCCAGCAGCGGCAGGGTAACGCGGCAGCACCGCAAATGCAGCGCAACAACAACGGCCGCAACTGGGGCGGAGCAAGCCCGCAGTACCGGGCCGAGCAGCCGCAGAACCGTCCAGCGCCGCAGTACCGCGCAAATCCTCAGCAGTATCGCCAGGCTCCACAGTACCGCGCGAATCCACCGCAGTATCGCGCAGCCCCGCAGCAGCGGCCCGAGCCGCAGTATCGGCCTGCCCCGCAGTGGCAGCAGCGCGGCGGCGATGAGCATCGACGGTAGGGGGTCTGCCCATGCCGCAACCACGCCAGGCTCACGGTTCGCCGTGGGCCTGGCTCTTTTTTAGATCAGGATTCAGACAGGCGGAAGCCGGCCATCTCCACCTCGATGCCGCCAAAGTCCGGATGCGTATTCTCGCGGATGCGGTAGGCCACGTCGATCAGGCTGCCCTCCACAACGCGCAGCGTCAGCGCCTGCCCGGCAAGGTTCCAGCCCAGGGCGCGCATGGCACCGCTGACACCGCTGGCGCCTGGCGCGTCCTCTGTGGTTTGCCCCAGCTCCAGCCGCAGGTGGCGTTCCTTCATGATGCGCGGCGGCGCAAGGACGCGCGCGCGGCGGGCCAGAAAGATGGGTTCGGGGTTGCCATGGCCCAATGGCTCCAGCTTGCGCATCCATCCCGCCAGCACCGGCGTAATGCGGTCCAGCGGCAGCTCCGCGTGGATGCGCAGCAGGTGCTCGGCGCGGCGCGCAGCCAGATGCTCGGCGGCATAGGCGCGCAGGCGCAGCTTCAGCTCCGGCAGGCGCTCGGCGGGCATGGCAAAGCCCACGGCAAAGGCGTGCCCGCCAAAGCGGGTAAAGACATCGGCGCAGCTCTCCAGCGCGTTCAGCAGTTGAAAGCCGTCTACCGAGCGGCCGGAGCCGTGCGCTACGCCGTCTTCCACGCTTACCACCAGCGTGGGCTTGGCGGTGCGCTCCACCACCCTCGAGGCAAGAATGCCGATGACGCCGCGGTGCCAGCCCTGCCCCTCCACCAGCAGCAGGCTGTCGGCCGCCAGCTCGGCGTCGCTGGCCAGGCGCATCTCAATGGCGTGCAGCGCGGCGGCCTCGGCTTCGCGGCGTTCGCGGTTGAGCCGCTCCAGCTTGGCAGCCAGTTCACCGGCGCGTTTCCGGTCGCGCGTGAGGAAAAGCTCAATCACCTCTGAGGCCACATCCATGCGCCCCGCGGCGTTGATGCGCGGCGCCAGGCGAAAGGCTACGTCAAAGCCAGTGAGCTGCTTTGCGGCTGGGTCCAGCTCGGCCGCGGCAAACAGGGCACACAACCCTGCGCCCACCGGCCGGCTCAGTTCGCGCAGGCCCAGCGCCGCGATCACGCGATTCTCGCCGCGCAGCGGCACGGCGTCGGCAATGGTGGCAATGGCCGCCATCTTCAGAAAGCTGGGCAGGGTCTTGCTGCGTGTGCGCTCGGCATCACGCCGCTCCAGCAGGGCCTGGGCCAGCTTGAGCGCAATAGCCGCGCCGCACAGCGACTTCTCAGGGTACGGGCAGCCGGGCTGGTTGGGATTCAGAATAGCCAGCGCGACGGGCAGGGCATCGCCGGCCTCGGGCAGGTGGTGATCGGTAACGATCAGGTCCAGCCCCAGGCGGCGCGCTGTCTCCGCCTCGGCAAAGGCGCGCATCCCGGTGTCTACCGTGATGACCAGGCGCACGCCCTCGGCGTACGCCGTCTCCAGCACGCTCGACTGCAGGCCGTAGCCCTCGCGCAGGCGATGCGGCACGTGAAAGCGGGCCACGCCGCCCAGCATCTCAATGGAGGTCTTCAGCAGAACGACGGCGGTGGTGCCGTCCACGTCGTAGTCGCCGTAGAGCAGCACCGGCTCCTGGGCGGCGATAGCCTGCTCCACGCGAGCCACGGCGGTGTCCATGCCGCGCATCAGGAAGGGATCGTGCAGGTGGGTTGTGTCGGGATTAAGAAAGACGTGCGCTGCGTCTGCGGAATCGATGCCCCGCGCGGCCAGCAACTCGGCCAGCACCTGCGGCAGCCGCGCCTCGCGGGCCAGTGCCGTGGCCATGTCCGTGTGGGGTTCCGCCAGAATCCAGCGCTGCGGTGGAGGGCCGGGGGGGTGGGGTAGCTGCGCCGCGCTGGACTGCTCCGTTGCCGCGCCTGCCATCTCCACTGAGTTCGCTGCACTCACCCTGGTTATTCGTCCTCGTCGTCTTGTTCGTGCGCGTCGTCAATCACGATGTCCTGGAAGGCGTCGATGTCTTCCAGAAGGTCCTGGTAGCGCTCATACCAGTCGGTGGTGGACTCGTGCAGAAAGACCAGCCCCTGGTAGACGAAACCGATCTGGATGTAGCCCAGCATGCCGGCATACTTGCGCAGCCACTGCGCTTCCACCAGCTCACCGGCCTCTTCGTCGGGGAAGTTCATCTCCCGCGCCTGCTCGATCAGCGCATCCAGTTCCTCGGCTTCCAGAAACATCTCGCTGAAGGTGACGAAGGGAGCGCCGGCGTGCTTGGCCATCTCCACAAAGTCTTTCCACGCGTCGGGGTTGTCTTTGCCCTCCCACACTATGGAGGGAATGTCTTCGGTGACGAATCCCGGGACGCGGCGCAGGCCGTGCCCTTCGATGAAGGCCACCATGTCGTCTTTAAGCGAAAGCAGATTATCCGTACTCATACCAAGACCTTATTGTCTCAGATGCAGCCGGGGCGCATGTGGAAAGCGCCGCGCAGCCACAGGGCAGGCTTTATTCTGGAGCTATCCCGCACTTTTCTGGAGGATCCTCGATTGCCTGCGTTTGAACGCCACGTCTTCGTCTGCCACAACAACCGCCCCGCCGGCGCGCCGCGCACCTCCTGCACCGCCGATGGCAAAAGCGACCTGCACACCCAGCTCCAGACGCTGAGCAAGGAGGCCGGGCTGGCCGGCCGCGTGCGCATCAACAAGTCCGGCTGCCTGGACCAGTGCGAGCACGGGCCCATGGTGGTGGTCTACCCCGAGGCCGTGTGGTACGGCAATGTGCAGCCCCAGGACGCGGCAGACATCGTCAGCGAACACCTGGTGGGTGGCCGTCCCGTCGAGCGCCTGCGCGTCGCTGAGGATTGCCTGAACACCAGAAGCTGCCCCCATCGCGGCTGAATACCTTCTTCCGCTGCGGCCCGTCCCTGCTCATCTATGTGAAACGCAAAGGTGTACACCGGGCGGGCCGATGCGGTAAGCTGCACTTAACCCATGATCTTCTCGCGCGATTACATTGGGTATCTGGCCCACCGCACCGTCAAGCACCTCATCGAAGCCAAGATGATCACCACCAGTGATCTCAAGGCCACCGAGGAGCGTGTCAACCATGGACTGCTCGACGAGCTCTCCCTGGAAGACCGCATCAATGATGAGGTCCGCGTGATCCTGGAGGCGTACTCCGAAGAGATGCGCCGCTCCGGCGCGCAGTACGCTGAGATGTTCAAAAAGGTCAAGAACGAGCTGGCCAAGAAATACAAGGCGGTGCTATGAGGATCAGCCGCGACAAGCTCAACAAGCTGGCCCACACCGTGGCCGACACGCTGGCCGAGATCGACGAGGTCGGCTTCCTCGAAGACCGCAACACTATCCGCCAGGAAGCCCGCAAGATTCTCGAAACCCTGCTCACCGAGGAGTCCAAGATCGACACCGCCGCGCGGCAGAAGATTGCCAGCCAGCGCAAGATCATCCTGGAAGGCTCGCAGGAGTGGGAGATCCTCTACCGCAAGTACTACAACGACGAGGTCCGCAAGCTCGGCATCTGAGCGCCAAATGCGCCTGCTCTGCGCGCGTCTATTGGCGCTTGGCCCGATTTTTGATAGATTAAAGAGGTGGCCGTTTCTGGCCGCATCCCCTCATAGTGTGGCGCTATCGTCTAGGGGTTAGGACGTGAGATTCGCCTTCCGCCAGTAGCCCCATCCCTCCATTTTCGATCAATTCCTTCGAAATCAGCGCGTTGGCGCTCCTGTGCCCACGTGGCGATTTTGGCCAAAATTGCACAAA
>DAIDGZ010000015.1 GCA_027452125.1 Acidobacteriaceae bacterium | reverse complement strand
GTAGGCATCGCGCCTACCCTGCTGGAGTCTGTTGGTGTAGCCGTTCCCTCATCCATGCAGGGCCGCAGCTTCTATTCGTTGGTCCACGATGCCAAGGCCCGCGAGGAGTGGCCCAACCAGGAACTGGTACAGATTAGTGAGTCGATGACCGGCCGTGCTATCCGCACTAAGGACTGGACCTACTGTGTTGCGGATCCCACCGGTGACCATTCCAAGCCGCTTAGCGCTAACTATCATGAGTACCAGTTTTACGATCAGCGCAACGATCCCAGCGAACTCATCAATCTCGCAGGTCGCAAAGAGTATCGCAAGGTCGCGGATGATTTGAACGCCGCTCTTAAGAAGTTGATTGTGGCCTCAGGTGAGCCAGAACCGGAGATCGTTCCCGCTAAACTATATCCATAATCGATGAACTATCCGCGCTGGCTTTCTAAAACGAAGCGGCCCAGTCCCCATCGGGACTGGGCCGCTGTTCATTGCACTCTGCTTGTATCAATAATTCAGTTCCAGGACATTGATGGAATAAGGCGCGAAGCCATACGTGAACTTCTCGCCTGTGAGGGCGATGTTGTGTGTCATCGGAACTACGGCTCGTGGATCTGTGATGCTGTTAGTCACATTCGGGGTCTTTCCACTCAACGTGGTCAGCGTAGCCTCTGAGCCAACCTTGCCTGCGCCTTCAATGTGAATAGTGAGCGGCTTGGTCTCTGACGTTGCATTAACCACCTTAATGTACAGCTTGTGCTTTTCCGCATCCCGTGTTGCTGACTCGAAGACGCGCGGCCCCGCATCGTCCAGCATGCTCTTTACCACCTCGGTGCCCAGGTTGGAAGCAAACATTACCTGCGCCCAGTAGCTCGGTGAGCCGTAGCTGGTCAGTGCGTTGTAGCCAATCAGGTCAGTCGACCACTGCATGCCGCCGGGATTGACATTCACAAACAGCGGTGCATAGCTTGCCATCACGATCAGATCGCTGTTGCGCTCCAAGCCAGTCATCCATGCTGCATCGCCAAGTGCTGCCTGCAGGTCCGGCGTCGGATCGCCTTCACGTGTTGCCCACTCGCCCACAAACACCTTAGGGCCGTTGCGGCCGTAGTCGTCATAGTGGTTTGCCATGCTGAAAGACTTCTCTGCCGACATGTAAAAGTGCTCGTCATAGACATCAGGCATCACACTCTTCACCGGTGCTGTGGCAATGATCTCCAAGTTCGGATACTTCGCCTTGATTGCTTTGTAGAATTGCGCAAAGCGTCCATCGTAGGAGTGAGAGTGGTCAAACTCATCCTCGTTGCCCACTTCAACATATTTCAGCGGGAACGGCGCGGCGTGGCCGTCCTTTACGCGTTCTGCCCCCCACTTTGTCTCCGGCCCTCCGGTCACGTATTCAATCTCATCCAGTGCTTCCAGTACATACGGTTCAAGGTCGGCGCCAGGATTCACGTGCTGCTGCTGCAATGAGTACCCGGCGTAGACCGCCAGTACCGGCTGCATGTGCAAGTCTTCGCACCACTCCATAAACTCCAACAACCCCATTCCGTCTGAGGAGCGATAGCGCCAAGGGCTCTGGTGCGTCGGGCGATCCACCCACGGACCAATCGTCTTCTTCCAGTCAAAACGCTGATCGATATGGTCACCCTCAAGATAGTTGCCACCCGGCAGCCGCAGAAACTTGGGATGCATGGCAGCCAGCTTCTCCATCAGGTCAATCCGGTTTCCGTGAACTCGGTTGTGATAGGTGGGTGGAAATAACGAAACCAGGTTGAACCAGAGCGTCGCCGGCTTCGCAATGGTCAAAATCAGATGGTTGTCCGCGGTCACAGGTACATTGCCCGTCTTCAGCATGTAGGTGTACTGCTTCCACTTACGGCTTAAGCCGGATACGACCGCCTTGGCCGCTACCACGCCAGTCTTGTCATTCTGCAGTGTCACGGTCACATCCGTATCCGGGCTGTCTGTCTTGGCCCAAAACGATCCGCTATACAACGCGTTGGGCCGTACCGGTATACCCCAGTAGCCGTCGTTCTCCACGCCAGCGGGTGAACTTGTTGAAGCTGCAGTCACACTCACCTTGAGGCTGCGAGGCAGGGCAGTGCTCGGCCCCGTAGTTTCGTCGGCGGTGATGCTTACGTGCGAATTACCGCGTGCCACCATTGGCCAGTGCGTCAGCGACCCGAATCCACGGCCGATCACGCGGTCGCGAATCAATTCGCCATAGATGCCGCCATCGTAGGAGTAGTTGATCTCTTCGGTCATCAGGCCGTAGAGCGTGGGGCTCACTTTGGCAGTGACCTGGCTGGCCTGGACTGTCAGTGTGGGCGTCTGGGCCGCCATGCCCATAGGCAACACACAGGCGGCGAGGAGAGCGAGCGTTCTTGTACAGTTCATCATGACGGAGCAATAGTATCCCGGCCAACTATCCACTGACAATAGGGAGAACGTTTTCTCAGAGTATAGCCGCTAGAGCCAGACTCAATCGTTGAACGTACGGAAAGTGCGGGGAATAAGTCACTCAATTCGATAACTGTGGCGATTTATCTGTTGCATTACAAGAAGAGGGAACCAATCCGGAATTAATGTCGCTGTGCACCTGGTAACGGGATATTGCCCGTGCTACAGGCTTATTTATCTAGGATAAAGAGTAAACGCATCCTAAGCGCACCGGTATACAACTATGCTCCCACCCACTGGTAGATGGAGCACATCTCCGTGGCAGTCACGGCATACTCCCCATCAGGCTGATTGTCCATGATCAGCCGGTCGGTCTCGATGTCAGACTGTGAACGCTGTATTCTGCCCCGGTATAGCCTTCGCAAGTCCGGCTGTGTGGCCAGTATGTCCGCGTGTTCATCGTTCACATACAAAATGTCTAGATGTTTCGCTCGTCCGGCAATCGATTTCCTCCAACTGGCCAGCACCCTTTGCATCACTATTGCGCCAAAGGGATTGAAGAGAAACGCAAGGCATGGCCCCTGCGGCAGTCTGAATTCCGTCGCATCCTGGCAAGCGATCCGCATGGGAGCGATTGCCTTTCCTGCTTTTCGCCACACGGCAAAATTGCGCCGTGCAGCCCGCGCCAGGCCTGGATGCAATTCCACGCCTACCGCCGCACGAAAAGGGAACTCGGAGGCTAGCATCACCGCGCGCCCTAACCCCGCGCCGACGTCGATAAAAGTAAACTCATCAAGCGCCGCAACCAGCGTACTGCTCTGCCAGCGCGCGAGTAGAGAGTGAAACACCGAGGGTGCAACACCGAAGTAAGCTGTCGAATGCCGATCGTGCCGGTGGCCGCACTTGAGAAACCGCCCAGCTACGAGCCCACTTGTCCGAACGCCATACTTGGCATCAAATGGATGCTGGGTGTAACCACTCCGTACCGTAAAACCGGGCAGTGTGCGCAGTGGCTTCACCATTGGCTCCTTGAACTTCCAACTCGTCGTTTCGGACAGCCCCTGCCGCCTTTTGTCGTTACCAGCTACGCGGCATGTATAAGACTGAAGAGCAGAACTGCGAGAACCACCAGGCTCACCAGTACGTACATCCGGTCATGTTCCAGCTCAAAGCCCACAACCGCCATCAATACGCGGGCAACTGGCGTGGCAATAAGCAGCAGAAGGCCAAGCTGGATGATGCCCTCGCTGTCTAAGCGTACGGCTGCGTGAAAGATACCCGGTACCGAACGCAGATCCTCTCCCTCCAGCCGGAAGGTATGAAAGTGCATCGTCTCCGCATGGTGTTGAGCCAGAAAAAATACGCCGCCCGCCAGTACGACTGCGGCGGCTAGCAGAACGCCGGCGCGCAGCAGATTACCAATAATCGTTTCCAGACGCTGATCGTCCATGCTGCTATACCTTTCCCAGCAGGCCGTTCACAATCATCTCAACGGCCAGTACAAAGATCACGCACCCGAACACTACCTTTAGTGTCCGCACCCGCGCTTTCACCAAAACCCTGGTGCCGAGAAAGGCTCCGCCCAGCACACCCAGCATCACCGGCATTGCCACCCGCGGATCAATGTAACCACGACTAAGATAGACGCCCGCACTAGCCGCAGCCGTTACACCAATCATAAAATTGCTGGTCGTCGTCGAAACCTTGAAGGGGATCTTCATCGCGCGGTCCATGGCGATCACCTTCACCGCACCGGAGCCAATCCCCAGCAACCCAGAGAGCGCGCCTGCACCAAACATCATCCCGAAGCCAGCAGGCACATTACGCACGCCATATTTCTGACGTCTACCCTCCAGCGGATAGTCTCCACCTAGTCGCAGCAGCTTGCCCAGTCGGTCAGATTCAAGAATCGCCTCTCCCTCAGGCTTTGCATCCGTCAGGGATTGATAGGCCGCCTGCACAAGCACCAGCCCGAAGACAATTGCGATCACATGTGTGCTGGTAAAGGCTGCTAGATAGGCCCCTGCCACTGCGCCTATCGTGGTTGCAATCTCCAGCAGCATCCCGATGCGGATGTTGGAGTAGCCCTCCTTTACATACGCGGCTGCAGCACCTGAAGAGGTGGCAATCACTGAAACCAGTGAGGCGCCGATGGCGTACTTTATGTCCACGCCCAGAGCCAGAGTGAGCACAGGAACCACGACCACGCCGCCACCAAGCCCGGTGAGTGCGCCTAGAAACCCGGCTAACGTTGAGATGATCCAGATTAGAAGCGTAAAAGGGAGCGCTGTCATCGTAATCAGGGAGCCAGAAGAACACTGTAGTATAGCGCCTGCCTCTTACCGCCCATGGATGCTCAGACACACGTGTCTCGAACCCAAGAAGCCGGATTCACCCGAGGAAGGGAGCACTATGCATTCTCTGATTATCTGTAAGATACATTGAATCGAACGTGTTTGACCGTAAGCGGGAATATCCGTATTATGAAGAGGTTGGCAAGTGCATTATGCCCGGCACCAAACCGGAACAGCGATCTGCGATGCACAAAACACTGCCCCCTCGTTCAATGGTAGGACAGCTGACTCTGGATCAGCATATCGGGGTTCGAATCCCTGGGGGGCAGCCAATCAAACCTAGTCAATTCAGCCGCCGAAATCGCCAGCTCATAGCCAGCGTTACTTACTGAAGACACTCATCATGGCCGCACTGTCTGCCTGGTTGACCTGAGCCAGCGTTTGCTCCAGCAGCGGTCGATCCTGATAGTTGCTCGAGCGGAGCAGTTCGTAGAGCCGGAAGGACGTTTGGCGCAGCAGTAATTCAGTATTCTTGATTCGCTTATCATTTCCGCTCAGGGTACGGTGAATGATGCTGGCAAACTGCTGCACGCGCTCGAGTAAGCCCGTGGCATTCTTCACGTCACCTGCCTTGTACTGGCTAAGACTAAGCTCTGTCATCTCTCGTACCAGCTTTGCGTAGAGATAGCACTGTTCGCGAGGCTGGGCCTGCAAAGCTTTGGCCTCCAAGACCTGCAATGCCTGCAGATCGCCGAGGGAATTACTCGAGGACGCCGCATTCACCGGTACAGTCCATAGACTGAGCGCAAGGAATCCCGCGAACATAAGCACGGATCGCATCACGCACCTCCTGCCATGGGGCCCGCCTCCCCGATCATGAGCGATGAGGATACCAATAGGGCTGGCAGATCAGCACGGAAGATTCACACCCAGCCCTGTCAGCCTGCTCCGGCATCGGGAGCCAGAGCATTGCGTTCACATTTGCATGTCCGCCGTGCTCCGATCATTTTTCAAGCAGCCGGAGCCGCTGGCGAGCCTGCCATTCCTGATCCGGAAACTTACCAGCAGAGGCATCCAAAAAGTGGTGGTAGTAGGTCACCGCCTCAGTCTTCTGACGAAGCGTATCGTAAGCTGTCGCCCAAAGAAAGTAAGTAGATGCATTTTCGGGAAGATATTTTGACCGCATCGTAAGTGCGTGCAGTGTAACATCCGGCCTGTGAATGCGCGAGGCAGTAAAGGCCAGCCCGCTCCACGCGTCCGCATTGGAGGGATCAATCTGCGTCACCTTATTGAATACCGCAAATGCTTGAGCAAATTGAAGTTGGTGGACTAGATCCTGCCCATGCGAGATGAGCAGTCCAGTGTCACTGGGCTGTGCCGCCAGAAGGGCGACGTAAAGCTGGTCTGACTCCGCAAATTTCCCTGCATCGGAGAGCACTGCCGCAAGCATGCGGGTAATGTTGGCGTCGTTCGGATGCTGTTGGTGAAGCTGTTGAAGCAGCGGTAGAGCCTCACCTTTATTCTGTGCGGCCAGATCAGTGGCCAGTTCCGCCGTGACAGCCGGATTGCCGGGTGACTGCACAAGTGCTGCGCGCAGTTGCGTTTCCGCCTCTGGATACTTCTTTTGCTTCAGCAGAACATGCCCCAGCCCGGCCAGCGCTGGTAGCGACGTTGGCTCTTTAGCTAAAACGCGGTTGTAGGCGGCTGCGGCAGCGTCCAGTTGGCTGGACTGATCAGCAAGGCTTGCCGCCAGCAATGTGTCGCTGGCGGTCTCCGGTGAAATCTTCAGCGCCTCCAACAGGTCGTTCGAGGCTGTAGCCGGGTCGGTACGACGATCAATCTGCGCCAGGGCTCGCCATGCGCGGGCCTTGGCTATAGCAGTCGCTTCGCCCGGGTCCAGAGTGGTGGCGGTGGCCAACTCAGGGCGCGCTTCATCCAGCTTTCCCTCACGAGCCAGCAACAAACCCAATGAAATGTGTGCCTCAAAGGACTTGGGATTGGCAGCCACGGCGCGGCGATAGAGAGCCGCAGCCTGGTCCGTACGATTCTGTGCATCCGCAACGTAGCCGGCATCAAAAAGCGCGCGTGCGTCGGTTGCATGGTCAG
Source organism: Acidobacteriaceae bacterium (assembly GCA_027452125.1). Classification (GTDB taxonomy): domain Bacteria; phylum Acidobacteriota; class Terriglobia; order Terriglobales; family Acidobacteriaceae; genus Telmatobacter. The sequence goes on along the minus strand of DAIDGZ010000015.1, from coordinate 13,303 downwards.
CCAGCCATGTGTTCAGCGTTGTCTCAGCGGTCTTCCAGTCAGACTTGGCAATCGCTGCCTCCGCTGCAGCTACTTGCTCCGAGACATCTTCCGGCACATTCGCTGCGGCGGAGGCTGATGGCATCTTCTGTGCTGCGCCTGCGTTCGTGGCGGGTGCTGGATTCTGTGGAACTGTGGCCGCTCTGCCTGCAACAGCATAGTAGGGGGCAGCGGTAACTACCGCGCAGCTAAGTGCGAAAGTAAGAGTGCGTGACACGAAATACCTCACTCAACAGTTTACCGGGATCGGCAGACAGCTACCGGCGCTCTGCGCAGGCGGCCCGGAACCAAAGCCTGTCCATCTGCGTAGTGCACAATGGAGAAAAGCTGCTTATGGAGGGGACGTGTATGGTTGCCTATTGTCATCGCTGTGGAACGGAATTACCGTATAGCGCACGGTTCTGCTCCCGCTGCGGCACGGCGATTCCTGTAGTCCAGACCGCTCCTGGCAAGCCGCTCGTGCGTCCGCGCGCAGGCCGACAGATTGCCGGAGTCTGCCTCGCCTTGGCGCAAAAAAACAGCTGGGATGTCTCGCTCGTGCGCATCGTAGCAGTGCTAGGATTAATTTTCTCAAGCGGATTGATCGGAGTTGCCTACGTTGCTGCATGGATTGGTATCCCCGAAGAACCGCTGGATGCTTCCGGGGCATTTCCTCCACAGGTATGAACAGCACTTACGTATCGCATGGCACGTTCTTGAACTTCGAAGACAGCGGGACCGGACTGCCCGTGGTCTTTTTGCATCCTACCCCACTTGACCACGACTACTGGCGACCCCTCACCGCCGAGCTTGCGGATGTACGTGCCATCTGTCCTGATTTTCGCGGTCATGGTGCCTCGGAGTTGGGCGCAGGGCTTCCCCTGAGCCTGTTCTCCCGAGTCCCGGACGCTCCAGTGCTTACCATGTCCCAGTTGGCCTCCGATGTGATCGAACTCCTTGACCACTTGGAGATTGAGCAGGCCATCTTTGTCGGTTGCTCCATCGGCGGCTATGTTCTGCTGGAACTATGGCGCGCCGCTCCGCAGCGCATGCGCGGCCTCGCCTTCATCTGCTCGAAGCCCCAGCCTGACGTTGAGGCCAATCTCCGCAAGCGCGCCGCCACTATTACACAGGTCCGCAACGGCGGCTCCGACGCGATCTTTGACGGCATAACGGAGACACTGATCGGCGCCACCGCCCGCCACAGTCGCCCCGAGATCATTACTGAACTACGCGCCCGCATGACCCTGACTCCGCAGGCGCTGGTCGCCGTGCAGGCCGGTCTTGCCACACGGCCTGATTCGCTGCCCACTGTGCCAACCATCACTGCGCCGGTACTGGCGATCGCCGGCAGGGAGGATCCCGGTGTTACCGTGGAGGACATGGCGGCTTTCCACGCGGCCCCCGGCGGCTGTGAGTCCCATTTGCTGCCCACTGCGGGCCACTTTGCCGCCTACGAGCAGCCGCATGCTGTAGCGGAGCTGCTTCTGCCCTGGCTGCGCAAGTTCCGCACAACATAGCTGGCAAATTTTGTCTTGGAATGTTTTACTTTCCTGGGAGAATTTCTATGAGCAATTCTGCGATTGAAAATCCTGGCCGGCGCTTCTTTCTGCGCACGGCGTCTGTGGCCGCTGCAGCTGGTTTTGCGCTGGCCGATGCCTCCACATTGATTCCTTCGGCTGCTGCACAAGGATCGGCGGCTACCGGCAACAAGTATCAGATCTTTACCGCTGATGCTCTGGAGGAAGACATCAAGGCGCTCCATGCTGCACCAGGTAATAAGAATTTGATTGAGGAGAAGAGCGTTGTGGCCATGCTCACTACCGAACGGACCAAGGCTGCTGCGGAGTTCGAGTGGCACGAGCACCGCGACCACATCTTCCATATCCTCGATGGCTCGGCTATCTATGAGTTGGGTGGAACACCAAAACGCGGTCGACAGATTCGCCCCGGCGAGTGGCTTGCACCTGAGTCCGACGGCGCCACAAAACTAACTGTCAAGAAGGGCGACATGCTCTTCATTCCGCGTGGAACCCCGCACAAGCGCACCACACCAGACAGCGTTACCTTCACGCTGATCTCACCCCAGGGTGAGGCCTAGCCGATTACAAATTGGAGAAAATCGAAGGCGGCCTCGGTACGCGGGGCCGTCTTTATCAGGTCTTCAATCCGCGCTACGGGGCAAATGCCTCCCCGGGCTCCGGCGCAGGTACAGTTCATGGCCGCTGCAGCGCAGGCAAAATCGAGCTGTCGCGGCAAAGGCCAGTCCTGCAACAGCCCATAGATAAAACCAGCATGAAAGATGTCTCCGGCGCCGGTTGTATCCACCACTGGTACTCGATAAGCAGTGTTATGCACAAGCTGTTGGCCATCCCATGCCAACACGCCTTCTTCGCCCAGTGTGGCGGCAGCCAGCCTGCACCCGTAGCGTAACTGCATCCGTCGCAGCGCCTGGCCGAGGTTGCTCTCGCCCGTCAGCCGCGCCGGAAAATCGCGGCTCACGATCAGATAGTCGATGTTCGCCAGCAGTTCCTCGACGCCCTCGTAGATCGCGTCAAGATCTGCGATCACTGGAATCCTAGCGGCCCTCGCCCATGCCGCTGCCTGCGTGGCCGCCGCCGTCTCATAGCCGTCCACATGTAGCGCTCTGGCGCTGGTCACCCAGTGCCGTTCCAGTTCATCGGGGCGCAAAAGCATCTGTTCATCCCGCCTGCACAGTACGGTGCGTTCGCCGCCTGCATCTACCATGATCAGCGACTGCGGACTCACGCCACCAGCAACCGTCACTAACCGCGCATCCACCCCGGCGCGCGCGAATGCCTTGCGATGCAACTGCCCTGCCTCATCGTCGCCCAGCTTGCCCACATAGCGGGTACTCAGCCCCCATGTCTGGCAGGCAATCACTGTTGTTGCCGCCTGCCCGCCGGGCATCACGCTGGCGCCGCTGTACTCAACCTTGGAGCCACGTGCAGGGTATGTCTGAAGCGGAATCAGAGTATCAGTGGCATTCAGCCCCACACCGACAAGGTCCACCATAGGCAACTCAGTCATCCGACCATTGTAGTAATCTAGCCCATCTTCGTCCCAGTGCGGCCTAGACCCCAGCAGCACAGAATGGCCGTAAGGGCCAGTAAGCCCACCAGCACACCCATCCAAGCCTTGTTCACGGCCAGAGCGGGCATCGCGGCATTCAGTCCCAGATAGACAAAGACGCCAAATCCGGTGATGAGGATCGCATAGTCCCACCACGGGCGGCCTCTGGGGTCCGGTTCAAACTCCCGTGCGGCCCACGCGCGCAACACCTGCACAGAATCCAGGCCGTACCGGTTGCACTCCCTCTCCAGCGCCAGGTTGGTGGAAGTATGTTCGCGCTCTGAGGCAACTGCCGTGCTCACCGCCAGCGCCCCCAGAATCATCACTGCTGACCCGGCAATCACCAGCATCCGGTGCATCGCATCGGCATGCGTTAGTTCGCCAAAGACGAGTGCGCCCCATGCCAGTCCCCAGAGCTGGTTGGTATTCGAAAGCGGAATGGCGCGGCCAATCCCAAGATACTTGGTGGCGAACTGCTGGAACAGGTCGCCAATCACCCACACAAAGCCTCCCAGGAATAACCAGAAGAGCAGATGCTTCACCTGCGCCGAGTGGAAGATGGCCGCCTTCGTTCCGCCATCCAGTGCCAGAACCAGCGCCAGACAAGTGCCCAATTCGCCAAATGTAAACACTGTCACAAACGACAGTGGATTCATGCCGCTGATGTAGGCCTTGCGATAAGGCACATACATCGTGCCCCACAGCAGGCTAGCCCCCGCCGCGGCCAGCACCCCACCCACCGCCTGTCCGTGCTGAGCTCCACCGCCGTGGATAGTGCTGAAACCCAGCATCACCGCTGCCGACACAATGGCTATTGCTCCCAGCAGCACCTTGGCGATGTTCCTGCGGCTGGCTCCGCGCAGCTCACCAAACAGCAGCCAGCCCCACAGAATACCCACAAGAGAGTTGGTGTTCCACAGAGGAAAAGCGATGGTAAGTCCCACGTCCCGGATGGCAAACACGGTGAGTGTATTAGCCACTGCCCACAGCATCCCCGCCAGCACCGCCGAGGGAATCAGGTGCATATTCGCGCTAAGGTCGGCAAACACCGAGCGTGTCCCCTTCATCAGCGTGGGAATTGTCCAGCGCGCGGTGAAGACTCCGGCTACCATGCCTAGCGAGATGGCATAAGGGGATAGGCCGGAGTTCACCAGCTTGGTCGGCGCCTCCGCAGCTCCCAGCCACACTCCTGCTGCCAATCCGCAGGCCACACCCAGGCCATGCATCGAGTGAAACCCTGCCTTTGCCTGCGTGGCCGTGGTCGTTGAGGTAGCGCTCATACTTTGTGTCCTGAACTCTTCCAGGAAGAACTCTCAGCGCAGTGCAATCAACAGGGTCAGTCCAATGCAGAAAACCGCCAGTGGAATGAGAAAGTGGCTGTCCGTCAGGATTGCGGCTATTGGGGAAGAGACTCTCATCGTATCCCGGTCATTCTCGCACAGCGGAGCCAGCAGCATGAAGTGGCTGGAAGAATCGCCTACAGTTCGCGTCGTCCCTCAAGCGCCCGCGCCATGGTCACCTCATCAGCGTACTCAATATCGCTCCCCGCAGGCACGCCCGTGGCGATGCGCGTAATCTTCACCGGAAAGCCGCGCAGGGCGGTGGCTAGCCAGGTTGCAGTGGCCTCACCTTCCAGCGTGGGACTGGTTGCCAGGATGATCTCCTCTATCTCGCCCCGTTCTACCCGCGCCACCAGCGAACTGGCGCGCAATTGATCTGGCCCCACGCCATGCAATGGCGACAGCGTGCCGTGCAGAACATGGTACACGCCCTGATAGCCTCGCGTGCGCTCAATGGAGGCGATGCTCGTGGGTTCTTCCACAACGCATACCAGTCGCTGATTGCGCGCCGGGCTGCTGCAATACGCGCACGGGTCCACATCCGTCACGTTGTTGCACACCGAGCAGAGACGCAGACTCGCTTTCAACCCACGCACCGCCTCGGCAAGTGCCGCGGCATCCTCGTCGCTGGCGCGCAATAGGTGAAAGGCATACCGCTGTGCGCTCTTGGAGCCAACGCCCGGAAGTTTCTTCAATTCCTCAATGAGCCGCGCCATCGGCTCGGCATAGCGTGACACGGTGCGCCTCCGCGAAAATAAGTCGAAAAAGGAATACTTGTTGCTTCGTCTAGCTAAGTCCAGGGATTTTCAGGCCGCCCAGTGCGCCCTGCACGCTGGCCTTGATCACATCCTCGGCTTTGCGCCCTGCCTCGTTCACTGCGCCAAGAATCAGATCCTGTAGCATCTCTACGTCCGCTTGGCTACCACTCAAGCTCATTACCGCTGCGGGATCGATCGACAGCTTTAACAGTTGTTTCTTGCCGTTCATCACTGCAGTCACGGCGCCGCCGCCGCTAGAGGCCTCGACAACCGTATCGCCCAACTTGCGCTGGACCTCTTCCTGCATCTGGTTTGCCTGGGAAAGCATTTCTGCGAGTTTGAGGGGATTCAACATATCTGGTTTGTTTCCTTCGACTGATTAGACGTCGTTCAACCATTACTTGATGCGAAGATCCACGACACTGCGCACCTCTGCATGAAACAAATCCTTGGCGCGCTGGACAAGCGGATGTCCCATGGCTGCATCGTTCAGCGCGCCTGCCGGCAGAGATGACTTGGCCGGTTGCGCGCCACCCTCGCCGGGCACCGCCATAAAGCGCGTAGGTGCACCAAGCCGCTGCAGTTCGTTGCGGATGATCTTTTCCGCCGCTGTATTTACTACCAGGCCCAGCATCTTCTTGCCGATGCCAGGCACCTCAATGCGCAGGGCCGTACCCTCCAGAATCCAGCTTCCAGAGGCCAGCAGTTGGCTGGCTGAGCTTTGTCCGCCTGCCTCCAGAGCATCTACCACAGTCTGTTGGATTGCCTCGACGCTGGGTGAGCCTGCGGGCAGCGGCTGCGGCATGGCCTTGGCGACTGACGTTGGCTCGGGAACTGGCTCAGTCTGCGGCACACGCGCCAAAGCCCCTTCCGTGAGACCACCGCCCGCGAACGGCGTTGGAGGTGTTTCACGCACAGGAGGCGCCGTCGGTGCCATCGCCGACGCAGGTGCTGGACCAGGTGCTGAAGCCGGTGCAGACGTTGCCACTGCAATCGGACGGGGAACCGCTGCCACCGCGGTGGCAGGCGTGCTCATCTTGCTGCCTGGGCCGCTGCTCCATCCGCCGCCTGCGGGGCCAAACGGTGAAAGCGGTGCCGTCGTGGCCGGTTCTGACGCCCCAGCCACGGGCCGTGCCGCCTGCGGCGACACCGGTGCGGTGCGTGTTGGCTTTGGCGCCGCCGGAGCCTGGGGCAACCGCACGCCTGCTCCACCGCTGGCCACTGCGCTCAACAGTTCTTCCATCGGCAGCAGACGCTGGGCGTGAATGAGCTTGATCATACCCAGTTCCAGATGAAGGCGCTGCTCCTGGCGAAAGTTCAGATCGTCGAAAGTGCGCAACATGATCTGCAGGTTGCGCGTCAACTCTTCTTCGGTGAACAACAGGGCAGTGCGTGCCGCGCGAGCCCGTTCATCGCTGGAGATTTGCAGTAACTCCGTCTGCTCACCGCCTAGTTTGGCCATCAGTGCGTTGCGCAGGTAGCGCACCATCTGCCGAGCCAGCGATGAAGGGCTATGTCCCGAGGCCAATAGTTCATTTAGTTGTTCCAGCAATGCCGCGCTCTGCCCAGAGGAGACCGCCTCCAGCAGCCGCTCAAAGACAGCGTTGGGTACAGAGCCCATCAGATCGCGGATCAGATCGGCGGCCAGCACCGGGTGGCCATCCTGTACTGGTGCCGAAGCAATGGCCTGGTCCATGATGGAGAGCGCATCGCGCATTGAGCCATCGCCGGCCTCAGCCAGTAGGGCTAGCGCATCATCCTCGGCAGCTACCTGTTCATGTGTGGCAATGGTGCGAAGTTGCGCCAGAATGTCATCAAACTTGACCGCGTGAAAGCTGAAGTGCTGGCACCGCGAGCGGATCGTCTGCGGTATATTTTCCGGCTCCGTGGTAGCCATCATGAAGATGGTCCACTCTGGCGGCTCCTCCAGGGTCTTCAGAATGGCGTTGAAGGCAGCATCCGTAATCTGGTGTGCCTCATCGAGCAGGAATATTTTGTAACGATCGCGGGCCGGCTGCACCGAGGCCTGGTTGCGGATCGACCGCACCTCGTCAATGCCACGGTTAGAGGCAGCATCAATCTCGATAAAGTCGAAAGAGTGCGTAGCCTCGTTGCCCGCCTCCGCGCTGCCGCCCGAGGCAATCTCCCTGCAGGAGACGCATTGCAAGCATGGTTCATGCGTCGGCCGTTCTGTGCTGCCAACTTGCGTCCGGCAGTTCAGCGCCATGGCCAGAATGCGCGCAATCGTCGTTTTGCCAATGCCGCGATGGCCAGAGAAGATGTAGCCGTGCGCAATCCGCTCCTGCGCCAGTGCGTTGAGCAGAGTGCGGGTCACGTGGTCCTGGCCGGCCACGTCAGAAAATCGCTGAGGACGGTATTTGCGGGCCAGTACCTGATAACCCATGGGGAATGCCTCTCCTTGCAAGCTGGGATCAACGTCAATAGCGCCTGGAGGAGATTGTAACGTTCCGGGCGGCAGACTAGGCTGTGGAGAAACGCCACCGGCTCTCACCGTGACAGAACTCTTCCACTCCTAACCACATCCGCGAGGCTCTATAAGCCCAGCATCCGGTTCGCAATCCCAATCCAAACAGCCAGGCTATGCGTGTAGGTGTAGACCACCGCGATCTGGCTCACCATCAGCATCGGCAAGCCGTACAAATAAACCGGATGAATGCGTCGATTCACCAGAAGATCGCGCATCACGCCGCACAGAATCAGGCTGTCTACCCCGAGGTAGAAGTACACATGCGCTCCCTGAATCGGAAAACGTCCAAACCCTGCCGATGTAATGCAGCAGGTCGCCATGAAGATGGCTCGCCGGTGAAACTCAGGCTTGCGCCGCCACAGGATCGCCAGCGTCAGCAGCACGGCAAAGACCGTCATGTCATGTAGTGGAACAATCATGAAGGCTTGTACCCCGGGTTTGTGCAGCTGGAGAATGTCGAAGCGGCCCATCGCTAGGGCAGTACTTACGCCAACGGGCACCATCAAAGCGCCGAGTGCAGCGCCCGCCCAGCCCAGGCTTCGGTGGATTCGCACGTTGCGTGTGCGCACCAGTGCCGACTGCACGATAAAGAGCAGCAGCCAGCTGAAAAACAGCGCGCCATGAAAGGAAAGAATCAACGGAGGCTGAATCGCGGGATGCAGCAGACGCGCGCCGATGGTGTGGCTGAAGCCATAGGTCACAGCCGTTGCCACTAGGAGTGACATGCCAAAGTAAAAGTGCTGGTCAAGCAGGCGTGCACGTGCGCTTGTCATGCGTTCTCCGGGGAAGCAGGGAATACGTGTGCCGGATACTAGCAAGTACACGTGCTGGTTTGCAATCAAATTGCGCCGGCCTAAGTGAATTTTCCCGGTCGCCGTCAACGGGGCTGTGTAGAGCTCCTTCTACGCCGCCGAACCTCCTGTGGCGAGTACATTGTCCCACGGCACTTTGCGGCCCCGCAGTTGCACTTCGCGTCATCATCTCCGCCGTCGTAGAGGCAGTAGTCGTATGTGATCTCCTCGCCCGCGGCAATGTCGCGCATGGCCATGATCCATACCCGGCCCCTCTTCTCCTCGGTCTGGCAGTTGGCGTTGCAGCTGTGGTTGATAAACATGGCTGCACAGTGCCCGTCGATGACCACCGATCCGTCGCCAAGTCCAAAGAGATAGGTAATGGGCTTGTCCTCGTAGGCCTGGTCGGCCTCAGCCTTGCTTAGCCGGGGGCCGGCATATTCGGCCACCCGTTGCCCCTTGCGGATCGCGGTGGTGGTGTAGCAGCCGGCTGCATGAATGGCCGAAGAGCGGATAATAAGTGCCATAGGGGTGTGCGACGCTTTCCTTGTCCTGAGAATGGGTATGGCCGCATCCTAACATTGTGGAGGGTTGGTAGAAAGAGATGATTCGCAGCATGATGATAGCGCTGGCTCTGGCAGGGTGCCTCAACATCGCCCCGTCGCTGCATGCGCAGGCGGCCAGCAACAGTTCGGGGCAGAATCCGCCGATCCAGAACGCGGCCCAATCCGATCACGCCAAATCGCAAGCCGAGGGTAATCCCTTTCCTGGAGAAGCCACGGATGTTCCGGTCATGCCCAATCGTGACACCATCAACAACATTCCGCAGGGTGCCAGCAGCACCGCGAACAGCGCCGGCCTTCCCATGCCCGGCGACGATCTCGACCCCGTGCGCAGTCCCGACGCCTATACCGGCTCAGCAGCCGCGGCGGCCCAGGGCTATTCCAGTTCTGATCTGGGCAGCCTCGACAGCATTCTCCCCGGCCCGGATGACACCAGCGGGAAGGGCAGGCATGGACGTAAAGGCCAGGATGATGCCCTCGCCATGCCCCAGGAGACGCCTAAAAAGGACATCAGCGTCGGCAACTATTACATGGATCAGGGCGACTGGAAGGGCGCTCTCTCCCGTTTTCAGTCCGCACAGGTGCTCGACCCCAAGAATCCTGATGTGTACTGGGGACTGGCCGAGTGCCAGCGCCATCTCGGCAACTACGTCGATGCACGCGCCAACTATCTGCAGGTGATGAATTACGCCAACTCCAATCACCAGTACAAGGATGCGGAGAAGCGGCTCAAGCAGCCGGAGATTGCCAACGCCAAAGCCCCGCAGGCCAACGAGGCGTCCAAATAGCTTCCCGGGGACTCAGTAGAATCCACACCAGGTCAGATAGGCGGTTACAATCGCTCCGCCCCATAGCGCAGCTACAATTCCGCCAATGCAGAGAAACGTGCCCAGTGGCAGCTTGATCTTCGACCGCGGCTCGGCGCTCTCTTTCGGCCGCAGCAGGATTATCAGCCCAATCATCCCGCCGATCACCACCGCCAGCACGTAGGCCAGCAGCGTGCGCGAGAGCCCCAGCCATGCCGCCAGCAGCAGCATCAGCTTAGCGTCTCCCAGCCCGATCCCCTCCCGGCCGCGCAGCGCGCGATACGCCCAGCGCAGCAGCAGAATCAGAGCAGGGAAGGCGATCAGACCGATCAGCCACAGAACTGCCGTGTCGTAGATGTGCGCGCGGCGGCCCACCATGCCCACCTCTGCGCTCCAGTGCAGGGGCAGTGTCCGCCACAGCCATTCCACGGTGAATCGCGCCACGCTTATCGCAAGGCCCACCACCGTGCCCCCCAGCGTCAGCCAGTCCGGCAACCAGAAGTGCTCGGCATCCAGCACCGCCAGGCATAGCAGCAGCCAGCACAGCGCGGCCTTCACTACGCCGAAGGCCACAGCATCAAAGATCACCGGAGCCGTGGCCTCAGGAGATGTGAGCGCGGGCAGCGTCTGTATGGCGACAATGGCCCATAGCACCCCCATTGCCAGTTCCACCACCAGGTAGCGGAGGCCAATGCGGGCGCCGCAATTGTGGCAGCGCCCGTCCAACGCCAGCCAGCTCACCAGTGGCAGATTCTCCCACCAGCTCAGGGTGTGGTTGCAGTGGAGGCAGTGCGAGCGGGGACTGGCCACGCTTTCCCCCTGCGGCCAGCGGCTCGCGCACACATTCAGGAAGCTGCCAAAGGCCAGGCCCAGCAGACCAGCGAAGAACGCGCTCAGCAGTAGAAGGATCATCGGTTGATTCGAGTCTACATCGATTGCTGTTCTGCGTTCAGCGCGCCTCTGCTACCCACTCGCCCTTGCGCATGAGCGGCTCGGCCGCGCCGCTGGCGGTGATGCCGTCGATGTCCAGCTCGCCCGAGCCGATCATCCAGTCCACGTGGATCAGGCTTTCGTTGGCGCCGCGGGCGGCCAGTTGCTCCGCCGTCATGTGGTCGCCGCCGCGCACGCAGCTGGAGTAGGCCTGGCCCAGCGCAATGTGCGAGGCCGCATTCTCGTCAAACAGCGTGTTCAGAAAGGTGAGCCCGCTGGCCGAGATGGGCGACGAGTGCGGGACCAGGGCCACCTCGCCCAGGCGCCGGGCGCCTTCGTCGGTGTCGATGAGTTTTTGGAGGACCTCCTGGCCCCGGGTGGCCCTGGCCTCCACGATGCGTCCGCCCTCAAAGCACACCTGGATGCCTTCGATCATCGTCTCCTGGTAGCTGAGCGGCTTGGTGGCGGTTACGGTGCCTTCGGTGCGGTCGCGATGGGGGGTGGTGAAGATCTCTTCGGTAGGCATGTTGGCCACGCAGTAGACGCCATTGCCGGCGGTGGTGCCGCCGCCCATCCAGAGGTGATCGTCGGCGAGGCCGAGGCGGAGGTCGGTGCCGGGTCCCTTGTACTGGAGCCAGGCATAGCGCTTTTCGTTCATCATGGCGGCGCGGCGCTGCAGGGCGGCGTCGTGGGCGCTCCAGGCGGCGACGGGATCCGGGGTGTCCACCCGGGTGGTGGCGAAGATGGCGTCCCACAGGCGATTGAGGGCTACCTCCGTGGTTTCGTGGGGGAAGACGGCGGCGGCCCAGCCGGGGGTGGCTCCGGGGACGATGGTCCAGTTGATGGCGTGGCGGGTGATCAGCTCCAGGGCGGGGCGGTAGGCCTTGGAGTGGGCGCGGCTGACGCGGCTGAGGCGTGCCGGGTCCTGGGTGGCCAGCAGAGCGGGATTGGCGTCGGTGATGGCGAGGCGGGCGGCGCCGCCCTTGTAGGCGGCGGCCATGCCCTCGTAGAGCCAGCCGGCGGCGCGGTCGAAGCTGAGGTCGGGCGCGTGGCGGTAGCGGGCGAGGGTGGCCTCGTCGTCGCTGTAGAGGGTGGTGACCAGCGCGGCTCCGGCGCGATAGGCGTGCTCGGTGATGCGGCGGGCCAGCGGCGCGGAGTGCAGCGAGGCCGTCATCACCAGTTCCTGGCCGGGCTGCAGGCCGCCCAGGCCCACCTTTACGGCCACCTCGGCCAGCAGATCAAGCTTCTCAAGGAAGGTGCGGGATGCATGGGAAGTTGCAGACATTTTCGATCGCCTCTGATGGCCATCATCGCAGGCGGCTGGGGCGAGAGGCAACGGGGCAGAGGCGATCGGAGCGAATGGGCGGGGCGCGGTTTGCGGCGCCGGGTGTGCTAGCGAGGCGGGGCGCCCTGGCCGGATGGCCCCCAGACGGCGGCATTGATCCGATGGAGGGCTTCAGAGGGAGGCAGATCGGCGAGCTCAGCCTTGAGGACTTCGACCTGTTCGGCCGGGAGGTACCGGTAGTAGAGCTGGTTGAGGATGTCGAGAGACATCTTTTCCTCGCGGTCGAGGCGGGCGGGCGCGGGCGAGGGATTGGCGAGCCAGAGGGCTGTGGCGGGAGCGTTGGAGGGCGGACGCGCGGAGTTTGCGGCGAGGGCGGCGAGGATTCCGAGCGGGAGGGGGAGGGGGTGGGTCACTTTTTGCCGCCTTTCCGGTAGTAGATGCTGGCGGCAACTTGTGCTGCGTAAAGGAGTTGCGAGCCCTGATTGCCCTCAAAAACCTCGAGAGCGATGCCGTGCGTGATGCATGCAAACGCGGATTTTATCGAGAGAAAGCCGTCCATTTTGGGGATTTGGAGCTTGTAGGCGACGGCGGCCATGCGCAGAGCCTGGTCCTGGGGGAAGTTGCTTTCGAGGGCCTGGGCATAGGCGGAGGACCAGGCCTGGGTACACGCCTCGACGGCGCGGCGGACGCGGGGGATGCGGTGCGCGGGCGAGGCAGGGGCGACACGGCGGGTGAGGCGGGCAGGCTTCTCCAGAGCGGGCTGGGGCTCCGAGGCGGGCAGGCTGAAGGCATGATTTTGCATAGTGCTGCAAGGATAGGCCGGATGCGGGAAATGATGCGCAAAGGGGGCGAGGCGGGAAGTTGTTGGCATGACTGGAGATGGGGGCGGAGGAGAGGGAGAGGGGATTGACAGGGGACGGGCAGAACGAATGGGAGTCAACCGGAACCACAACTGGTTGAGGTTGTTGCCTCAACGGTCCCTTCGCTGTGGCGGACAAGGGACTGGGACAGGGACTCTTTGTGGGTTGGATGGAATCGGGATTACCGAACAGCTAAGCCGGCTTCCATCCCCGGTCCCCAAGTGCGAGGGTGTCAAGTGCATGGAGATGGTTTACAGCTTGTCTACAGACATCCTTTACATAGTTGAGATGTTTTGTTGTTCAACGAAGCGGTCGACGATCGTCGACCGCTTCGTTGCCGGGTTGAGTTCGCGGATCAGGGTGTTGCAGTA
>DAIDGZ010000014.1 GCA_027452125.1 Acidobacteriaceae bacterium | reverse complement strand
CATGGCTGGATTGGCTTCTCTGCGTCCGTACCACACCGGCCCACAGGGGCGAGTGCGAGCGAACAGCGAGCGTCTGCCGCACCGCAGGCGCTTACCAGCCGCGGGTCTGGAGGAGTTCCTTTTCCTCGATGGCGGCGGCGGCGAGGCCCTTCATGGCGCCGGTGACCTGTTCGCTGACCTCGGCGAGGACCCTGGGGTCGTTGTAGTGGGTGGTGGCGGTGACGATGGCCTTGGCGCGGCTGACGGCTTCGGCGCGCTCCTTGGGGTCGTTTTCGACGTCGAGAGGGGTGGCGCGCTCCTTCATAAAGATGCCGGAGCCGACGAAGACGGCCTCGGCGCCGAGCTGCATCATGAGGGCCGCGTCGGCGGGGGTGGCGATGCCGCCGGCGGAGAAGTTGGGCACGGGGAGCTTGCCGGTCTGGGCGACCATGCGGACCAGCTCGTAGGGGGCCTGGAGGTTCTTGGCCGCGGCGTAGAGCTCCTGCTCGCTGAGCACGGTGAGCTGACGCATCTCGAGGGTGATCTGGCGCATGTGCTGGACGGCGTGTACGACGTCGCCGGTGCCGGCCTCGCCCTTGGTGCGGATCATGGCCGCGCCCTCGGCGATGCGGCGCAGGGCCTCGCCCAAGTTGCGGGCGCCGCAGACGAAGGGGGTGGTGAAGGCGTGCTTATCGATGTGGTGGACCTCGTCGGCGGGGGTGAGCACTTCGCTCTCGTCGATGAAGTCGACGCCGATCTCCTGGAGGATCTGGGCTTCGGCGAAGTGGCCGATGCGGGCCTTGGCCATGACGGGAATGGAGACGGCCTGCATGATCTGCTTGATGAGGCCGGGCCGGGCCATGCGGGCGACTCCGCCCTCGGCGCGGATCATGGCGGGGACGCGTTCGAGGGCCATGACGGAGGAGGCGCCGGCTTCTTCGGCGATGCGGGCCTGCTCGACGTTCATGACGTCCATGATGACGCCGCCCTTGAGCATCTCTGCCAGGCCGACCTTCAGGCGCAGGCTGGTGGAAGCAACGTTCTTGTTTTCATTCTGATCCGGCATGTTCTTCGACCTCGATTCAAGCGGCTTGCGAGCGCGTGAGAGCAGGCAGGCCGTGCATTTTGCTCAATCACCAGTGTAGCAGCGATGCGGCTGCGGTGTTGCATGGGGTGAACGCGGCGGGAGAGTGTCTACGGTGCGATGAAGGTGGGTGCGCCGGAGGGGCGCCGATCCATCCTTAATTCTTTCCAACCCTTTTGTCCCGATTCTGGTCAGCCTGCTGCACGGGGCAGCCGTATGGCGACGCCTCCAACTTTGCCTTCCTCGTCTGGTGAGGCTGCGGCTGCTGCGGCGGGCGCGGCGGAGGCTGCGGCGGCGCAGGCGCTGACGCCGCTGCCGGTGGTGGAAGAGCCGGCGGGCGAACTGGAGCTGAGCGGGCCGCTGGCGCGGCTGCCGGTGGAGATTGACGTGTCGGTGCCGGTGCGCGGCTTCAGGGTGCGCCACCTGCTGTCCCTGGCGCCGGGGCACGTGGTGGAGTCGCAGTGGAGCAACGGGGGCGATCTGCCGGTGTCGGCGGGGGATGTGCAACTGGCGTGGAGCGAGTTTGAGGTGCTGGACACGCAGTTGGCGGTGCGGGTGACCCGATTGGCGTGAGCGAGGGTGAGACGAGCGGCATGAGGCGGGCGAAGAGGACGGCGGAGGCGGGGCGCGCGGGGCTGGGGGCGTGGCTGCTGGAGCGCCTGCGGGAGCGCTGGCCGGGAAGACGGCAGGCGCGGCCGCGGCTGGCGCTGATTGAGCGGATTGCGCTGGCGCCGCGGCAGTCGCTGGCGCTGGTGGAGGTGGAGGGGCGGCGGTTCCTGGTGGCGACGGCGGCGGAGGGCGCTCCGGCGTTTCTGGCGCTGGAGGGGACGGGCCGCGCGCGGCGGACGGGGAGGATCTCGTGGTAGGGCCGTGGATGGCGCGGGCGGCGGTGGCGGCGGGGCCGGCGCCGCTGCTGCCCGACCTGGGGACGAAGCTGCACCCTTCGGACGCGACGCCGTGGACGATTCTGCTGGTGCTGACGCTGATCACGCTGCTGCCGGCGATTCTGATGGCGATGACGCCGATGGTGCGTCTGCTGGTGGTGTTTCACTTTCTGCGCCAGGCGCTGGGCACGCAGACCGCGCCCTCGAATCCGACGCTGATGGGGCTGGCGCTGATGATGACGTGGTTTCTGATGACGCCGGTGCTGACCCAGGTGGACCAGCAGGCGGTGGAGCCGTACCGGGCGGGGCAGGTGACGGGCTGGCAGGCGATTGAGCAGGGCAGCGCGCCGGTGAAGCTGTTCATGCTGAAGTATGCGCGGGAGAAGGACCTGGAACTGTTTGCCGCCGCGGGCCAACTGCCGCGGCCGAACACGGCGAAGGATCTGCCGATGCGGGTGGTGGTGCCGGCCTACATTCTGTCGGAACTGAAGGCGGGATTTGCGATTGGCGCGGTGCTGTTTCTGCCGTTTCTGCTGGTGGACATGGTGACGGCGGCGATTACGACGTCGATCGGCATGTTTCAACTGCCGCCGGTGGTGATCTCGACGCCGCTGAAGATTCTTCTGTTTGTGATGGTGGACGGGTGGAATCTGCTGGCGCGTTCGCTGCTGCGGAGCTTTTGAGGGAGAGCGGGGATGACGCCGGATATGGTGGCGGAGCTGCTGCGGCAACTGATGAAGGAGTCGATGATTGTGGCCGCGCCGCTGCTGGTGGTGACGGTGGCGGTGAGCTTTGTGCTGAGCCTGGTGCAGACGCTGACCAGCCTGCAGGAGCAGTCGCTGACGACGGTGCCGCGGCTGGCGGTGGTGGCGCTGCTGCTGCTGGCGGGGATGCCATGGTTTCTGGGGCGGATGGCGCACTACACGGTGGGGCTGCTGGAGAACCTGCGGCGGTTTGTGGGGTGAGAGAGGCAGTTGCTAGCTAGAGGCTGAATCATGACGGATTGGGGCACATTTCTGAGTGCGATGACGCTGGCCCTGGTGCGGGTGAGCGGCATGGTGGTGTTTGCTCCGTTCTTCTCGTCGGATGCGCTGCCGATGCGGACCAAGGCGGTGTTTGTGGGCGCGGTGGCGTGGCTGCTGGCGCCGCTGGTGGCGACTTTGCCGGGGGCGCAGGCGGCGCTGAGCTTTGCCGCGCTGCTGGGTGAGCTGGCGGTGGGTCTGGTGTATGGGCTGTGCCTGACGCTGCTGAACGAGATGCTGATCTTTGCCGGGCAGATTGCCGGCCTGCAGTTCAGCTTTTCGCTGGTGAATCTGCTGGACCCGGGATCGAAGATCGAGACGCCGCTGCTGGGCGAGCTGTTTCAGCTGATGGGCGTGCTGGTGATGCTTGCCGCGGGGCTGGACCGTGTACTGCTAGCCTCGCTGGTGCGCAGCTTCCGGGCGGCGCCGCTGGGCAGCGCTTCGCTGGCGCCGCAGTCCGCGCTGGCGATTGTGCAGGCGGCGTCGGGGATCTTTCTGGCGGCGCTGGAGCTGGCGGCTCCGGTGCTGGCGGCCACGATGCTGGTGGAGATTGCGATTGCGCTGATGAGCAAGCTGAGTCCGCAACTGCCGGTGATGAGCCTGACGGTGCCGCTGAAGACGCTGACGGGCTTTGTGATTCTGATGGGCTCGCTGGCGCTGTGGCCGCGGTTTATCGAGGCGCGTTTTGCCGGACTGCTGGACATGGCCGAGCGGCTGATTGCGCCGGTGCGCGGGTAGGGGGCTGAGCGATGCCGGGCGAGCGCACGGAACAGGCAACCCAGCACCGCCGGGAGAAGGCGCGGAGCGAAGGCGACATACTGCACAGCCGCGAGCTGACCGGCGCGGCGGGCACGCTGGCCGGGGTACTGGTCCTGGGCGCGCTGGGCGGCAGGACGATGGAGGCGTGGCGGGGTGCGTATGCGGCGTTTCTGGCCCTGGGCGCGCCGGGATGCTGGGAGGCGTCCGCGGTGGAGCCGACGCTGAAGGCGCTGCGCGGGCTGATGGGGACGGTGCTGGCTCCGCTGGGCGTGGTGGCCGGCGCGGTGGTGGCGGCCGCGGCGGCAGTGGGCGTGTTGCAGACGGGCGGGTTGCAGCTTCATGGCGGGGCGGTGGCGTTCAAGCTGGACCGCGTGAATCCGGTGAACAACGTGAAGAACCTGGTGTCTCTGCGGGCCGCGGCGCGGCTGGGCAAGTCGCTGATCCCGGCGGCGTTTCTGGGAGTGTTTGCGGTGCAGCGAATGGCCCGGCAACTGGCGGCGCCGCCGTTCTCGACCGGCAGGCTGGAGCTGCTGGGGAGCGATGTGTACGGGCTGCTGGTGACCACGGCGTGGCTGCTGTTTGGCTGGTCGGCAGTGGACTTTGCGGTGGAGTGGCAGAGCCGGGAGTCGCGGCTGAAGATGAGCCGCGAGGAACTGCGCGAGGAGTACAAGGAGACCGAGGGCAATCCGCAGATGCGGAGCCGGATCAAGGGCCTGCAACGGCAGATGCGGCGGCGCAAGGTGAAGGCCGACGTGAGCCGGGCGGCGGTGGTGCTGACCAATCCCACGCACTATGCGGTGGCGCTGGGCTTTGACTTTGCGGCGATGGACGCGCCGAAGGTGCTGGCCAAGGGGCGGAACCTGCTGGCCGAAGAGATGAAGACGGAGGCGCGCTGGGCGGGGGTGCCGATCGTGGAGAATCCGCCGCTGGCGCGGTCGCTCTACCGCGCGGTGGAGGTGGGGCAGGCGATCCCGGTGGAGTTGTATGCGGCGGTGGCAGCGATTCTGGCGTATCTCTACCGCCAGCGGGTGGAGGCGGAGATGCGGGAGCGGCGCACGCGCGAGGCGCAGGCCCGGGCCGCGGCGCAAGCAGGGCGCCCGGGAGGCCGGCGATGAGTACGGCGGCGGTGACGGCGGGACCGGCGCCAGCGCGCGCGGCGCTGCTGCGTTTGCGCGAGTATCTGCTGCCGCTGGCGGCGATCAGCGTGATTTTTGTGATGCTGGTGCCGCTGCCGGCGGCGGGGCTGGACCTGCTGCTGGCGCTTTCCATGGCCGCTTCGGTGATTGTGTTCCTCTCCGCGATGCAGATTCGGCGGGCGGTGGAGTTGAGCGTCTTTCCCACGCTGCTGCTGCTGCTGACGCTGTTCCGGCTCGCGCTGAACATTGCCTCGAGCCGCAGAATCCTGCTGCACGGGCAGGAGGGAACGGCGGCGGCGGGGAAGGTGATCGAGGCCTTCGGGCAGTTTGTGGTGGGCGGCAACTACGTGGTGGGTTTTGTGCTGTTTCTGGCGCTGGTGGCCATCCAGTTCTTAGTGGTTTCTCATGGCGCGGTGCGCACGGCGGAGGTGACGGCGCGGTTCACGCTGGATGCGCTGCCGGGCAAGCAGATGGCGATTGATGCGGACATGAACGCCGGGCTGATCGATGAGGCGGAGGCGCGGCGGCGGCGGCAGGCGATTGCGCGGGAGGCGGAGTTCTACGGCGCGATGGATGGGGCGGCGCGGTTCAATCAGCGCGACTCGCTGGCCACGATTCTGATTACGGCGATCAACATTATTGCCGGGCTGCTGATCGGGACGCTGCAGCAGGGGGTGGCGTTGGGGGAGGCGGCGCGCACGTACACGGTGCTGACGGTGGGCGATGGGCTGGTGACGCTGATTCCGTCGCTGCTGGTATCCGTGGCGGGCGGGATCACGCTGACGCGGGCCAACTCGGCGGGGCTGCTGGGCGGGGAGATCCGGCAGCAACTGCTGGAGCGGCCGGGGACTCTGTATCTGGCGAGCCTGGTGTCGGGCGCGATGTGCCTGATTCCGGGGCTGCCCAAGTTTGCGTTTCTGCTGGTGGCGGGCGGGTTGTTCTGGGCGGGGCGGCGGATGTCGGCGCGGGGAACGGCGGCTCCAGCGGCGCCGGAGCTGGAGGCGGGAGCGAAGAAGAAGACGGAGCCCGGCGCGCAGGCGCCGGAGATGGCGCAACTGCTGCGCCTGGAGGATCTGACGCTGGAGATCGGATTCCAGATGATTCCGCTGGTGGATGAGAAGCAGGGCGGGCAACTGTTGAATCGGGTGCGGGCGCTGCGCCGGCAGTTGTCGGCGGAGATGGGCTTCCTGGTGCCGCCGGTGCACATTTCGGACAACCTGCGGCTGCGGCCGCGGGAGTACCTGGTGTCTTTGCGGGGAATGGAGATTGGCCGCTGGCAGACGGAGGGGCCGCTGCTGCTGGCGGTCAGCGGCGATCCGGGGCGGCGGCCGCTGGCGGGGCGGGAGACGCGGGAGCCGGCCTTTGGCGTGCCGGCGATCTGGATTGAGCCGGCGCTGGAGGAGCAGGCGATGGCCGCGGGCTACTCGGTGGTGGACGGGGCGACGGTGGTGACCACGCATCTGGGCGAACTGATGCGGCAGCACGCCTGGGAGCTGCTGGGACGGGCGGAGGTGAAGCGGCTGCTGGATGGATTGAACGACAGCCATCCCAAGCTGCTGGAGGAGCTGGTGCCCAAGCTGCTGACGCTGGGCGAGGTGGGCAGGGTGCTGGAGCAACTGTTGCGCGAGCGGGTGTCGATTCGCGATCTGGGGACGATTCTGGAGGCGCTGCTGGAGACGGCGCCGCTGAACAAGAGCGTGGTGGCGCTGGTGGAGGCGGCGCGGCAGGCGATGGGACGGAGGCTGGTGCAGCCGCTGCTGGACGGGGATGGGCAACTGCCGGTACTGCTGCTGGAGCACGGGCTGGAGGAAGAGATTCTGTCGACGCTGGCGCCGGAGACGGGCCAGCGGCTGCTGACGGCCACGGCTCCGGGAACCCCGGTGGTGCGGCGTCTGCTCGATTCTTTGAGACAACTTATCGGCGCCGGGGTTTCAGTGGCCTACCCCGTGCTTCTGTGTCCCAGTCCGGCCCGGTATTACGTCCGGCGCTGGCTGGAGCCGGTGCTGCCCCGCATGGCGGTGGTGGCCGCGGGGGAGATTCCGCCCGAGATACGGCTGCGGCCGGTGGGGACGGTGCGCTAGCGCGGCGGCGTGGGGGCGCGAGCCGGAAGACCAGCAGGGGAAGAGGCCATGGCAAGCGAAGCGGTGCTCAGGGAAGACGGTCGAGGCAGGGGGCGGGGCGGCGTGCAGGCGGGGTATCCGCCGGCGCCTCCCGCGGAGACGGGGCTGACGGGGGAGCAGGAGCGGGTGCTGCTGGAGCATCTGCCGATCGTGCGTTTTCTGGCGCGCCGGATTCATGAGCGGCTGCCGCAGCATGTGGACCTGGAGGACCTGGTTTCGGCGGGAGTGGTGGGGCTGATGGACGCCTTTTCCAAGTTCGATCCGGGGAAGAAGGTGCAGTTTCGCAGCTATGCGCAGTTCCGCATCCGGGGAGCGATTCTGGACAGTCTGCGTTCGCTGGACTGGAGTCCGCGGGAGCTGCGGAGGAAGGGGCGGGCGATTGAAGAGGTGATCCGGGTGCTGACGGCGCGGCTGGGGCGGGCGCCGGGCGAGGCCGAGGTGGCTATGGAGATGGGGCTCGGGCTGGAGGAGTACCAGGTGCTGCTGGGCGACCTGAAGGGTCTGGAGATTGGCACACTGCACGCCGAGCGCAACGAGGACTCCGGGGAAGAGGAACTGGCGTATGTGCCGGGGCGGCCGGACGAAGATCCGCTGTTTCGCTGCCTGCGCGGGGAACTGGAAGAGCGGCTGGCGGAGGCGATCACGGAGCTGCCGGAGCGCGAGCGGCTGGTGATGACGCTCTACTACTACGAAGAGATGACGATGCGCGAGATCGGCCTGGCGCTGGGGGTGGTGGAGTCGCGGGTGTCGCAGGTGCATGCCTCGGCGGTGGTGCATCTGCGGGCCGCGCTGCGGGATTTGGCGGGGAAGGGCGCGTTTGAGCGCCGGCCGGCGAAGAAGCCGGCGCCGCGCAGCGAGCGCCCGCGAGAGCTAACGGGAGCGATGGCCGCGGGAGCGCAGAGAAGGTAGGCGGCCATGGAAAAGACGCTGAAGCAGGACGAGATCGATGCGCTGTTTGAGGCAGCGCGGACGGCGGCGCCGGAGGCGGAGCGGGCCGAGGTGCGGGCGCGCGTGGTGCCGTACAACTTTTCCTCGGCGGGACAGATCTCCACCGATCAACTGCGCGCCATCAGCATGCTGAACGACCTGTTTGCGCGCAACCTGACGCACAATCTGGCGGCGTGGCTGCGGACGCGGTTTCAGGTGAACCTGGTGTCGGCGGAGCAGATCCAGTTCAACGAGTTTCTGCTGCGGATTCCGGAGATCAGCTATGTGGCGTCAGTGCGTCTGGAGCCGCTGGGGGCGCTGAGCGTGCTGCAACTGGATCTGGCGCTGGCCCCGCCGATTGTGGATCTGCTGCTGGGCGGCGACGGCAAGGATGGGCCGCTGCGCGAGCTGACGGACATCGAGGAGTCGATTCTGGGCAGCGTGGTGGAGATTATCTGCCGCGAGCTGACGGCGGCGTGGCAGCCGGTGGGGCTGAGCTTCAACTTTGAGCGGCGCCAGATGCAGACCCAGGTGGCGCGGATCATGCCGGTGACGGAGAAGACGCTGTGCCTGAGCTTCGAGATTCGCATGCCGCACAGCTCGGGGCTGCTGAACCTGGCGTTTCCGGCGGTGGTGTCGAACACGATTCTGCGGCGGCTGACCTCGGACTGGGGGCGGAGGCGGCGGCACGCCGGAGAAGCGCGGGCGCGGATTGAGGCCTCGGCGCGGCGGATTCGCTTTGGCAGTTCGCTGCAACTGCCGACGGTGCGGGTGGCGGCCAGTGCTCTGGAGAATCTGGAGGCGGGGGCGGTGCTGCGCCTGGAGGTGGCGGGCAATGCGATGCCCATCCTGCGCGTGGGCGGGCAGACGATTGGCGCGGCGCGCGCCGTCCGGCAGGGACCGCACCGCGGCGCCCGGATTGAACGCATGCTGGGCGAGGAGGCGGAATGAGTTTTCTGGAGAGCTGGACGCGGGTGGCGGTGGAGCTGTTTGCGCAGGCGCTGGCGGGGGAGCCGGAGCTGGCGGCGGACGCGTTGAAGCCGGCACCGGAGGGAGCGGTGGCGTATGCCGCCGTGCTGAGCGGGGACGAAGAGGGGCGGTTCACGGTGATGCTGGATGCGGGGCTCCTGGAGCTGCCGCTGCTGGGCGAGGGAGTGAACCAGCGGGCGGCGTGGGGAGAGCTGCTGCGGGAGACGGTGGATGCGGCGGCTGGCGATCTGCTGGCGCGGGAGGGCAAGAAGTGCCGCGTGGAGAGCTTTATGCAGGCCACGCCGCAGAGCGATCCGAACGCCGGGTTTGCGTTGAAGGCCGGGGAACGGGCGTGGCCGATCCTGATTGCCGACGAGATGCGGGAGCGGATGGCGAGCCGTCCGCCGACGAGGCCGGGGACGCCGGCAGCGACGGAAGCGGCTCCGGCGGCGCTGAATCCGGGGCTGGCGCTGATTCTGGATGTGGAGCTGGAGGCCTCGCTGCGCTTTGGCAGCCGGGAGATGCCGCTGAGCGAGATTCTGGAACTGGGGCCGGGCGACGTGGTGCAACTGGATCGGCATGTGGCGGACCCGGTGGACCTGATTGTGGGCGACAAGATCGTGGCTCGCGGCGAGGTGGTGCTGGTGAATGGCAACTTCGGGCTGCGGGTGACCGAGGTGGCCGAGCCCCGGCGGCGGCTGGAGAGTATCCGATGCCTCTTTTAGGGATGCGCAGGCCGGACCTGCCGGCGTCCGAAGCGGCGCTGCGGCAACGGGCTGGCGGGGAGAGGTCTTGGACGGCGCAGGAGTCTCCGCTGGCGGACCGTCGCGCAGGGCTCTTTGAGACATGCGCCAATCCACACTGCTCGACGGGCTGGCTGCGGTTGTGGCGCAGCCGCTCGGGCCCGATCCTGGAGGGGGGATGGAGCTGCTCGCCGGGGTGCACGGAGGAGCTGGTGCGGACGGCGCTGCGCAGGGAGATGGAGGCGCGCGGCCCGGTGCGGGAGACGCACCGGCATCGCGTGCCGCTGGGCCTGCTGATGATGGAGCAGGGATGGATCACCGCGGCGCAACTGCGGCAGGCGCTGGAGGCGCAGCGGACGGCGGGGGGCGGACGGCTGGGACAGTGGCTGATGCGCCTGCACGGGATCAGCGAAGAGCTGATGACCCGGGCGCTGGGATTGCAGTGGAGCTGTCCGGTGCTGGGCCTGGAGTATCACGATGCGGAGGCGCTGACGGCTCTGGTGCCGCGGCTGTTTCTGGATGCCTATGGCGCGCTGCCGTTGCGGGTGGCCGCGGGCCGGGTGCTGTACCTGGGGTTCGCGGACCGGCTGGACCCAGTGCTGGCCCTGGCGGTGGAGCGCATGACGGGGATGCGCGTGGAGTGCGGGGTGGTGTGCGGAGCGCAGTTTGGGCCGGCGCACCAGCGCATGCTGGCGGCGCGCTTTCCGCATGTGGAGCTGATTGAGGCCGCCTCAGAGGCGGCGCTGGCGCGGGCCTTTGCCCGGGCGCTGGAGAAGACGAGGCCGGTGGCGGCGCGGCTGGTGCGGGTGCATGACTGCCTGTGGCTGCGCATGAGCACGCGGGCGCAGGGCGGCATGCTGGCGGAGCCGGATGCGACGCGCGATGTGATTGGGCTCATGGGCATCCGCTGAGGAAGACCGGTTGCGCGGGCGCATGGGAGTTGGCTCATGCAACGGGCGAGGCAGCCGATAGACCGGGCAAGGAGTGGGGCATGCAAGAGATTCGCACGCTGATCGTGGACGATTCCGCGGTGATGCGGAAGATTGTGGAGCGGGCGCTGCGCCAGGCGGGGCTGGACCCGCTGGTGGTGCACGAGGCGGGCAGCGGTAGCGAGGGGCTGGAGCTGCTGAAGGCCAAGCCGGTGGACCTGATTCTCTCCGACATCAATATGCCGTCGATGGATGGGCTGGAGTTTCTGCGGCAGATCCGGGCGCAGTCCCTGGCGCCGGGGGTGCCGGTGGTGATGATCACGACGGAGTCGAGCGAGGAGCACGTGAAGCAGGCGATCCAGGCGGGGGCGCGCGGATATATCCGCAAGCCTTTTACGCCGGAGCAGGTGAAGGAGCGGGTATTGCCGCTGCTGGGCGCGGCCTGACAAGGAGCGGGGCATGCTGTTGAACGGGGTGCGTTCCGCCGCGAATGCGCGAGGGCGGATGCGCGGCGCGGAGGAGAGGGAGAGAAGGATGGCGATATCGCTGCGGGAGTCAGTGGGGCAGGTCTCCGATCCGAAACACCTGGAAGAGAGCGTGGATGAGGTCTTTCGCCTGATGCTGGGGGCGGAGTGCCGGCGCGCCACGGAGGAGCCGGCGCGCGAAGCGGATTCGGTGACGGCGGTGGTGGGATTTGGCGGACTGCTGAGCGGGGCGTGCGTGTTCACCTGCGGCGGACAGGCCTCGCTGAAGATTGCGGCGCAGATGACGGGGATGGAGTTTGCCGAGATCGACGACACGGTGAAGGATGCGATGGGGGAGATCTGCAACATTCTGGCCGGGGCGTGGAAGGGCAAGGTGCCGGAGCTGGCGGCCCACTGCGGCTTGTCGGTGCCGGCGGTGATCACCGGGCGGGACTACAAGCTGCACGTGCAGGCGCCGGAGTTTCAACTGCGGCATGCGTATCGGTTTGACGGCGCGAGTTTTGAAGTGACGATCGTCTGCGACGGCCTGCAATAGGCGAGGCGCAGAGGACGCACAAACGAAGGCGGCGCGGTTCTCGGCGTTGCACCCACGGGGGTGACAGCCGGGGCTGCGCCGCCTTTGCTGACGAAGAGGCACGGCCTCTCCCTCCTTCCATGATCCCTCTCTAATCTCTTCTGCTTCCTTTCGGCACACCTTCTGCAGGGGGTATCTCCTGTCAGGGGGCATTGCATGGACAGCGGATACTATGCGGCGATGACTGGCCTGGTGGCGCGGACGCAGGCACTGGACACAGCGGCGTCGAATCTGGCCAATGCGCAGACGCCGGGCTACCGCGCGGAGCGGGAGTACTTCCGTTCGGTTCTGCTGGGGCCGGGGGCGGCGGACTCGCAGCTGGGGCAGACGGTGAATGACTATGGCCTGCTGGGCGGGGACCGGCTGAGCCTGGCGCAGGGCGCGCTGCAGAAGACCGGGAACCCGCTGGACCTGGCGATTGAAGGGCAGGGTTTTTTTGCCATCCAGACCGCCAACGGCGTGCGCTATACGCGCGACGGGAGTTTTCTGCGCGCGGAGAATGGCCAACTGGTGACGCAGGCGGGCGAGCCGGTGCTGTCGGCGCAGGGCAAGCCGATTCCGATTCCGCCCGGCGAGGTGACGGTTGGCGCGGATGGCGTGGTGTCGGTGGCGGGCGGCGCCGTGGCCACGGTAGGCGTCTTCACCTTTCCCACGGGCACACAACTGACGCCGGAGGGGGCCAATCGCTACGTGGCGCCGCAGGGCGTTCCAGCGAATCTTGCGAGCGGCTCGGCGGTGCACCAGGGGGCATTGGAATCCGCCAATGAGGATGTGGTGCAGGGTTCGCTGGACCTGATCGTGATGCAGCGCCAGGCGGAGATGATGCAGCGGGCGCTGACGGTGTTTCACACCGAGTTCAACAAGTTTGCCTGCGAGGATCTGCCGCGCGTGTAACGGCGCGCCGTGCGGGGAGCCGCAGGGAGGAGAGGCGGAAGGAGAAGCGATGATTCGAGCGTTATATACGGCGGCGAGCGGGATGAGCGCCCAGCAGATGAACCTGGACACGATCGCCAACAATCTGGCGAACTCGTCGACCACGGGATTCCGTCAGCTGCGCTTGCAGTTTCAGGACATGATCTACCAGAACCTGGTGACGCCGGGTGCGGCGCAGAGCCAGTCCACCGTGTCGGCTGGGCTGCAGATTGGCCTGGGCACGAAATCCGCGGCGACCGAGGTGATCAACACGCAGGGATCGCTGAACGAGACGGACAATCCGCTGGATGTGGCAATTGAGGGGACGGGGTTTTTCCAGGTGCAGCGGCCGGACGGCACGATCGCGTATACCCGCGCGGGGCAGTTTCACTTGAACAACCAGGGGACGATTGTGACCACGGATGGCGATCCGGTGATTCCGACGATCACGATTCCGCCGAACGCGACCGCGGTGACCATCACGCAGTACGGGGTGGTGAACGCAACGCTGCCGGGGCAGCAGAACCCCTCGCAACTGGGTCAACTGCAACTGGCGACGTTTCCCAATCCCGGCGGGCTGGAGAGCATGGGATCGAATCTGTTGCAGGCCACGCTGAGCTCGGGCGATCCGGTGCTGGGGAATCCGGGCGGCACGGAAGGGCTGGGAACGCTGCAGCAGGGGTATCTGGAGAACTCGAATGTGGACGTGGTGACGGAGTTTGTGCAGATGGTGCTGGCGCAGCGCGCCTACGAGTCGAACACCAAGGTGATCAAGGCGGCGGACGACATGTACTCGCAAGTGAACAACATGACGCATTGAGGGCGAGCGCCGTGGGGCAGCGCGGCGGCATCGGGGCAACGGATTGCGTGGCGGGGAGAGATGAAGAGCTGGGGATCGATTGCGTGCGCGGGGATGGCGATGGTCCTGGTCTTTGCGGGCCGGAGCGGCGCGCAGGGAGCCGGGCAGAGTGTGCGGGTTGCAGGCATGGCACGGAGCGCCTCTCCGCCGCTGCCCGCGGGCCAGGTGATGCGCGCGATCGCTGATCCGGCCGCGGGGGGACGATGGCTGCTGCTGCGTGATCCCGGCCATCCGGCGGGACCGGGAGTGCTGGTCTATGTGGCGGGATTGCCAGGCGGGCAGGCCGGGAGGGCTCCGGCGGAGGATGCCCTGCGTCCGGTGATTCGCGCGGGGGATCGCGTGGTGGTGGAGGAGAGCACGGCGGTGGTGGAGGCGCGGCTGGAGGCGGTGGCGCTGGGACCGGCGCTGGCGGGAGCACCGTTTGCCGCGCGGCTGGCGCTGGGCGGACATGTGGTGCGAGCGGTGGCGCTGGGCGCAGGGCGGGCGGCACTGGCCGCAGAGTTTGAGGTGGGGCGATGAGAGGGATTGCTGCACGGACGGCATGCCTGGGGCTTTGCGGGTTGATGGCGTTGCCCTTGTGTGCGGGAGCGCGGAAGAAGAAGCCTGTGGAGACGGGCAAGTTGACGCCGCCGGAGACGGCGCTGGCCTCGTATGTTGCGCGGGTGCGCGCGCAGCAGGCGGCGGAGGTGCGCGAGCCGGGATCGATCTGGACGCCGGAGGGCCGGCTGGTGCGGCTGGGGACGGATGCCAAGGCGGTGCGGCTGCATGATGTGGTGTCGATTGTGGTGACGGAGAGCCTGGCGGCTTCGGCGGACGGGCAGGTGAAGAATGCGCGCAGCTCGAATGCAAGCTCGGGGCTGACGGCGCTGTTTGGCGCGCTGAAGGCGGCGAACAATCTGCAGAACCTGGCGGGGATGAATGCCGCCTCGGGGCTGACGGCGCAGGGGGCGAGCACCACGAACTCCAGCCTGGTGACGACCTTTGGCGCAGAGGTGGTGGACGTGCTGCCGAACGGGATGCTGGTGGTGCAGGCGACGCGGCAACTGACGTTTTCGCAGCAGACGCAACTGATCCGGTTGCGCGGGCTGGTGCGGCCGGAGGATGTGAGCGCGCAGAACCAGGTGCTTTCGACGGCGATGACGGATCTGGAGCTGGAGGTTACGGGCAAGGGAATCGTGAATGACTCCACGTACCGGCAGAATCCGCTGGTGCGGCTGTTGCAGCGGCTGGTGGTGTTTTAGGCGGCGGAGTGCGGGCAGAGGGCATGAGAGACACGAACAGAATACGGATGACTGGGAGTGCGCTCTGGAACTGGATGGCGCTGGTCATTTCGCTGGCGGCGGCGCTGGAGCTGGCGGCGATGAGCGCTCCCGGGCAGGCGGTGGAGAAGACCGCGGGGCCGGCGCCGGAGGCGGTTGCGGGACAGATGGCCCGGGTGAAGGATGTGTCCACGATAGAGGGGATACGGGACAACCAGCTTGTGGGCTATGGGCTGGTGGTGGGACTGCGGGGCACGGGGGACAGCTCGCAGACGGTGTTTCCGGCGCAGACGCTGCTCTCCGTGCTGGAGCGGATGGGGATCACGGTGCCGCAGACCGGGGCCAACAGCGCCATGAACATGCAGGTGAAGAACATGGCCGGGGTGTTTGTGGTGGCGACGATGCCGCCGTTCAGCCAGCCGGGATTCAAGATTGACGTGACGGTATCGTCGGCGGGGGATGCGCGATCGCTGGAGGGGGGGATTCTGCTGATGACGCCGCTGTACGGGCCGGATGGGCAGATCTACGCGCAGGCGCAGGGGGCGCTGGTGCTGGGGGGCTACCTGGCCGCCGCTGGAGGCAACAGCCGCCAGATGAATCATCCGACGACGGCGCGGATTCCCGCAGGGGCGCTGGTGGAGCGGGCGGTGCCCTTCAGCCTGAAACAGATGCATACGGTGACGGTGCTGCTGAATAACGCGGATTTTCATACGGCGGAGCGGATGGCGGTGGCCATCGACAGGACGCTGGAGGGCGCGCGGGCACGGGCGGTGGACAGCCGGCGGGTGGAGATTGCCGCGCAGCCGGACGAGGATGTGGCGGCGCTGATCGACAAGGTGGAGCAGGTGCAGGTGGAGGTGTATCCGCGGGCGCGGGTGGTGGTGGACGAGCGCACGGGGACGGTGGTGATTGGCGGCACGGTGCGGCTGCAGCCGGTGTCGATTCTGCATGGCGGGCTGAGCGTGAACGTGGTGTCGCAGGTGCAGGTGTCGCAGCCGGGGCCGTTTTCGGCGGGAACCACGCAGGTGGTGCGGCAGACGGGTGTCCAGGCGCAGGACAAGCCGGTGAACGAGATTGACCTGAAAGAGGGCGCGACGGTGGAGGACCTGGTGCAGGAGTTGCAGCGAACCGGGGCCGGAGCGCGGGATGTGATCTCGATTTTGCAGGCGATGAAGGAGGCCGGTGCGCTGGAGGCGGATCTACAGGTGATTTAGCGGCAGGGACTGAGCGCGGAGGAGAGGATAGAGATGCGCGTGGGGGCTATGGGGATGGAGGGGAAGACGGAGGGCGGTGCGGCCTCGCCGCGGCTGATGCATGCCGCGCATGCGTTTGAAGCGTTGATGATGAAGGAGTTGCTGAAGCCGATGACGGAGAGGAAGGAGCTGACCGGTGAGGAGAGTGAGCAGGATGCGGGGTCGGGATCGGGTTCGGGAGGAGCGCTGGGTGAGTTTGCGGCGGAGGCGCTGGGGCAGGCGCTGAGCCTGCACGGAGGCTTCGGGATTGCCGACAGGATTGTGCAGAGTCTCTCCCATTCCGGTACGGAACAGGCGGTTTTGGGCAGGACAGGGAATGCTCAACCGCTGTCACAAAAAAATACAGCCGAATGACTGGAGTGATTGGCTGGGCTGCCGATGAGCAAGGACAAGGAGGTGTGCAGATGGATATTCGGAGCAATATGGAAGGGTTGCGATCTTTGCTGGGGGTGGGATCGACTCCGGCGGCGGCCGCGCAGGCAGGGAAGAGCGGCGCACCGCCGCAGACGAGCGGGCTGGGGAGCGACCTGGCGACGTTGAGCAGTGCGGCGAGCGAGATGGCGCAGGGCACCGCGGACGGCGGCGTGCGCATGGAGAAGGTGGCGCAGGTGCAACAGGCGCTGGCGATGGGCGCGTATCAGGTGCCGGCGCAGGCCGTGGCCACAAGCCTGGTGGATGCGATGCTGGGCGGCGCGCACTAGGGTGCAGGCGGCGGAGGGTGGAGTGCATCCGCCGCGGGATGAGGGAGGAAGGGATCGCGCGTGGAGACAGAGCAGCAGACTGAGCTGAGGCAACTGGTGGCGGAGGCGACGCACGCGCTGGCGCGGCTGGAGGTGGGACGCCTGGAGGAGATGGCTCTGTGCTGCGAGGCGCTGAATCGGGATGGCCGCTGGAGTGCGATTGCGGATCGCGCGGAGCTGGTGCGGCAGGCGCAGGATGCGGCGGGAGAGATGGCGGTATTTGCGCGGGTGCTGGAGGCGACGCGGTCGAATGCGAATGTGTTGCGGCGTCTGGAGGAGCTGCGCGCGGAACGGCTGGAGTACGGGCACGCAGTGGAGTCTGGGCACGGGGGAGCGGTGAGAGGCCATGGGAACGATTAGCGCGGCCTTCCATGTGATGTCGCAGGCGCTGAACGCCGACCAGGCGGCGCTGGATGTGGTGGCCAACAATGTGGCCAACGCCAACACCACGGGGTATACACGGCAGACGCCAAACTTCAGCGAGAACGATCCCGTGACGATTGGGGGCATGGCGTATGGCGCCGGGGTGAGCGCGGCAGGCGCGACCTCAGTGCGCGACCGGGTGCTGGAGGCGCGCCTGAATCAGCAGCAGCAGATGGCCTCAGCCAGCGGCACGCGACTGGCCGCGCTGAACCTGATGCAGGCACTGTTTACGCCGGAGACGGGTACGTCGAACTCGGCGGCAGGGAGCATCGGCAACGACATTACGAGCTTCTTCAGCTCGTTTTCTTCGCTGGAGGCGAATCCCACGGACAATGCGCTGCGCGAGCAGGTGCTTTCAACGGCAGGGGCACTGGCGGGGGATGTGTCGAATGCGGCGGTGAGTTTGCAGGCGCAGCAGGCCTCGCTGGATGAGGAGGCGGCCGGGGTGGCGGGTCAGGTGAATGCGCTGACCAGCGCGATTGCCAAGCTGAACGTGCAGATCCAGTCGATGGCGCCGGGGACGGATGCGGGGACGCTGGAGGATCAGCGGCAGCAGGAGCTGAGCCAGCTCTCGCAGCTGATCGGGGTGAACCAGGTGACGACGGAGAACAATGGGCTGTCGGTTACCACCGCTGCGGGGCAACTGCTGGTGTCAGAGGGCAGCAGCGTTCCGCTGACGACCGGCGTAGTCAACGGGGTGACGAACTTTTATGTGGGCACGGCGAATGTAACCGCCGCGTTGCGGGACGGGGGCGGATCGCTGGGCGGGTACCTGACGGCGCGCGATATGGACATTCCGACGGTGCTGCAGGCGCTGGACCAACTGGCCTATGGGATCTCGACGCAGGTGAATGCGCTCAACAATGCCGGAACGGATATGGCGGGGGACAGTGTGAACGCCGGGGATATCTTTGCCGCGCCGGCGCAGGCGGCGGGCAGCGCCAAGGCGATGAGCGTGGTGATGACGGATCCGAGCCATATTGCGGCGGCTGCCTCGGGGCAGGGGACCGGCGACAACTCGAATGCGACGGGCATGGCGAATCTGGCATCGGCGGGGATTGTGAACGGACAGACGCCGACCAACTTCTACTCGAACTTTGTGACCGCGCTGGGCGCGACGGTGCTGGCGGTGCAGACGGAAAACACGGCGCAGAGTGCGTCCGTGACGCAGTTGCAGACGCAGCGCAGCGCACTTTCCAGCGTGAATCTGAATGACGAGGCTTCGTCGCTGACGCTGATGGAGCGCAGTTATCAGGCGGCCTCGCAGGTGTTTGCCATTCTGAATACTTTGATGGCCTCGGCGTTGAATATGGGTGTGCAGACGTCGGTTTCGTAGGGTGAAGCGGCGCGGCGCCTGGGTTGTGCGGAGCGGAGAGCAACGATGCGCGTCAATCCCAATTATGTTTCGAACCTGGCGGATTCACTGAACCAGGTGCAGGCTACACAGCAGCAGCTGACCTCGGAACTATCGAGCGGCGTGCGCGTGACCAGTCTGAGCCAGGATCCGCTGGCAGCGGGAGAAAATGTGCTGCTGCTGGATCAGATTCGCCGCGACGACACGTTTACGCAGAGCGCCAGCCTGGTGCAGGGAAGGTTGCAGGTGGCGGACTCAGCGCTGGGCAGCGTGGTGACGCAACTGACGCAGGCGATCTCACTGGCCACGAGCGCCAACAACGGCACGATGAACGCGGACAACGTGAAGTCCATCTCCAGCCAGATTGCGGGGATTCTGAACGAGGTGCAGTCGCTGGCCAACAGCAGCTACCAGGGGCAGTACATCTTTGCCGGCGGGCAGACCTCCACGCAGCCGTTCACGACCGATTCCGCGACATCGCCGGCGGTGACCACCTATAACGGCGATGCGGATGTGAATTATCTCTCCATGCCGAACGGGCAGCGGATTCAGCTGAATGTGCCGGGCGACCAGATCTTTCTGGGCGGCGGGAGCAAGAGTGTGTTTGCGGCACTGAACAATCTCGTGGCCGATTACGCGAGCGGCACGGTGGACACGGCGCGAGCGGTGAGCGATACCCAGGCGCTGAATACGGCATTGAACTTTGTGTCGCAGCAGCGGGTGACGGTGGATAACGCCATCAACCGGCTTACGGCGGCCTCGGGCGATGTGAGTAGCCAGCAGACGCAATTGACTGCCGCGCAGACCAACCTGATGCAGGCGGACGTGGCGCAGGTCTCCACGCAACTGGCGCTGGCGGAGTCACAGCAGACGGCTCTGGAGAATGTGATTGTGCAACTGGAGTCGGCCTCGAACAGCCTGTTCAGCAAGCTGCAATAGGAGGGCAGACAGCGACGCGCGGGGCATTTTCTGCACGCTGTATACTCGGGACAAGGAATCTGGATGCTTGCTCCCCTGCGATTTCTCTGGAATGCGACACGTGGCCATCGTCTTCGGCCCTGGCAGAGCCCCTATCTGCGCTGGCGTGTTGAGACGTACTCCGGGATGCATGCGGAGACGCTGACGGCGAGGGATGTGCTGGGCTTTGTGTGGCGCACGCGCGGCGAGCTGTGGCATTTTCTGCTATGGACCGGGGAGATTGACCGCGAGGCGCATCGGCGGATGTAGGAGCCTGCGGCTGATATTGCCTGGCCGTGTCGTGCCCTCTTGATTTCTCCTGACTGCTACGGGGTGTTTGGACGCATGAGAAGGATCTTGTCGGGGTTGGGGGGCGCGGCGGTTCTGCTGCTTTTTTCAGCAACCTTCGCAGTGGCGCAGAAGGCTGCAACCTCGCAGTTGCCGCCCATTGAACCGCCGGCGGCGCCGCCGAGCGCGCAGACCTCCGGGGCTACCCTGAGCGTGACAACGACCGAAGTGCTTGTGCCCACACTGGTGGAGCGGCGCGATGGCGGCATTCTGTACGGGTTGAAGCCGAGCGATTTTGTGCTGGAAGACGACGGAGTTGCGCAGAAGATCCGCGTGCAGCAGGAGATGGACACGGCACCGGTGGCGCTGGTGGTTGCGGTGGAGCAGGGCGGGGCCAGCGTGCTGGAGTTTGACAAGCTGGCGAAGATGGGGCCGCTGCTCGATCTGTTTCTGGCCGATCCACGGAGTCAGGTGGCGCTGGTAGGGTTTGATTCCACGCAGCACCTGCTGTGCGATTTTTCCCATGCGGAAGCGCCGGTGAATGCGGCGCTCCAGAACCTGCAGCCCGGGGATGGCGGGGCGGCGATTCTGGATACGGTGAGCTATGCGGTGAGCCTGCTGAGCGAGCAGCCGAAGGAGTACCGGCGGGTTCTGCTGTTGATCAGCGAGCGGCGCGACCACGGCAGCAAGCACGTGAAGCCGGTGCAACTGGTCAAGCAGATTGGCGCCTCGGATGTGCTGGTGCTGAGCGTATCGTTTTCCCCTTCGGGCGCCGAGTTTCTGCACGACGTGAAGGACAACGGCGACGACCGGACGATGAACATTGTGTCGACGCTGGTGATGGCGGTGAAGGCCTTCAAGAAGAATGTGGCCAAGGAGATTGCCGAGATGAGCGGCGGCGAGTACACGACGTTTACGGGGGACAAGCGCTTTGAGCAGCGGGTGGTGGACGCGGCCAAACACATGCGCAACCGGTATCTGATCACCTTCAGTCCGTCGAATCCGACGCCCGGCCTGCATACCATCCGGGTGCGGCTGGCGCAGGACTATGGCGCGCGCATCATTGCGCGGGCAAACTACTGGCTTCAGGCGGGCTCGTAGCAACTCCGGGGCCGCGCGCATACAATGGAGATGTGCATGTCCCCCGAGTTTATTGAGGGAAAGCGCGTTGATTGTGTGGGGTTTCGTGAGTGGCGCGGGCTTTCGTGCCCGGGCGATTCATGGTAATCTCACAATAGACACTTGAGAGTGGAACTGAGAGAAGAGGAGTACGTTACGCCGTGCTGGCGACTGCTAAGAAAACCGAACTGATTGAACGCTTCCGCACCCACGACTCGGACACCGGCTCACCCGAGGTCCAGATCGCGATTCTGAGCGAGCGGATTGGCGAGCTGACCGAACACTTCAAGACCCACAAGAAGGACCACGCTTCCCGTCGCGGTCTTTTGATGCTGGTCAGCAAGCGCCGCCGCCTGCTGGATTACCTGAAGACGCACGATTCCGATCGCTATCGCGACGTGATCGGCAAGCTCGGTATCCGCAAGTAATCAGAAAGCAAAAGTTGACCCGGAAGCGCCCAGACCGGAGACTGGTCCAGGCCCCTCATGCAATTGAAGTCTGGGGCCAAGGTGCACCTGGCGCAAATGAAACGCCGCCAGGGCTTGCGCATAGCTGTCGCTTGCGCCAAGCCCTGGCGGTTTGTTCTGTGCGCGCCGCAAGGTCACGCTTTCCCATCCCACGCGCACACCGCATTGGAATGCATGCTGCGGCCAAGGCCCAGCGCCATGCGGCATTCTGCTGCGCGCTCTCCGCACAAGTTTCCCAAGCGAACACAACGAAACGAGGACACCTATGTCTACCAAGCATGAAGTAGCCGTCGAGCTTGCCGGCGGCAAGCGGTTGGTTTTTGAGACCGGCCGCATGGCCAAGCAGGCCTCTGGCGCAGCGCTGGTGAGCACCGGCGAAACCGTAGTCCTGTCTACCGCCGTGGCCTCTCCCGATCCGCGGGAGGGCATCGACTTCTTCCCCCTGACGGTGGATTACCGTGAGTACACCTACGCGGGTGGACGGATTCCCGGCGGCTTTATCAAGCGCGAGGGCCGGCCGAGCGAGAAGGAGATTCTGACTTCGCGGCAGATCGATCGCCCGCTGCGTCCGCTGTTCCCCGACGGATTCCGCAACGAGACGCAGATCATCGCGCTGGTTTTCTCGGCGGACAAGGAGAATGATCCCGACGTGGTGGCGATCAACGCCGCTGCTGCCGCTGTGGCTCTCTCCGACATTCCCTTTGGCGCCACGGTGGCTGCTGTGCGTGTGGGCCGGGTGGAGGGTGAGTTCGTGGTGAACCCGACCTATGCCGAGCGCGCTGCTTCGACGGTGAACATCATGGTGGTGGGTCACAAGGACGGTATCGTGATGATCGAGTCCGGCGCGAAGGAAGAGAGCGAAGAGACCATTCTCGGCGCGATCGAGTTTGCGCATGCCGAGATCAAGAAGATCGTGGCCGCCATAGAAGAGCTGGTTGCCAAGGCGGGCAAGCCGAAGCGCGCGTTTAACGCTCCCGAGTTTGACGAGGCCTACTACAACGAGCTGAAGGCCAAGATTGGCGAGCGGCTGAAGGACGCGCTGGACACCAAGACCCACGCCAAGACCGAGAGCTACGCGCTGGTGAAGCAGATCAAGGACGAACTGGCCGCGGAACTGCCGGCGGATCAGCCGGATGCCAAGAAGAAGCTGAGCCACTACTACGAACTGCTGCGCGAGCGCACCTTCCGGGAGCAGGTGACGAAGGAGCGCATTCGTCCGGATCGCCGTGCCTTTGACGAGATTCGCGCGATCAGCATTGAGACCGGCGTGCTGCCCCGCACCCACGGATCGGCGCTGTTTACCCGCGGCGAGACGCAGGCCCTGGTGACCGCGACTCTGGGCACGGCCGATGACGGCCAGCGCCTGGAGAGCTACGAGGGCGAGCAGAAGAAAAACTTCATGCTGCACTACAACTTCCCGCCGTTCAGCGTGGGCGAGACAGGCCGCATGACGGGTGTGGGCCGCCGCGAGGTGGGTCACGGGGCGTTGGCGGAGCGCGCGATCTCTGCAGTGCTGCCGGATGAGACGCCTTACTCGATGCGGGTGGTCTCCGACATTCTGGAGTCGAACGGATCTTCGTCGATGGCCTCGGTTTGCGGCGCCAGCCTGGCGCTGTTTGATGCGGGCATTGCGCTGAAGGGCGCGGTGGCCGGCGTGGCGATGGGCCTGGTGAAGGAAGGCGACGACTACGCCATCCTGACCGACATTGCCGGCGCGGAAGACCACTACGGCGATATGGACTTCAAGGTAGCCGGCACCCGCAAGGGTATCACCGCGCTGCAGATGGACATCAAGATTGGCGGCCTGACGCGCCAGATCCTGCAGGAAGCGATGGAGCAGGCGCGGCGTGGCCGGCTCTTCCTGCTGGACAAGATGGACGCCGTGCAGGACGGACCTCGCCAGGAGCGTTCGCAGTATGCTCCCCGCATTGAGACGGTCATGATCCCCACGGACAAGATTCGCGACCTGATCGGCAAGGGCGGCGCGACGATCCGCG
>DAIDGZ010000013.1 GCA_027452125.1 Acidobacteriaceae bacterium | reverse complement strand
CCTCCACTGTGCCGCTCAATTTGCTAATCAGTTCAGCATCGCCGGGATAACAGGTCTCGACAACTATCACGGTTTTGGTTCCACATTCCTGAATGCAGCGCTTGGTAATACATTCTCGGGATTCGTAGACGCATTCGATGCCAGCACTGGCCAAAACGGCAAGAGCGGGTTCGACCTTTACCCGATGGGGGCAGCCGGTGGTCCACTATTAGGGATTCCCTTACCGGATGGCGCATCCCCAGGCCTCCAGGGTCCACTTAATACGGCACTTGCTCCTGCCATTAATGCGGCAACCACTACCTCTGTGACTACATTGGCAGGTGAAACCGCAATCGGGGACAGCATGGCGTTCCCGCTGGCTGCCGCGAAGTTCGCCTTAGTACTACAGTTGTAACTATAAGTGATAAGCTAAAGTTGCTCGGGCAGACTCTCCGCGGAAGCGATGAAAGCATCGATACCAGTGTGGCAGGGCGAGTTGGTGCGGTTGCATCAGCGGATGGGGGATGTCTTTGCGCGCTCCGAGGTGCGGGAGCGCAGTCTGGCGTACCTGGAAGGTCTGCTGAGTGGCTGCGAGCGGAAGAATAGCTGGCAGGTGGCGGAGTGGGCCGGAGATGCATCGCCTTACGGGATGCAGTATTTGCTGGGCCGCGCGCGTTGGGACACGGACCTGCTGCGGACACGCCTGGGTGAGTATGTGAAGGAAAAATTGGGTAGTCGGGACGCGGTTCTGGTTTTGGATGAGACCGGATTTCTGAAGAAGGGGCTCCATTCAGCCGGGGTACAGCGCCAGTACAGCGGCACGGCGGGTCGGATCGAAAACAGCCAGGTTGGGGTATTTCTTTGTTATGCCGGCCGGCGGGGATATGTACTGCTGGATCGCGAGTTGTATCTTCCCCGGAGTTGGGCAGAAGACGGCGCACGCCGGCGGGCCGCCGGCATTCCGGATGAGATTGAATTTGCGACCAAACCGATGTTAGGGCGGCAGATGTTGGAGAGGGCCTTTGAGGCCGGGATGCCTTGCGGCTGGATAGCTGCGGACGAAGTGTATGGCCATGACGGTAAATTGCGCCACTGGCTCCAGGAGCGTCGGCAGCCCTATGTGCTGGCTGTAGCCGCAGATCAACGCCTGTGGCGATCGGACCTGCGCCAGCACCGTGTCGATGAGATCGCCAGCCAATTGCCGAAGCGGTCTTGGAAGCGTCTATCGGCCGGTCACGGCGCCAAGGGAGAGAGGCTCTATGACTGGGCCCTGCTGCCCTGGGCGGAGCGCCAAGGCTGGCAGCATGCTCTGCTGGTGCGGCGCAGTCTGGAGGCCAAGCCTGAGCATGCCTACTATTTCACCTTTGCACCGAAGAAGAAAAGCACCCTGAAGATGCTGGTGGCGGTTGCCGGACGGCGCTGGGCGGTGGAGAGCGCTTTCCAAATGGCCAAAAGCGAATGCGGCCTGGACCACTACGAAGTCCGGCACTGGCAGGGCTGGTACCGACACATCACCTTATCGATGCTGGCCTTGGCAGTGTTGACGGTGCTGAGTGCGCAGGAGAAAAAAAACTTCTCCGCGACAGGTCCCTCTCAGCGTACCGGAAATCCGGCATTTGCTCGCTATCGTGCTGTGCAGCGGCTGGCACAGCCTGGATCATCTTCTGCACTGGTCTGAGTGGCGACGACGGCATCAATTCCTCGCCCAGATTTTCCACTACCGAAAACAAGCCCTCCTGCTCCTCGTCACTTAATTACAACTGTAGGATTAGAGCCTGTTTACGATCTTTTGAGCAGCAGGACGAGAAAAGCCAAATGAACGAATTGCAAGCTGGTATTCAACTTTCGTTCGCAGTTCTTCCACATCCTGAGGCATTTTTCCAGCCATGCGAAGGATCGTTCCACGACCCAGCGTTTGGGTAGCACGGCAAACGTATGCAGTTCATTGCGTTTGACAACTTGAACCGTGGCCTGCAACCGCTCCATCACGCTGTCCGCAAAGGGTTGGCCGG
>DAIDGZ010000012.1 GCA_027452125.1 Acidobacteriaceae bacterium | reverse complement strand
CCGTGCACCAGCGATTGCTCCGCTGATCGCGCATCAATCCAACGCTGAACTCGACAAGCTGCTCGCCACCCCTTCGCCCAAGATGCGCGCGGGAGGCATGCCGTCTGTTGACAACGCGCAGGAACGCGTCGCGATCATCGCCTATCTGCGCACGCTGCGGCCGCCCACGCAGGCTGGAGCACAACCGGCCCAGGCCACACAACAACAGCAGTCTCAAGCGGAGAACAGTGGCGGCAGCGTACAGTATCCGGATATGGCGCCCATGCCGGCGGAACAAACTGCTGCCGCGGCCAACACCATTGCGGGGTCGACCGCACAGGCAGCGCCCGCGGCCGCTCCATCATCGGCGGCATTGGCTCCAAGCCCTGGCCGTGCGCTGTTCCTCTCGCAGGGTTGCGCGGCATGCCATGGAACCGCAGCGCAGGGAACGCGGTTTGCGCCCTCGCTCATCGGTATCTCCAGAAAGTTCCCGGGCAGCAAGCTTCCCGATCTGCTGCATCATCCGACTGCAAAGATGAAGGCCGGCGGCATGCCGACGGTCACGCTCACGGGCCAGCCGCTGCAACAGCTCGTGGCGTATCTTGACAGCCTTCAGCCGGGGATGGCGCCGCCGGCCGCAGTCGCCAGAAAGGCTGCACCAACGCCAGGGCGTCCAGTGTCCGGCGCTCCCTCACCTCAACCAGGACAGATGGCGCAGACTGCTCCTGTACCCACTCCGCCCCTCACCCCGCTCGCGCAAAAAGGGCAGAAGATATTCCAGCGCATGTCGTGCTCAAGCTGCCACGGCGTGGGAGGTCTGCACGGAACCGCCGCCGCTCCGCCGCTGGCCGGCACCGCATCGCTGCTTCCCGCCAATGTGCTGGAGACGCTCTTGCGGCATCACACCACTCGCATGCAGGAGGGCGGAATGCCTCTCACCAACCTGAACGCACCGGACATGAAGGCGTTGATTGCGTACATTCGATCGATGCCGCCTTCCCCCAACGGAGACTAAACCAGCCAGGAGCACAGCGCCGTAACCAGGCTACGGCGCTGTTTTTTTTGCGTTCAGAAGCCGCGCTTGACGGCGAGATAGGGAATCATCATCACTTCCATCAATCCCGGTAGCGGATCGTCTGCCTGGAATACCGCCTCGGTGCTCACGCGCTTCAGCGAGCGCAGGTAGTCCCCCATGCTCAACTGGCCCGCGCGCATCGCTACCAGCGCGGCAGGTAAATCGGTGGCCGTTCGCATCCAGGTCACGCCTGCCCGCCCGCGGCGCTCTTCCACCGGAAGACCCACCTGGTCGGCGTAGAGCATGTAGCTGAAGTCGACCCCCGCGGCCGCCCCAATCGAGTGATAGCCCCAGGTCCTCGCGTTCACGTCGAGCAGCTTGTGTTGCCCGTCGCGCGGGTCCAGCTTGAACTCCACTTCCACCAGGCCGTAGTAGCCGCACGCGCACAAAAATCGCTCCGCATACTCCTCCAGCAGGGGCTCCTCCACTGTCTCCACGTACGTGCTCGCCCGGCCAAACTCCAGCGGATGCTGCCGCAGCCGCCGCGCCACCAGCTTGCCCACGGTCTTTCCTTCGCGAAAGAAAGCGCAGTAAGAAAACTGCTGTGACCCTCCCCCGGGGATCATCTCCTGCACCATGATTTCGCCGCTTCCTGTCACCTGCGCAGCCTCCGCATACAGCTTGCGCAGTTCCGCGTGATCGTCGGCTCGCCATGCCTTGGCCCTGGTCGCGTAGAGAAAGTTCTCCTTGATCGCCGGTTTCAGCACAAACGGCGGAGCGGCCGCAGCCAGCTCTCCCAGGTCTGCCGCATCTCTGGGATACACCGTAGCGGGGATCGGGATGCCAAGCTCCTTGGCCAGCCGGTACGTATTGCGCTTGTCCCACGCCCACTGCACCGCGCTCCACGCCGGC
>DAIDGZ010000011.1 GCA_027452125.1 Acidobacteriaceae bacterium | reverse complement strand
AGTCTGAACTGCCTGCGTCCGCGGGGTCTGCTGGCTCTGTTTGGCGGATCCAGCGGTCCGGTGCCTCCTTTCGATCTGATTCAACTCAGCAGCAAGGGATCGCTTTTCATAACACGGCCTACACTGTGGCACTACGTTGCCACGCGCGCAGAACTGGAATGGCGCTCAGGCGAGGTGCTGGGCTGGGTGGCCAGCGGAGAGCTCAAGCTGCGCATGGAGCACCTGTACCCGCTGGAGAAGGCGGCGCAGGCGCAGATTGACATGGAAGGAAGAAAGACCACAGGCAAGATTCTGCTGGAACCTTAAGCGCTGGGAACAGGTGCAGCGTCAGCGTATGTGCTCAGGATGGCGGCTCGTAGCGATCCTGGCCGCGCTGCTCCTTGTGCTCATTGAAGTACTGCGTCTGCTCGGCAAGCATGCGTTTGGCCTGGCCGGTAAGAT
The DNA here is from genome assembly GCA_027452125.1 of Acidobacteriaceae bacterium. Lineage (GTDB taxonomy): Bacteria > Acidobacteriota > Terriglobia > Terriglobales > Acidobacteriaceae > Telmatobacter. Next base: position 60,231 of record DAIDGZ010000011.1, on the reverse strand, counting down.
CCTCGAGGCTTTCAATTGCATCTTTCCGGGCAAGGTCAAAGCCGGGTTCCCCGGCCAGCGCCTGCAGAATCTGCATCCAGCGCGCAGTGGCCTCATTCAGCGGTTTGAGCGCCTTGCGGATGTCAGCCTTACGGTCAGAGTAGCTGTCCAGGTTGTCGCCCAGTTCGTCCATCAGGGCGGTAAAGTCCTGCAGATCGCCGTCGAGGCGTTTGGCGCGGGCCGCAGATGGAGTCCGCGCAGCCAGCGCCTTGAGGGCCTCCGCGCGATCCGTCAGAAATTTGGTGTAGAGGCCGATGCGGGCGTTGGGATCGATGCCAGCTTCGGCAATCTGCTGGGCCTGCTTGTCTGTGAGCGGATCGCGCTGGTGACGCTGAGCGGCGAGTGGGAAAGCGAAGAGGCAGATCAGGGCAGCGATGAGGATGCGCATGGCAGCACCTCGCGGAATGCGGCGCTTCCATTGAAGCACAGGTTGGTGCGCGAGGGAAGTCAGATGAATGGCAGACGAAGCAGGGAATTGCTCCCTGTTTCGTCTGCCTCCAGAGAGGGCTAAACACGCACGCGCCACTTGTTGGAGAGTGCAGCCAGCTTTTCATCGAGGGTGGCAGGGGGTGGCGGAGCCGGTCTGGCTGCATTCGGCCGCGGGCCGCTGGGGCCCATGAGCGCCTTGATGGAGAGGCCAATGCGCTTGGCCTTTGTATCGACACTCAGGACCTTTACCTTGACGATCTGCCCCGTCTTCACCGCTTCATTCGGATCCTTGATATAGCGGTTGGAGAGCTCGCTGATGTGAACAAGTCCGTCCTGGTGCACGCCGATATCCACGAATGCGCCAAACTTGGTCACATTGGTGACCACACCCTCCAGCACCATGCCCGTCTGCACGTCGCTGATTTCGCGCACTTCTTCGTGGAAGCTCGGCGCCACAAACTTGTCGCGCGGATCGCGCCCCGGCTTGCGCAACTCGGCCAGAATGTCCTGCAACGTGTAGGCGCCCACGGCAAGCAGCTTCGCATCCACCTTCTCCAGCATCTGCGGTTGGCGGATGATATCCGACACAGACGTATTGAGCGACTGCGCAATCTGCTCCACCACCGGGTAGGACTCAGGGTGTACGGCGGTCATGTCCAGAGGATTATCGCCGTTGCGGATGCGTAGAAAGCCGGCGGCCTGCTCGAAGGTCTTGGGACCGATGCCCGGAACCTCCAGCACCTGTGTGCGTGAGCGGAAGCTGCCATGCTCGTTGCGGTAACTGACGATGTTGAGGGCCGTGCGTTCCGAGATGCCGGCAACATAGCGCAGCAGCGTCCAGGAGGAGGTGTTGAGGTCCACGCCGACACGGTTGACGCAGCTCTCCACCACGCTGTTGAGCGACTCGGCAAGCTGGCGCTGGTCCACATCGTGCTGATATTGGCCCACACCGATGGACTTGGGATCGACCTTGACCAGCTCGGATAGCGGGTCCTGCAGGCGGCGCGCAATGGAGATGGCGCCACGCACGGTCAGGTCGAGGTCAGGGAACTCCTGCCGCGCGATATCGGATGCGGAGTAGACGCTGGCGCCCGACTCGCTTACCGTGACGGAGAAGATCTCCTGGATGCCCTTGTCGCGCAGGAACCCGCGGACGAAGGCGTCGGTTTCACGTGAGGCTGTTCCGTTGCCGATGGCGATGGCGCGCACGTTGTGCTTGCGTAGCAGCGCTTCAAGCTTCGGTGCTGCCTCGGCGTTCCCGCCCTTTGAGGTGTGCAGATAGAGCACATCGTGGGCCAGGAGTTTGCCGGTCTCATCCACCACCGCCACTTTGCATCCGGTGCGGAGGCCAGGGTCGATGCCCAGAACCGAAAGAGGGCCCGCGGGCGGCGCCAGCAGCAGGTTATAGAGATTGTCGCGGAATACCTGGATGGCCTCGGTATCAGAGCGGCGCTTTAATTCGAGTCGGACCTCGGCCTGAATTGAGGAGTTCAGCAGGCGCTTCCAGGCATCATCGATGGCCATTTCGAGTTGCGGCGTCCAGTCGCCCGCTTGCCGCAGGACGTGCCTCTGCAGGATGCCCAGCGCGCGCTCCGGCTCCACTTCAATCAAGAAGTAGAGTACGTTCTCGCTCTCGCCTCGCCGGATGGCCAGCATGCGATGGGAGGGAATTGTCTTCACCGGCTCCTTGTAGTCGTAGTACATCTTGTACTTTTCCTGCTCGTCCACGGCGTCAGTCACCTTGCGGCTGATCACAATGCCTTCGTCGAAGACAAGCTGGCGGAGCCCCTTGCGCAGGTCCGCATCCTCGCTGATCCATTCGGCCACAATATGGCGAGCGCCTTCCAGCGCCTCTTCCACCGTGGCCACCTGCAGTTCCTGATGGATGAAGCTGGCTGCCAGCGTGGCCAGTGGCTCGGCGCCGGGCTCCTGAGCCCATAGATACGTAGCCAGCGGCTCAAGGCCTTTTTCTCGGGCGATGGTGGCTTTGGTGCGCCGCTTCGGACGGTAGGGAAGATAGAGATCTTCCAACTCACTCTTGTCCAGGGTGGCCATGATCCGGGTCTTCAGGTCGTCGGTCAGCTTGCCTTGCTCGGCAATGGAGGCGAGGATCGTCTCCCGGCGGTCGAGAAGTTCCCGGAAGTAGGCCAACTGCTCCTCGATGGCGCGAATTTGCACCTCATCGAGGTTGCCGGTGGCTTCTTTGCGATAGCGAGCGATGAAGGGGACCGTACCGCCGTCGTCCAGAAGTTCGATGACCGCAACGATTCCGCGGAGGGGGATATTCAGGGTTTCAGCTAGATGGAGAAGGATTTCCTGGGAGAGGTTTTTCTTGTCTGTCATGAGCAATCCTCGTTCATAGTACATGGCCGGGGTCGCTGATTTGAGACGGGGATATGTGCAAAACCGAGCACGCATCTACGCTGCGCGCCGGCTACTTCTGGCCGATTGCGTCTGCTGTATAGCGGCGCATCATGGACTCGGGGACCAGGCCGGTTACCGTATGGACCACATGAGACGAGGGGGAGAGGTAGAAGGTGGTGGGCAGCATCCGGGGCTCGCCGAAGGCTTGCTGAAGCGACGGGGAGTCCCGGGCGAGCAGGTAGGTGATACCTTTCTGGCGCATCATGGTGGCGGCATGAGTGTACTCGCTGGAATCGTCAACGACGCCCACGACGACCAGGCTGTCACGGTTTGCCGCCTGAAGCTTCTGGAGCCAGGGAATCTCAACCCGGCAGGGTGGGCACCAGGGAGCCCAGTAGTTGAGCAGAATTGCCTTGCCCGCGTACCTGTCAGGAGAGATGGGCCGGCCATCCAGTCCTGTGAGGACAAAGCTGCGGGCATTCGCCCGTGTCGGAGGCTGTGGCGGCTGAGGTGAAAAGCGACGTTGCAGGAATACCGCCAGAAGCAGAATCACCGTCCATTCGATACCGATTGTGACCCAGCGGCGCGCTTTCATAGACCTCTTACATGATCGTAGCTCAGCAACGGCCAATTGTATCTAATGTCCGATAACGTATATTCTGTACAGTAAATCTGAGCGCGATAAATCTATGATCTCAATATGCCTGGCCACCCACCCTGCGCCACCATCTTGCAGCACGTTGCCTTTGAGGACCTCGGTTCCCTGCAACCTGTGCTGGAGCGACGCGGCTTCCGTATCGACTACCGCGATGCTGCCACTTCCAGTTTTGACTGCGCAAGCTCTACTGAGGCTGAACTTGCAGTGATACTAGGCGGACCGATCGGCGTCTACGAGACGGACGAGTATCCCTTTCTCAAGGAGGAGATGCACTGGATCAAGTCGCGACTAGAACAACGGCGGCCGACGCTGGGTATCTGCCTCGGTGCTCAGTTGATGGCAGCGGCGCTGGGAGCCGCGGTCTATGCCGGCAGCCACGGCGCAGAAATAGGCTGGGCGCCACTACAGCCTGTTGCTGATCTGCATGTGCCCGGCTGGTTCAAGCCGCTTCTGCAACCTGGCCTGCAACTCTTTCACTGGCATGGAGATACATTTGATCTTCCCGCCGGCGCCACACATCTGGCCGCTACGGAAATGTACGCGAATCAAGCCTTTACACTGGGTGACTATGGCCTGGCGCTGCAATTTCACCCGGAGGTGACGCGCACGTGCCTTGAGCGATGGTATGTTGGGCACACGAACGAGCTGCACACGCGGCATATCAAGGCATCTGACCTGCGACGTGCCGGCCAGATGCACTGTCCTGCACTCGAAGCGGCAGCTCAAGTATTCTGGAATCAATGGCTTGACTACATCTTATAGCGGCCAAGGTCTTCGTCGTTCAACCCTTCAAGCCAGCCGCGCAACTGTTCAGTCGTTGGGCCATCCGCCGGGTTAGTGGCGCTCAGTTTGGCGCTCTGCATCACCTCTTCAGCCACATAGATCGGGCAATCTGCGCGCAGAGCCAAAGCCAGAGCATCCGAAGGCCTTGCATCGATGGTCAGCTTTTCCCCATTCTGCTGCAGCCAAAGCGTTGCGAGAAATGTACTATCTTTAAGTTCATTGATAACAACTTTTTCCAGCTCTGCATTTAAGTAATGGATAAGGTTTCGGGTCAGGTCATGCGTCATGGGGCGCGGCGCGGATACCTTCTCGATCTCGATGGCGATGGCATTTGCCTCGAAGATTCCCACCCAGATCGGCATCACCGTATCCGAGGCTACGTCCTTGAGGACGACGATCGGCATGTTCGTCGATGGGTCCATCATCAGACCGCGAATTCTTACTTCGATATCCATGATTCCCCTCCTCTGCGAAAACCTCTAGACTGCCTCACCCACCAGGCTGTTCGGGTGGGTTGCCGTGATTCGCACGTTCTGATAGCTGCCGGGGGCTGGGGCGATTCCATGAGAACTGGTAAAGTTCACCGGCTTATTCTGGCTGCTGCGGCCGGCAATCTGCCCCCTGGCTGGATTAACACCTTCGACCATTACTTCAAGTGTCTTCCCTAAATGCTTGGCGTAATTAACTCTTTGGATCTCGCGCTGACGATCAAGTAATGCTTGAAGCCGAGCAGACTTCTCTATCTCTGGGATTGAGTCGATCATGGTCAGGGCTGGTGTATTGGGCCGTGGCGAGTACTTGAAGGCAAAGACGCAGTCGTATTCTACTTCAGCCAGCAGGTTCATCGTCTGGATGAAGTCGTCGGGGGTTTCACCGGGGAATCCGACGATGATGTCGGTGGAGAGCGAGATCTGCCGACGCGCAGCCTTGATCCAGGAGATGCGCTCCAGGTACCACTCCGGGGTATACTCGCGCGCCATCTGCTTGAGGACCTTTGCCGAGCCGGATTGCACCGGCAGGTGAATATGGTCACAGAGGGTGGGCACGGCGTCGATTGCCTCAACAATATCGCGGGTAAAGTCTCGAGGGTGGCTGGTGGTAAAGCGCACGCGGCGAATGCCCGGGACCTGACCAACCGCCGCCAGCAGTTCCGCAAAACTGCGATTCCCTTCGGGATCGCGGTAGCTATTCACGTTCTGGCCGAGAAGCTGAATCTCGGTATACCCCATGTCAGCAATGCGGCGGGCTTCCTCGAGGACCGAGGCCGAGCCGCGACTGCGCTCTTTGCCGCGGGTATAGGGGACCACGCAGTAGGCGCAGAACTTGTCGCAGCCCTCGATAATCGTGATGTAGCTGCGATACGGGTTGAGTCGTGCCGTGAAATCCGTCTCAAAGGTCTCTTCGGTCTGGCGATCGTCGAGTCCGGTGATGCGGGTTTCGCCGCTTTCCAGCCGCACCAGCATCTCGGGCAGCTTGCGGTAGGAGGCGGAACCGGAGACCAGCGAGACGAAGGGGGCGCGCTCGAAGATCTTTTCGCCCTCCTGCTGCGCGACGCAGCCGAGAACGCCGAAGCGCTTGCCCTGCTTGTAGAGCGCCTTGTAGTCGTTGAGGCGGTGGAAGACCTTTTGTTCGGCTTTATCGCGGATGGAGCAGGTGTTGTAAAGAATCAGGTTGGCTTCCTCTTCGGATTCCACCTGACGGTAGCCCTGCTGCTGCAGAGTGCCAATCACCTTTTCGGAGTCATGGGCATTCATCTGGCAGCCGAAGGTCTCGATATAGAAGGTTTTCTCGGTTGCCATCACACTTTCCAGTATATCGCGACGGTAGTTTGGGTACAGAGGCGGATCATTCGCCCTGCAGGCCGGTATGAAGGTAAGCCACCAGCGCGTCCAATTGCGGCTGGGTGAAGCGACCGGCGAAGGGCGGCATCATATTGCGGCCGGAGAGGATCGTGCGCTCCACCTGCTCGTCGGTTGCCGGCGCCCCGCTGGGCAGCGTTGCCTGTTTGAAAACCCCGTGCAGGTCCGGCGGCGCCTTCTTCAATTGCAGATCGTTATCGCGGTGGCAGTGTGCGCAGTGCACCTCATACAGGTGCTGCCCTTCCGCCTGCTGGGCGGTCAGCGCCGGGCGGGAGTGGCAACCGGCTGCGGCCGCCAGCAGAATGGCGCCGCCTGCGGTGAGCGAAAGCGCATTTTGGATGGAAAGTGAAATAGGAAAACTCCTTCCGGCGCAGCTTCCTCAGTCTCTTCGCCAAGGATGGAATGGTCAAGTGGCGGCGGCGTATTCTGGAGGAGATGCGACTTCCCTCTCTCGATGAGATTCGCGCCGCGCAGGCTCTGGTGTACGGCGCTATGCCGGCTACACCGCAATATGCCTGGCCACTGCTGAATCGGCGGCTGGGGACCGAGGCATGGATCAAGCATGAGAATCACACGCCTGTAGGCGCCTTCAAGGTGCGCGGAGCCCTGCTCTACGCCAACTGGCTGAAGCAGAATCAGCCCGGTTTGCAGGGTGTGGTCGCGGCTACCCGCGGTAATCACGGCCAAGGCGTAGGCATGGCTGCCCGGCTGCTGGGCTTGAAGGCCATCATTGTGGTGCCGCATGGCAACAACCCGGACAAGAACCGGGCTATGCGGGCACAAGGCGCTGAGCTGGTAGAACACGGGCAGGACTTTCAGGAGTCATTGGAGCATGCGCATCGAGTCGCCGAAGAGACGGGCTATGCTCTGCTGGACTCCTTCCATGAGCAACTCGTCCTGGGAACGGCCACCTACGCTCTTGAAATGTTTGAAGGATCGCCGCAATTGGATACGGTGTATGTCCCGATCGGGCTGGGTTCCTCTATCTGTGGCGTGAGTGCGGCCCGCGATGCATTGGGCCTGGCGACGGAAATCGTCGGCGTAGTTGCCGCGGATTCGCCGGCGTACGCGCACAGCTTTCGGCAGCGCGTGCCAGTCGAGTTCCCTGCCCGCACCCAACTGGCCGACGGCCTGGCCTGCCGCAAGCCGAATTCCCTGGCTCTGGAAACGATTTGGACGCGCGTCGTGCGCGTACTGGAAGTGACGGAAGCGGAGATCGCCCACGCCATGCGCGTCTATTTTGACGATACGCACAATCTGGCAGAGGGCGCCGCAGCGGCTGCGCTGGCGGGCGCATTGCAGGAAAAGGAGCACCTCGCAGGAAGGCGCATTGGCATTGTATTGACGGGTGGGAATGTGGACCGTACCACTTGCGTCCGTGTCCTGCTGGGCGACGCAACAGAAAGGATGGCATGACAGCTCTGCAAGAGAATCTGACTCCCATGGCGCATACCGCGCAAAATCGCTGCTTTGGCTGCGGCGAGGCGAACCCAACCGGCCTGCATCTGGAATTTTTGCTGGCACAAGACCATTCGGTCGTCTGCCTGGCCACGGTTTCTGACCGTTTTGAGGGCCCTCCGGGCTATCTGCATGGCGGCATCGTGGCCACGTTGCTGGACGAGACGATGAGCAAGGCCGTGCGCGCCAAGGGATTCACCGCGATGACCCGGCACATGGAGGTGGACTACCTGCGGCCGGTTCCGTCGGGCGCTCCTATCCGCATCGAAGGCCGAGCCTTGCAGAGTGACGGACGAAAGCACTGGACGGAGGCGCGCGTCCTGAATGGCGAAGGCACTGTGCTGGCAAAAAGCAAGGGCTTGTTTATTGAGGTGCGGCCACGGCAAGGTGGCGTGGGGCGGCCAGCCGACCGCCCCGTAGAGGACTAAAGCGGCGCTGGTTAGTGGATCATATTGATCGTGTCCTGCGTGACCGTGTCGAAGGTTGTGATGGCCTTGGAGTTGGCCTCGAATGCGCGCTGGGCAATGATCAGATTGGAAAATTCGGCAGAGATATTTACGTTGGAGGCTTCAAGCGAGCTGCCTTCAATGCTTCCCCGTCCGCCTGAACCGGCGATTCCAACGGAGGGGCTGCCCGAGGCTGTGGTGGCCCGGTAGTTCGAAGAACCTACGGCCTGCAGTCCCTGTTCATTTCCGACAGTGGCCACGACCAACTGACCGACGGTTTGCGTCTGCCCGTTGGAGTATGTAGCGGTCACGGTACCGTCCGATCCGATGGAAAAGTCCTGGTATTGGCCGCTGGCGTAACCGTTTTGATGGGTGGCGGAGGTTGCGGAAGAGACCGCGGTCTGGCTCACGCTGCCTGCTCCGTTGGCGCCAAAGAGATCCCAGTTCAGATTCAGAGCGGCTGCTCCATCAGACAGGCCGGAGAATGAGATGCCCGTTACGTCCGTCGCAGGACTGACCAGGTTGCCGCTTGCGTCAAACAGCAGAGAACCTGCGGCTGCCGCCGAAGCGACGGGATCCTGGACCACGCTGCCGGAGGTGGAAATATTGGCGCCGGTGATGCTCAGTTGGCCGCCAGCAGTGGACGAGACCGTGACACCGGTGATGCCCGCGGCCGTTACTGCGCTCTGCAGGGCTGCCGCGTAGTTGGTCACGGATTCTCCTGCAGTGACGGTGGGCGCCGTGATCGTGGCCGTGCCGCTGGCTGTGGGGCCGGTGATGGTCAGGTTGGTTCCTGGATTCACGGTTGCGAGGGTGCCGCCGCTTGCGCCGAAGTTGTATTTGATCGTCGTCGTGCCGGCGGACGTACTGGCGATGTCGGTGAGCGTGTCCGGCAAGGAGATGTTGTAGGACCAGGCATTGGTGCCGGTCTTCGTGTAGGTGACAGTTGCTTCGTAGCTGTTTCCTAATGAGTCGTACACCTTCACCTGGCCTGAAGTGCTGGTTCCCGCGGTGCTTGTCGAGTCGAGGTTTTGCGTCATGCTGAAGCTTGTTGTTGCCGCGGGCTTCATCACCTGCCCGGTAGGAATGACGATGTCGGTAAGACCGCCGTTGGTGTTGAGCGTACCGTTGACGACCCCGTAACCCATGACGGCAAGGCCGTTGGCGGACTCCAGCGTTCCATCGGATGCGAGTTGAAAAGTGCCATTGCGGGTGTAGAGCTCGTTCCCGTTGTTATCCAGAACAAAGAAGCCCGAACCGTTAATGGCGGCATTGGACGAAACGCCTGTGGATGAAACTGCGCCGTTGGAAAAATCTGTGCTGTTGGCTGCGACTTGAACGCCGGATCCCACCTGAATTGTGTCACCAGAGCCTGATGCGCCGATCTGCTGATACAGCAGGTCACTGAAGCTGGTGGTTTGAGATTTGAAACCGGTGGTATTCATGTTGGCCAGGTTATTGGCGATAGTGTTGAGCGCCTTGGAATCTGCGCTGAGGCCGGTAAGAGGAATATAAAAGCTTGCCATGTGCGATCTCCAATCAAAGTGTGAGCGAGTCTCGACTGCTCGGGGTTACTGTGGATGAATGGCAGGAGCCGGAAGCAGACCTGCGACGGCAGAGCGCGCCTCGGCCTGTCCGCTCAGAGCCTGAGCAATCCGCAGAGCTGCCGGCGCGGAATCGCGAACAGTCAAATTCCCCGCCACGTGTTGAGCGGGGATACCTGCCGTAGAGTCTGCATGCGGATTTGCATTGCTGTGCAGCGCCGAACTGGAGGAATCCATCGCCTGCGTCTTCTGCGCGACCTGCGCGGAAGTTCCAGTCGGACTTCCTCCCAGCGAAGAAGACAATGTCTGGTTGATCTGAATCAGCTGCTGCAGGCTGTTCACCTGCACGAGCTGATTAATGTACTCATTGGGATCTGTAGTTGCTGTGGGATCCTGATTTTGCATCTCGGTTACGAGCAGGGTCAGAAAGTCATTCGCAGAAATTGCAGCTGAATTCGTTGCACTGTCGCTCGATGTGCCGGTATTTGCGGTTGCCGCCATGGGCCGCGCATTCGCGTTCGCCTGTGGCGGCTTCGTCAGGAGCAGGGATGAATGAAGAGAGGATGGAGTCGCCATCGATATTCTCGCTTTCCGATTCCCATGAATCCGTAGTACGTGCAAGGTGAGATTGCTGATCTTTCGGCTAATCAGGCAATCACCGAGATAACCCTGGCAGCCGAGTTTCCAGAAAGAATGCCCAATGCAGTGGAGATGGTTCTGGTGTCCGCCACAGACGTTGTAGAAGACAACAGAGAGGGAGCGCCACGAATAAAGTCACTCCTCGTGGATTGATTCCGGTCTTCGTTGTGGCTATCACCAGGGTGCGGATGCTGCCCTGCTCCGGAGTTCGCTTCTTGATTGGCCGTCCAGGCCGCTGTGGAGTCGCTTGCCGCCACCGTAATGTTGTGGACGGTGGAATAGCGATCGGCCATATATGCATTCAATCCAGCCAGGTGCCCGCCAAGCGCTTGTGCAGCGTCTGACGTACTGGCGATGAGTGAGGCGTGGATGGATCCGGAGACAGTCTCTGCCTTAACGCCGATCCAGCCCAGTGCCGGATCCTGAAAGCCGGCCTCTGCATGATGTGTGTCACCATGAATCCAGGAAGCGCCACTATTTACGTCGCCACGGTCAAGACCGTTGAAGGTCGATTGGGGATCGGTGCGGAGAGCGCTCGGCGTTGCGGCTCGAAGATCGACCTGACTCCCCGAGTTGCCAGAGGAGGATTGCATCACGGGAATACCATGGACGGTTGCTTGCGGGTGGGAGGCCAGCACCAGATGCGCTCCCGTGAAGGTCTGTCTGGCCTCCAATTCACCCTCGGAGCTGTCTCGACGCTCTGTATTTGTTGTGCTCTGTTTGGCCGAAGACAGCGGCTTGCCAGCGGACGGTGCTGCATGATGCAAATCGGCAGGAGCGGACAAGGCTGCTGCAACGGGCAAATGCGAAGACAAGGTGGTGGAAATGGTTGGATGCAGTTCTTGCTTCATGCTCGCTGGGGAGTCAGCGTCAATCTGCGTTTGTGATCCAGCCGTTGAAATAAATTTCTGAAATTCGTTGGTGAGCGGCTGCTCCACAGGCGGAGGAGGGGCGAATGCTGATTCCCTGCTCTGTCCCTGAAGACAGGCAACCTGAGAAGGCAGCGTTGAAGTCGCCTTTTCCTGCATTGTGTCGGCTGGAAACTTATGCTGAGATGCAGGCTGCATATCCGTCTGAGGCACGGACCGGCCGTGCACTTCGTGAAGAAATACTGCCGGAGAGGCCGGTGATTGCTCTTCCTGATCCACGCGCACCTGCAATTCGCCAGAAAGCGGAGCAGGCATGTTCCAGGGCATAACCACACCTGGAAGCGCAGAGGAAACTGCGTTCGCAGGTCCACTCCGATCGTCAGGATGCTTCCATTTGTCGGCCGATGCAGCTTGAGCGTTCTCCTTGCATGTGAAATGGCTTTTTGTGTGCATGCCTTTTTTTGTAAGAAGCGTCTCGGTGGAAGCGATCTCTCCCCTGGGCACAGAAGCACTCGCGGTATCAGAGCCATCTTCCGCAGCAGTTCTAAGTGCTGTCTTGGCTTCTTCCGTAGAAATTGGATTGGAATCTGCTCGGATTGCGGAGGCGGTGCCGGACGCATTGTCTGTACCGTCGGTGAGCGCCTGCTCGATGACCTTCGATTGCGGTGCGCTGGTTCCCTGTTGATTGCCACAGGCAATTGAATCCAGATTATGTAGAAGGCGCAGCCACCCCGAAGCGAAGCTCTCCAGGGTGATATTACTGCCGGGGCCAGTAGCGGAATGCAAGGAAGAAAACTGCGTCGCGGATACGACGCGGAGACGGATGCCGGCAAGTGACGGCTGATTCGCTTCCGGCCCGGAGCCTGCCTTGGCCGCGATCATAATGGCGAGGTTTGCAGTCATGCAGCGGATAGATTGCAGCTAGTTTGCCAAATCACAAGGATCAGGTGTTAGAGCGTTGCCATAAAGGTGACGCCTATGCCACTTTAGGAAATGCAGCCTTCAACAATGATTAATTAGGTTCAAGATTCAGGCATGTCCGGCCGATGATTCTTGACTTCCGTTGGTGTTTCGTCAAGCTTATGCACTGCTTGCTCTCGACGATCAAGGAAGCGCTCATCGCTTGCCTGCTGCATGCGGCGCAGTGATTCGAGATGGGCTTTGATGTCGGCGCCCTGCAGTATGGTTTCTGCCTGGCGGCGGGCCAGCCTGCGCTCCATCAGTTGCCGACGAAGGATGGATACGCTGGCTTCGGCTTCCTCCATTTGTGGCTTGAGATGGCGTGATTGCTGCGCAGCGCAACGTGATTCTTCCATGCCTGCAATGCGCTCTGCACCGTCCCCTTGCTCAATCCCACTGATCAGCATGCGCCGTCCTTCCTGATCGCGCTGCTGGACTCTTTGTGCCGCGGTCTGAAGTTCATTGAATCGATGCAGTGCGGCTTCGAGAGAGATCCGGGCTTGCTCTTCCTCGATGTCTCGCACATGGAGCAGGCGCTTGAAAGATCGCAGGATCGTCATGGATTAAAGCTCATTCGCCAGCGAAGCTAATTTCTGCAAAGTGCTCTCAAAGGTCACAGATTCACTCGCCTCCTGCATAAGAAAAGTGCGTGTGGATGCTCGTGCCGCAAGCGCACGATCAAGGTCCTGGTCGGCGCCTGATTTGTAAGCTCCAATACGCACTAGATCCTCCGAGCGCGCATATGTGGCCATCAACCGGCGAATGAATCCAGCCTGTTCGCGATGTTCGGGCGTGGTAACCGCAGGCATGAGGCGGCTGATGGATTCCAGGATTGCAATGGGCGGGTACCATCCCTCCGCGGCCAAATCTCGTGACAGAACAACGTGCCCATCGAGCAGAGAGCGCGCCGCATCGACAAGAGGGTCTTGCTGATCGTCACCCTCCATCAGAACGGTATAGAAGGCTGTAATCGATCCGGTGGTAAAGTGTCCGGCCCGTTCCACCAGGCGCGCCAAAGAGGCAAAGACAGAAGGTGTATATCCCTTGGCTGTTGGAGGCTCTCCCGCTGCCAGACCAATCTCTCGCGCTGCCATGGCGAAGCGCGTGAGCGAATCGACAACCAGAAGAACATTCTTGCCCTGCCCAGCGAAGTACTCTGCAATGGTTGTTGCGCTTAACGCCGCGCGCATGCGCAGGAGGGGTGACTCATCTGAAGTGGATACGACGACTATGGAGCGCGCACGTCCTTCGACACCAAGAGGACCATCAAGAAACTCGGCGACTTCACGTCCCCGCTCGCCGACCAGACAGACAACTGTGATATCGGCTTCTGTGTTCCTGGTCATCATGCCAATCAATGTGCTTTTGCCGACGCCGGACCCGCCAAAGATGCCGACGCGCTGACCGCGACCAACAGTCAGCAGAGCATCGATAGAACGAATCCCTGTCGCTAGAGGCACGCGGATCGGAGTACGCTCCAAAGGTGAGCGCAGTGTCCCTTCCAGCGGCAGAGAAGAGGCAGGCATGGGACAAGGTGCGTCATCGATCGGCAGGCCCAGCGCATTCAGAACACGACCGATCAGGACCGGGCCAACTCCGAATTCAGCGCGGACTCCGAGCGCTTCAACCATGTCGCCATAACGAATGCCCTGAACCGTCTCGACTGGCATGGAAAGCACATGATTGCCGCGAAATCCAATGACCTCCGCGGCATGCACTCTGCCGTTCTGGTCATGGATCTCACAGCACTCCCCCACAGACGCCAGCGGACCAGAAGACTCAACAGTCTGCCCGACGGATTTGAGCACATAGCCATGCCACAGCCACGGCTGCTTGTGCATTATCCGGCCATAGTAGCGCTCAAGCAAGCGCGTCATTGCGACTCCTCGGTGTTCTCTTGGTCACGATGTTTTATGGGAGCCTTGCCAACACGGTCAAAAAATCCACGCTCGATCTCGGCAAGCTGTGCACGCATGCCCAGATCAACAGTGCCAAGGTCTGTATCAATTACGCACTCGCCGGCACGCATCCCATTCCCTGCTTCCACTGTCGGCTTGACTGCAAGATTCGGAAGCAAAGCCAGAGTCTCCTTCCAGAGACTCAGTTCAGAGGCGGGGACATGGAGACGAACATTGGTGCCTGCAGCGAGTTGACCAAGAGCGACGCGTACAGCGCCTGTGAGTAGCAGCGGATCCATCTGCGCTTCGCGGCGAAGGATGCGCGCAGCCACAAGCAAAGCCAGTTCCACAACCTCATGCTCAACAGCCTGTAGATATCGGTTGCGCTCCTGGGCAAATTCTTCAATGAGCTTTATAGTGTCGAGACGGCGTTGGGAGTCAGCTGCGCTGAGGGCCGCCGCATGCGCCTCGCGCTCCAATTGACGGCCTTCCGTGCGGCCCTGCTCGCGTCCTGCCTCGAATGACTGGCGTACTTCATCGATAAAACCTTCCCTTGGCTGGTTGAGTTCTTCCTCTCCTGGAGTAGATGCGACTTCGATTCCTGATTGGAGAGAGGGATTATCGTATCCGGCTGCTTGATCCTGCCACTCCATTGTTGCCGCTGGATCGCCGCAAGATGGATATTCAAAGGCTGTCCATTCTCCGGTTCCATCGCTGTCCGCCTTGAGCATCATGTCCAATCAAGCCTTCTGTGCATGCGTTGCCTCATCGGGAATATCAGGCAAGCATTTCGTCTCCGGTTTCAAGTTTCAGCACAACCTTACCTTCAGCCTCGAGCCGGCGTGCTAATGTCAGAATCTCCTGCTGCGCCTGCATCACCTCCCGCGATCGCACCGGCCCGAGAACTTCCATATCTTCTTTGAGCATTTCCACAGCGCGCGAGCTCATCGATTTGAATATCTGTGCGCGCAGTTCATCATTGGCTCCGCGCATGGCCATTGCCAATTGACGCTTGTCCACGCCGGATACGATCTCGCGAATAGTTGCCGGTGGCACCGTGATCAGATCCTCGAAGGTGAACATCAGGTTGCGTATATTCAGGGCCATCTCCGGGTCGCTTTCCTCCACCGCCTCGAGAATTTTGCGCGCCTGGTCAGCATTGAGCCGGTTGAGCAAATCGGCAACTGCCTTGAAGCCGGAGTAACTCTTCCGTGCCGTGTCACCTACACTCTCGAGCCGGCGATGCAGAATATGAGCTACCTTCTGCGCCATTTCAGGTGAGAACTGGCGCATTTCGGCCAATCGCTGAATCGATACGACTTTGTGTTCTTCGCTGAGGTTATCCAGGACCATGGAGGCTCGACGCGGATCCAGATGTGCGAGGACGAGCGCGATCGTTTGCGGATGTTCTGAGTCCAGCAGCTTTCCCAGCTGTTGCGGATCGGTGCGCTGTAGTTTGGCCAGGTTCCCCTGCGAGGCCTCCTGTGACCGTCTCACCTGTGTGAGCAGTTCATCGGCGCGGTCCCGGCCAAACGCTTCGATCAGAAGACGGCTGGCATAGTCCAGGCCGCCATGGATCATGAAGTTTTGCGTCTCCAGTAGTTGCCAGAATTCTTCAATGATCTCCGACGAGACGTCGGGAGGAACCGCGCGCATGTCGGCCAGTTCCTCCGTCAGCCGTTGCACATCGCTTTCCGGAAGAGCACGCAGGATCTCCTTTGCCAGGTCCTCGCCCATCGTCATCAACAGGATTGCGGCTTTGCGTACTCCTGTGATGTTACCCGCCTTGCGGCGTCGCATGGTGGGCGATGCGGCGGCTGACGGCGATGCCGCGTTCTCTGAACTCCGATTTTGTACTTCGGCTTCTGGCAAGAGCTGTTCCTCGATGCGCGCTATTCGGAGTGAATCCAGCTTTGGAGCAGACGGGAACTCTGTGTCGGCTCCTGTTTCAAGTGTTCGGCAACCTGGTCAAAGATCTGTTGGGCGCGGATCCGCTCGGGATCGGCCTCGCTTATCTCAGACGATTCCAAGGACGTCTGGCTGGACTCCGGTAATTCCTTCACTGCCGGCTTGACTGCATTCTTTCTGGAAGCACGGCTCGATGCTGGGCCCATCGCATGACGCAATACAGGACGTACTCCCCACAGAAGAACACTTAACAGGCAGAGGAAAATCGTTACGTATTTCACCAGCACGGGGAAGTTCTCTATCTGTGTCAAAACTTGTTCGGGCATTGGCGCCTGAATCGTAGCCTGATTTCCTTCAAAGGCGAGATCCTCCACAGTCAAAAGATCTCCGCGCGAGGCGTCATAGCCAATTGAAGCCTGCGCCAGTTGGGTAAGGTTGCGTAGCTGCTCCGGAGGCCAGGGCTGCCACACTGCTGTCTTGCCCCGAGATGCACGCTGCATCAAACGATCATTGACAACGATGGCTGCGGTCAGGCGACGGATATGTCCAGGATTCTCCACGGAGTGACGAACTGTTTTGGAGACGCCGTAGGTCCCGGACTCTGTTTTGGCTGACTGCGGCGCTGTGGATTGTTGTGGATACACAGGAAGAGTTTGCGTGTTGGGCGCATTCGACGCAGTCCCGGGAACCCCTGCGGCGATCGGTTGACTTCCCGCAGTCTGCTCTGTGCGTTGCATGGAGAGAGTCGCGCTCTTATCCGGATCGTAGATCTCCTGCGTTACTTCATTCGCCTGATCGTTGTAATCCACCGTGACGGAAGCACGGACATTGCCGGGTCCTGTTACTGGTTCAAGGGTCGTGACCAGCTTTTCTTCAAGAGCTTCTTCAGCCGACAGTTTCATGGCCTCTGCCGTCTTGGGGCCCAGGGGAAGATGGCCGTCTGCATCCACCAGCACGACCCTGTCGGGAGTCAGTCCATCCACTGCGGACGCAACCAGATTGCGAATTGCATCAGCCTCTCCATCCGCCAGGCTGCGATGGCGCAGTTTGATGACTACGGAGGCCTTGCCGGGACGATCCTGATCGCGAAATAGTGAATCGTGTGGCAGAACCAGGTGCACACGCGCCGAGGCAACGTCCGAGAGGGAGCTCACGGTCTTTTCCAGTTCACCCTCAAGTGCGCGCTGATAGTTTACCCGTTCATCAAACTCGGAACCCACCCAGTTCGGCTTGTCGAACAACTCAAAGCCAAGACGGCCACTCTTGACACTTCCTTTCGCGGCAGTGGCCAGACGCGCCTTATCGATCTCCTGCACTGGAACGCGAATTCCCGTACCATCCGTCGTCGCCTGATAGGAAATACCTGCTTGATTGAGAACCTGAACGATTTGCCGCGCATCGTCCGGGTCCAGGCCAACGTATAGTGTCCTCCAGTCCGTCCGTAGCCCATACCAAAGCAGGCCAACCGAAATCGCCGCGATCGAGAGAACCGCTGCGGACGTCCAACGGCGTTGTGAAGGAGACAACTCCAGCCAGCGAAGACGCATACGATTCCAGAGCATCCGCAAAGGATCATGCCAGGCCGACTGTCCTGGAGGTGGCACCACGTTCCGTTCTAATTGGTTTGCCGGCGCCATCGTCTCCGCTTCCTGCCCCTGTCGTGTCACGCAACTCCCGGCATTGGTCGATGGTTGCGTCTTTCATCTGCGATTTGACTCGTCGATGATTTTTAGAACTGCATTCCGATTACCTGCTGGTAGGCCTGCACAGCCTTATTGCGAACCGCCAACGCCAGCTCAAATGCCATGCTCGCTTTCTCGCTGGCGATCATTGCCTCATGCACATCCACGCCTGTTCCCGACATGAGGCCGTCCACGGCGCTGCGGGCCTGCGCCTCGAGCGTGTTCACTTCTCCAACCGCGTCGGAGAGCAAATCAGAGAACGCAGGTGCAGAGGCTGCACCTGCCTGTTGCTGCGATAACGAAGACTGCGCTGCCGAGCCTGAAATGGACAACGTGCTGATGGGAGACCACATGCTTTCATCCTCACTTTGCTGTGCGCAAAAGCCGCTAGCTCTTGGCAATGTCCAGAGCTGAGAGAATCATGCTCTTCTCCGCTTGGATTGCTGAGCCATTGAGTCCGTAGGCACGCGTTGCCCCCATCAGATCCACCATCTCTGTGAGTGGGTTAATGTCTGGGTAGGAGACATACCCCTGGGCATCCGCGTCAGGATGACCGGGATCGTAGCGTTTCAGCGGTGGAGTCGGATCGGTAACCACCTGAGCTACGTGGACCCCCGGAGTAGTGCGTTCGTTTCCAAGCGCTGGGAGTGATGGCAGACCTGCAGATTCCGCACGGAAGGAATCCATAAAATTGCGATCGCTGGGATTGGCGGCAAAAACCACCTCTTGTCTGCGGTACGGCCCACCGGAGCTGGTCCGGGTCGTCTCTGCATTAGCCATGTTGGTCGCAACCACTTCTGCGCGTATGCGTTCCGCCTGCATCGCACCACCCGATGTCTGCATCATCCCAAACAGATTCATTTCATTCCTCCGCAGCCTGTCCGTGCCCACGTGTCTACTTGTCCGCATGAATGGCATCCATAACCTTCTGGTATTCCAGTCTGAGCAAGGTCACGCCCGCCTTGAAGCGAAGCTGCGCTTCGGCAAGATGCATGCTCTCGCGATCGACCGATACGTTGTTTCCGTCCGGCCGGCTGACCAGACCGTCCACTTCCTGCACATTCACGGCTCCTGTGGGCACGCCGGTGTCGACGCGAGCCATGGCGGAGCGCATCGCTCCTTCAAAGTCCATGCCAAGCGTATGAAAGCCGGGCGTATCGACGTTTGCCATGTTTGCCGCTGTGAGCTTGGCCTCATCCGAGGCAAGAGTCACATACTGTCCCAATTGCTCACTTAATCGTGTGCTGATCTCCATCGCCAATCGTCTTTCCGCGGCCTCACCCGGCCACATGTCCGAAGTCAATGTCGCTTGCCGACATCACCGGTTCATCTCCGCACAGGATTGCACCCCGCTCAAGCACATGCTCCAGCTCGCGCACGTTTCCCGGCCAGGTATGGGCGGTCAGCCTGTTCATCGCGCTTTTGTCCAGACGCTTGACGGGCATCTCGCGGCCAAGTTTTGCAAGGAAGTGCTCAACCAGAAGCGGCAGATCTTCCAGGTGCTCCGATAAGGCAGGCGTACGAATCAGAAAGACAGCGAGGCGATAATACAGGTCCGATCGAAAACTTCCCTGCTCCGCATGCTGCACCAGCGGCCGATGGGTTGCTGCTAGAATCCGCACATCCACCTTGACGGTCTCGTTGTCGCCAATTCTCTGCAATTCGCCGCATTCCACAAAGCGAAGCAGCTTGGCCTGCAAGGCCAAGGGCATTTCGCCGATCTCATCAAGAAACAGCGTTCCGCCATCGGCTGCTTCGATTCTGCCAACGCGTCCCTGCACGGCGCCCGTAAAGGCTCCGCGTGTATGCCCAAAGAGTTCGGCTTCCAGTAGCGCCTCGGGAATGGCGGCGCAGTTGATGGCGATAAAGGGTTTGCGGCTGCGCGGCGAGAGACGATGCAAAGCTTCGGCGACAAGTTCCTTGCCGGAGCCGGTGGGTCCCTCAATGAGCACCGGTGTCATGCGCGGCGCTACCAGCCGGATGCGCCGGCTGATCTCAAGCATGCATGGCGATTCGCCAATCAATTCAGGTATGCGCTCGCTGTTTGGTAGCGCAGTCACTTTGCGCAATGCCGTTGTTGTCCCATCCCCAGCTTGTACGCCAGTGGAGAGAGGCACGGGATGCGGTGTGGAATCGAGCATTGGGAGAGAGTAGAGCCGTCCTTCCTTGCTGGCCACGGACGGAAGAGACGTCTTGACCAGTGTTGGGGCGCTGTTCCATGCTGCCGTATCGCTATCCTGGCAGGAGCGAAGTGCATAAAGAATCTCCTGCCGATGCGGGCCACGGGGATTCTCGTCAGCCGG
Organism: Acidobacteriaceae bacterium; assembly: GCA_027452125.1. Taxonomy (GTDB): domain Bacteria; phylum Acidobacteriota; class Terriglobia; order Terriglobales; family Acidobacteriaceae; genus Telmatobacter. The sequence goes on along the minus strand of DAIDGZ010000011.1, from coordinate 40,392 downwards.
AGAGCCATCCGACGTCACCATATCCACCCCCGGAAAGCATCCGCGAAACTCGCGCAAAAATTCCGCGACATCCAGATCGGGCAACCACGAGTCCACGATCAGCGCCTCTGGAATGACGGTCTCTGCCTCTGCCCATGCCTGGGCTCCGCCTTCCGCCTCGCGCACCTGCCAACGCAGGCCGGAGAGCACGTCCCTGATCCGCTGGCGAAAGCTCGGGTCGGCGCTGGCAATCAGAACGGTTCGTGTGCGCATGCCGGAAATCGGCGTCGGAATCGAGACAGAAACAGGTGCGGTGTGCATAACATTCTCCAGGCTGTTCATCGCAAATCAAGCGCGTCAGCAGGCATCAGCCAATGCGCTGTTCGTGGCGTCAGGGGTGGCTATTGTGGCAGGCTTTGCCTGCATCAGTTCCGCATCCATGGGGATCATGTACCCTTGTCCACGCACGGTACGAATCAGAGACCCTGGGGCAGGATCGCGCAGTTTACGGCGAAGGTAGTTGATGTACACGTCCACAATATTTGTGGTCTGCGCCGGCTCCATATTCCATACGGCATCCAGAAGTTCGACGCGTGAGACACAGTAGCCGCGATGCAGCAGCAGATGCTCCAGCAGGCAGAATTCCTTGTTGGTCAGAACCACAGGAATGCCATCGCGGCGGGCAGTGTGATCCAGGCGGTCCAGTTCAAGATCTCCGGCGCGCAGTTGCAGCCGGGTTTCCCGTTTGCGGCGGAGCAGAGCCCGGCAGCGCGCGCGCAGTTCGTGCAGGCTGAAGGGCTTGGTCATCAGGTCATCGGCGCCCAGATCGAGACAGCGGACACGCGTGTCAACCTCCTGCCGTGCGGTCAGTACCAGAACCGGAAGCTCACCCTCCATCCGCCGCAGCTCGGCAAGCACGCTTTCACCGTCCATGACCGGCATATTCAAATCCAGAATGGTCAGATCGGGCGGTTCCTGATGAAATGCCGCCACCGCCATTCCACCGTCATACACCAGCCGGACTCGGTGTCCATCGGCTTCAAGCCCACGCTGTAGAAACGATCCCAGTGCCCTGTCATCTTCGGCAATAAGTATGCGCATGAATGCCTCGCACCATCTCCGCGGCATGTGAAGCTGCCTTCGTCTCCCCTGCCACTCGGTGAAGGCAATCTCATTACCTGCGGTATGCCTCCACGTTCCCTCTGCGCGAAAAGGAACTCAAGTCAGTTGTGGAAAAAGTGGACCATTTAGATCATTGGGAAAGTCTGATGCGGGAAAATTCCCAAAATGGAGTTGTCGATGCGGAGTGCCGGTACCTGGCACATCCAGCCCGGCCAGCATAGTTGCAACACGGGCAGATCATGTAGTCTTTTCAATAGCCTCGTTCCGATGACCTCTGCCGCCGCGCAAGCTCGCTATCCGCTGACCCAAGGGGTCAATCCGTGGCTCGTGACGCTCTCCGTCATGCTGCCTACATTTATGGAGGTGTTGGATACGGCGATTGCCTCCGTGGCCCTGCCGTACATCGCTGGCAGCCTGTCCGCCTCCAACTCTGAGGCAACCTGGGTCCTCACCAGCTATCTGGTGGCAAATGCCGTCATTCTGCCCGCGTCCAACTGGTTCGGACGGCGCTTCGGCCGCAAGCGGTTTCTTTTGACTTGCGTTGTGATCTTCACCATCGCGTCGTTCTTCTGCGGTGCAGCGCCCTCTCTGGCGATTATTTTGTTAGCCAGGGTCATGCAGGGTGCGGGTGGTGGAGCCTTGCAGCCCATCTCCCAGTCGATTCTTCTGGAGAGCTTCCCCGTCGCCAAACGCTCGATGGCCATGGCTGCCTATGGTTTGGGAATTGTGCTGGCGCCGGTATTGGGGCCGACGCTGGGCGGATGGCTCACGGATACATTCAGCTGGCGCTATGCTTTCTACATCAATATTCCGGTAGGCATCCTCGCCGTCATCATGATCAGCCGGTTTGTGCACGATCCGCCCTACATTAAAAATGCCAAGGTCAGCGCCTTCGACAATCTTGGTTTCGGCCTGCTGATTGTATGGACCGGTTGCCTGCAGATCGTGCTGGACAAGGGCCAGGAGGATGACTGGTTCGGAGCCATCTGGGTGCGCTGGGCGGTGGCGGCCCTGATCGTGGCGCTGATCGGTTGGATCTGGCGATCATGGTCCAAGCCGGACGGGCTGGTGAACCTGCATGCCTTGCGAGACAAAAACTTCCGCACAGGATGCATTCTGATTGCCCTGCTGGGCATGTGCATCTACATCACGATTGCTATCTTGCCGCTTTACTACCAGGAGGTGCTCGGCTACACGGCATTTGCCGCGGGTCTGGTGGTGGGGCCGCGTGGAATTGGATCGTTCATTGGATCGCCCATTATTGGGATATTGGGTTCACGGGTAGATAACCGCAAACTGCTATGCGCCGGATTTCTTGGCTTCGGCGTGTGCGCCTATATCTTCGGCCGTGTCGATCTAACCATCGGTCCGTTCACGCTTCTGATTCCAATTACACTTACCGGCTTTGCCCTGAGCTTTGTATTTGTTCCGCTGGCCACCATGACGACCCTGACGATTCCCCGCGAGGAGATGGGGAATGCCACCGGCCTGTTCAACATGCTGCGGAACATCGGCGGGTCGGTCGGTATTGCGATGGCGACGACGGCGGTGATCCGCCGCTCGGCGCTGCACCAGAATGATCTGGGAGCCAATCTCTCGGCGTCCAACTGGGTGCTGCAGCAGAAAACGGGAATGCTGGGACACTTTCTGGCGCACGGCCTGAACCCGGCCGCCGCGCAGCCGGGAGCCTATGGGACAATCTATCGCCTGATGCTGCAGCAGTCGGCACTGCTGGCCTACGTGGATGTCTTTCGCTGGACGGCGATTCTGGCTTTCTTCTGTGCCGGGGCTGTCTGGATGTTCGACAAGCCTCCGGCACACGTGCATGCGCCTCCCGGTGCGCACTGAGCATTCCCTGCGTGAGCCTTGTTGCAGAGATTACTCATGCGCCGGCGGAGGTGGCGGCGCTGTAGATGGAATCGATGGCTTGCCATCCATCGTGTGTGGTTCCATCAGTTCCACGCGCGTTCCGTCGGGGTCATAGAGATTCACCTGACGCTTCCTGTTGATCCCCACGTGGAGTTCGAGTGGTTTCTGATAGGTCAAATACCACTGATACGCCGGCCGTGACTCCAAGGTGTGAATCGCTGCCTGCAGATCGTGTACCTCCAGAGATACATGATTCTGCGTGCCGTAGGTCCTGGGCAGTTTGTCGTAAAGCATCAGCTCGATGTAGTCGCTGCCATCCGGCACTTGCAGATTGATCCAGCTCAACTGCTTTCCGTCGCGGCTGCCCCGCCAGGTTTCTTTGAAGCCGAGGACATTCTCATAGAAATCGAGGGATTTCGCGGTGTTCCCTACAAGAAAGCCCACATGGTAGATTCCGTCGGCAATCCGCGTGGGCGGCATAAGCTTGCCTTTGTTCTCCGCCTCAACCCCCGTGGGCAGGCTCTGCACAAACTCGATCAGCGTGCCGTCCGGATCCTTGATCTCGAAGGCATAATCCCCAGCTTTCGTCTTGCTGCCATTTCCCGGGCCTACATGGTAGCCCTTGCTGCGCAGATAGGCGCGCATCTGCTCCACGTTGTCTACGGTGAAGCAGAGATGGCTCATCCAGTTTGGCGGTGCGGTCGGCGGATCGGTGAACAGTTCGATATGCTGCCGATCGTTGATCTTGATGAAGGCCATGCGTACCTGATTGGTACCGGCTTTAGGAATGGAGAAATACTCGTCGAAGCCCAGAAGTCCGTGCCAGAACTCCAGTGATTTGGAGAGGTCGGAGACGAAGTAGCCGACATGCGAGATGCCGGTGATCTTCGGCCGTTGCACGGTTGCGATTTGCGCATGTCCGGGAAAAGCCATTCCCAGCAATAAAGCGGCACAGAAAAAGCCGCGGGCAGAGTTCCCGCGGCCTGAGAAAAATCGCATAGTAGAAGTCCCCTGTCAGTTTCGAATCTCAGCCAGCAGGCGCTCAATTTCACCCTTTTCCTCAGCCGTAACCAGAGGCAGCGGAGATCGTGCGCGACCGCCATAGTAGCCGTTGAAATCGCAGGCGTATTTTACGCCGCGAATTCCCAGGCTGCCAACAATGCGCCTGCCTGCTTCCGCGATACGCTTCTGCTTCTCTTCTGCCAGCTTCAGGTCGTGATCCTTCCACGCCAGATAGATCTCCTGGCAGGCCTGGGGGGCACAGGCAGCGAAGGCCAGGATGGCCCCGGCTGCGCCAGCCTCTAATGCCTGCAGTACTCCGCCGGTAGACCCCATCAACGTTTGGAATCCAACTTCCTTGGTTCGTGTCTTCAGCTCTGGCGCTGGCGGCGCCACTGCCAGGGCAACCCCGCCGGCCAACTCACCCGCCGGCACAAAGGCCGCGCCCGTCTCTACCCTGGGCGTGCGCATGCGGCTGGTAACCGCTTCAAAGATAGTGGTAACAGTTACTGTTCTCCGCGGAGAATTCTGGGTTTTGGCGATTGTGTCGCGCAATCGGTCCATATCACCGCTTGAGTCCTTGATGCCGATGATGTTGGGATGCTGTGCCAGTTCCGCCACCGTCTCTACGGGAATCTCCATGTGCGTGCACTTGGGAATGTTGTAGAGCACTACCGGCAGCGGAGAGCGGTCCGCTACCGCGGAGAAATAGCTGTGCAGGATGGCGGGAGTGATCTGGCCGGAGTAGTAGGATGGCGGGCGGACGAGAATCGCATCATACTTGCTGGTTGCCGCAGCGTCAGCCAAGGTCAGCGTTGCCTTTACGCTCTCCCGGCCCACGCCGGCGATCAGCATCTTTTCTGGCGCGGCAGCCTCGGCGGCAACGCGAAGGGCTTCCAGCGATTCAGCATCGTCAAGGGCTACGGCTTCGCCCGTGGATCCGAGTACCACCATGCCCGCCAGCAGGCTGCGGGAGTAGCGGGCTACATTGGCCTCGAGTTTGCGGTAGTAGACGCGCTCGTCTGCATAGAACGGAGTGGTAACAGCAGCAAAAATGCCTTCCAGAAGCATGAGATTATTGTAGAACCTCAGGAACCTGCCTGAAGGATATTCCCTATCCTGGCAACGATTGTTCTATATCGCTTTCAAATGTATGGCAAGTGCTGGATAATACGAATTCAGGAGCCGCGCAGATGGACTCTTTGCTGCATGAAGAAGAGGATGCCTCTTCAAGACTTTCCCGTCAGGCCGTGTCCTTCGTCGTGCATATCTTGCTGGCGCTGTCCACCTGGCTTCTGCTCATGTTGCTGGGCTACGCCGTCAATCCACAATCTGTTTCGCAGTTGTTGATTCTTACTCTGTCGGTCACAGTGCCGCTGGCGGCCGGGTTTGCCATTAATCGCTTCCGTCAGGACGATATGGCTCCCACTATCTGGCTCTTCGGCCTGATCTGGATGCTGATCCTCAGTCTGTGGATTCTGGATATGCCGACGGGGCCGAATCAGTGCCTGCAGTGTGGAGCGACCGAGAAGCTGACGCGTACCTTCTTCAGCCTGCCCAGCCCGAGCGGGCTGATCGACAACGACGGACCCTTCTTTGCCACCTGGCCGTGCGCGGCCCTGGTGGGCTACTCCATCGGAGCAAAGCTGGCACTGCGCAAACGTTCGTAGAGCCAGCTTTGCAGGGACGGGCGCCTGAGAGGATCTCTCAGGCGCCTTTTTCCTTGTGAAGCTGCTGCAGGGCGTAGACCGTGGTGCTGTGCCGCTGGCGCGCCGCGATGCCCTCAGCAGCTGCCTGAGCCGCAGCAATGGTGGTGATGGTAGGAATCCGCGCAAGCACTGACGCGCGGCGGATTGCCTTCTCGTCAAAGAAGGTGTCCTGCCCCTGCGGCGTATTCACGATCAGCTGAATCCGGCCTTCCTTGATCAGGTCCACAATGTTGGGCCGGCCTTCCTTCACCTTGAAGATCCGCTCTACAATCAGGCCCGCGCCCTCCAGTGCATTGGCTGTGCCTTCCGTAGCCACCAGCTTGAAGCCGAGATGCTGGTAGCGGCGCGCCAGATCCACTGCGGCAGCCTTGTCGTGATCATTCACGCTGAAGAACACTGTTCCGCTGGTGGGTAGTGTTTGCCCAGCGGAGAGTTGTGCCTTGGCAAAGGCCTCACCAAAGCTCGAAGCCACGCCCATTACCTCGCCGGTGGACTTCATCTCCGGGCCAAGCACCGTATCCACGCCGATAAACTTGCCCCACGGGAAGACCGGAGACTTGACGTAGTAATACGAGCCGGTATCCAGATCCTTGCCGCTGGCAAGCTGTTCCGGAAGCAGTTCGCGCAGCTTGCGGCCGGTCATCAGGCGCGAAGCAATCTTGGCCAGCGGAATCCCCGTAGCCTTGGAGACATACGGCACCGTGCGCGAGGCGCGTGGGTTCACTTCGATCACATAGACGTTGTCGTTGCCCTGCTCGTCACGCTGAATGGCGAACTGCAGGTTGACCAGGCCGATTACCTTCAGCGCCATCGCGAGCTTCCGCGTGTAGTTGCGCAGCGTGTCCAGTGTTTCCTTGCGGATGCTCACTGCAGGCAGCACACAGGAGGAGTCGCCGGAGTGAATGCCGGCTTCTTCAATGTGCTGCATGATGCCGGCGATGACCACGTCCTCTGAGTCGCACAGCGCGTCGATGTCCACCTCAACGGCATTCTCCAGGAAGTGATCGATGAGCACAGGGCGCTCCTGCGAGTACTCCACTGCCTCGCGCATGTAATGCGCCACGGCGTTGGCGTCGTATGCGATGACCATGGCGCGGCCACCCAGCACGTAGCTGGGCCGCACCAGCACGGGATAGCCAATGCGCTCCGCCACGGCCAGAGCTTCCTTCTCGCTCGTCGCTGTTCCGCCCTGCGGCTGGGGAATCTGCAACTCCTCCAGAAGCTTGCCGAAACGCTTGCGATCCTCGGCCAGATCAATCGACTCCGGCGAGGTGCCCACGATCGGCACGCCCGCGGCACGCAGACGCTGCGCGAGGTTCAGTGGCGTCTGTCCGCCAAACTGCACGATCATGCCCACCTGGGCGCCGGATTGTGCTTCGTGGTGATAGACGGCGAGCACGTCTTCCAGCGTCAGCGGTTCAAAGTAGAGGCGGTCGCTGGTGTCGTAGTCAGTGGAGACGGTCTCAGGGTTGCAGTTGACCATGATGGTCTCGTAGCCGTCGTCCTTGAGTGCAAAGGCTGCATGGCAGCAGCAGTAGTCGATCTCAATGCCCTGGCCGATGCGGTTCGGTCCCGAACCGAGGATGATGATCTTGGGTTTGTCGGTCGGTGCCGCCTCGTCCTCTTCGTCGTAGGTCGAGTAGAGGTAGGGTGTCATCGACTCAAACTCCGCGGCGCAGGTATCCACCAGCTTGAAGACCGGGCGAATTCCCTTGCTCTCGCGCAGTTCCCTCACCTTGCGCACGCCCTCGTGCCCTTCCAGCTTCCACTCGGTGGCGATGCGCTCGTCGCTCAGGCCCAGGCGCTTCAGGCGGCGCAGCTCCTCGGCAGAGATGGCGTCCGGCGTAGTGTGGCTGATGGCGCCCTGCGCCTGCGTCACTTCGCGAATCTGGTGCAGGAACCAGGGATCCATGCCGGTGAGCCGCGCCACTTCGCGTACGCTCATGCCGCGCTCAAAGGCAAAGCGGATATAGCCCAGGCGCTCCGGCCGCGGCGTCACCAGCATCTGCGTCAGGCGCTTCGGCTCCAGCACCTCGGAGCCGGTCTTTTTGCCGGTCTCCAGTGCGCGCCAAGCCTTCATCAGGGCTTCCTTGAAGGTGCGGCCCATGGCCATCACCTCGCCCACAGACTTCATCTGCGGACCCAGCGTGTCATCCGCGCCCTGGAACTTCTCAAACTGCCACTTGGGAATCTTTACCACCACGTAGTCGATGGTGGGCTCAAAGCAGGCCGGCGTCTTGCGCGTGATGTCATTGGGAATCTCGTCCAGCGTGTAACCCACAGCAAGTTTGGCCGCAATCTTGGCGATCGGGAAGCCGGTAGCCTTCGAGGCCAGCGCCGAGGAACGCGAGACGCGCGGGTTCATCTCGATGACGATCATGCGGCCATCCTGCGGGTTCACAGCGAACTGCACGTTGGAGCCGCCAGTCTCCACGCCGATTTCGCGCATCACGGCCAGCGCGGCATCGCGCATCTTCTGGTACTCGCGATCGGTAAGCGTCTGCGCCGGAGCCACGGTGATGGAGTCCCCGGTGTGCACGCCCATCGGATCGAAGTTCTCAATCGAGCAGATGATGATGACGTTGTCCGCGAGGTCGCGCATCACCTCCAGTTCGTACTCCTTCCAGCCGAGGATGCTCTCTTCGATCAGGCACTCGTGGACGGGAGAGAGATCGAGACCGCGGGAGAGAATCTCCATCAGCTCTTCGCGGTTGTAGGCGATTCCGCCGCCGGAGCCGCCGAGCGTAAAGCTGGGCCGGATCAACACCGGGAAGCCCATCTTGCCGGCAAAGTCCATGCCGTCGCGCAGATTATTCACCAGCGCCGAGCGCGCCACGTCCAGGCCGATGCGAATCATCGCATCCTTGAAGAGCAGGCGATCTTCCGCCTTCTTGATGGCATCCAGCTTGGCGCCAATCAGCTCAACGCCATACTTCTCCAGAATGCCCGCATCGGAAAGATCCACGGCCAGGTTGAGCGCCGTCTGCCCGCCTACCGTAGGCAGCAGGGCAAACTTGCCCGCGCCCGGCTGCGTGGCCAGCATCTCCGACTCGATGCGGATGACCTCCTCCAGATAGTCGCGGCTCAGCGGCTCAATATAGGTCCGGTCCGCCAGTTCCGGATCGGTCATGATGGTGGCCGGGTTGGAATTGACCAGCACCACCTCATAGCCTTCCTGCTTGAGCGCCTTGCAGGCCTGTGTGCCGGAGTAGTCGAACTCGGCCGACTGGCCGATCACGATCGGGCCGGAGCCGATCACGAGGATCTTCTGGATGTCATTTCTGCGTGGCATTCTCTTCTTCTTTGACCTTTACTTTGGGGGACAAACTTGCTTGTTGTCTTCTTGAAGCGTACGGCCCTCAGGTTGACGAATGCGGCCTTTGGGTTGAAGGGTACGGCCTTCAGGCCGTACATCCACATCGCTTAACTCGCGGGGCTTTAGCCCCTGAGGGAATGCGATGTTAGGAAAGCCCATGTACTCGTAGAGGACAGAATCTTCCACCAACCTGACTTCAAGGGGATTGCTGCGGATGTATTCAAGATGGCGCTTCCAGTCTTCCTCATCGCGAATGCGGTGATCGGTAAATCCCGGCTGCCAGATGTCGAACTTGTAATCGAGTTCGCGCTTCGCTCGGAAAGAAAATCCGCCCTTGATCAACTGAACGGCTTTCTCAAGACTCTCATTTGGAGTGATGAGCAGGTGCAGGTGGTCCGGCATGATGACATAGGCGTGAAGGATGAAATCTTTCTCGGCATAACGTTGGAGAGTTGCCATCATCAACCGCGCCCAGCGTTTGTGACGAAAAAATGGCTTTCGACCTGCCGTCTGGGTGGAGACAAAATAGGTGGCGTCACTGTTCCGATTTGGCTCTCTTGCTGGACGCATCCCATTCCCTCAGGGGCTAAAGCCCGGGTGTTCTACTGCTTCTAACGTACGGCCTAAAGGCCGTACCCTTCATTCGGTCGCCGTGCCCATCGTTCCTCAGCGGCTAAAGCCGTCAATTCCTTTGCATCCGTAGCGCCACGGCTAAAGCCGTGCCCCTTCAAGGCACTCCAAGTTGGGAGTCATTTCAAAAGCGCGTCTGGGTAATTCAGATCTTTCCAGGTATGAACTTCCCATTTCCAATCAAGATCTCTCTTTGTTTCTGCATCCAATGCCGGCGCTTTCATTGGGCGCTCATGGATATACTCCACATCTTCGTATAAGCACCGTTCTGCCCGGCTCTCCAGAACTGTTGATAATCCCATGACGGATTGGAGGAGCTTTCTCCCTCGACCGGGATTGTCCAGTCCACACCCTCAAAGAAACTGATCTTTGAGCCCTTCAAACAAACCAACTGTCGCGAAAAACTACCGGTGTCCAATTTCATGCCCCATTCTTCAAGCAAAACCGTGTCTCCAATATGCCAAACTGAAACGGTTGCATAGAAATCGGTCTCTTGGTCTTTCAAGGCACTGGAAAGGTCCTTGACCGGAATCCACTTCTGATTTGGGCTTTGGGCAAAACGAGGCGCGACCGCCTTGAGGTCCACACCGCATTCTCCTGCGAAGCGGACCAATTCTGCTTCTGGTTGCTTCATCTTGAGACCAGCCAGATATCTGTCGAAGGGGCCTATATCTTGTTGGCCCTGTGCAGAAGAAAAACAACTCCCCAATCCCAAGAACATAAACAGGATGAGGGGAGTCTTTTTCATCCCTTCCACTCCTCCATCATGGCGCGGAAGTCGCGGAACAGGTAGTGCGAGTCGTGGGGCCCCGGCGCTGCCTCTGGGTGATACTGCACGCTGAACAGGGGAAGCGACTTGTGGCGCAGGCCTTCCAGCGTGTTGTCGTTCAGGTCTACGTGCGTCAGTTCCACTTCGTTGGCGTTGATCGACTCCGGATCAACCGCAAAGTTGTGGTTGTGCGCAGTGATCTCCACCTTGCCGGTCTTGTTGTTCCGCACCGGGTGATTACCGCCGTGGTGCCCGAACTTGAGCTTGTAGGTACGTCCGCCAAGCGCAAGGCCCGTAAGCTGGTGTCCCAGGCAGATGCCGAAGACCGGGATGCGTCCGATGATCTGCCGAATCGCCTTCACTGCGTAATCCACAGGCTCGGGATCTCCCGGTCCGTTCGACAGGAAGACTCCATCGGGCTTCATCTCCAGTACATCCTCTGCCTTGGTTCCGGCAGGAACCACCGTAACCCGGCAGCCCTCGCGCGTGAGCATGCGCAGGATGTTCTGCTTGATGCCGAAGTCGTAGGCGACCACGTGCAGCAGCTTTCGTTTGTCCCCGTTCGGCATGCCAGGCAACAGCGTGTCGCCGGTCTGGTTCCGCACATCGTCGGCGTCGAAGGTATATACCGACTTGGTCGATACCACCTTGGCCAGGTCCGTTCCTTCCATCTTGGGGATCGAACGCGCCTTGGCGACCAGTCCATCCACATCCGCCGCGGTAAACTCTCCCGCCCTGGTAGTGATGACTCCGCGCATCACGCCCTGATTGCGCAGATGGCGGACCAGCGCGCGCGTGTCGATCTCCGCCAGCACCGGAACCTGGTAGCGCTCCATGTACTCGTCGGTCACCTGTTCGGAGCGCCAGTTGGAGCTGATGTGCGACAGTTCGCGCACAATCAATCCTTCAATGAAGGGCTTTGCCGCCTCATTGTCTGCATGATTTGTGCCGTAATTGCCGATTTGGGGATTGGTGAGAACGACGATTTGTCCGGCATAGGAAGGATCCGTTGCGATCTCCTGATAACCGGTTAGGGAAGTATTAAAAACGACCTCGCCCAGGCATTCACCTTGATGTCCAAAGCCTTGGCCACGGAAGATGCGCCCGTCTTCGAGCGCCAATATAGCCTGCATTGCCTCTCCGAGGAGTGGATTCAATCGATTTTAGCAGGTTTGCGTGACGAAAATCACGCCGGGGCCAATTATCGCGCAATGGCCCTAATGCACTACGCCCATGTCCCGCGCCGGCCAATAGACAAACTCTGCCTTCCCGTAAATCAGTGAGCGTTGCACCGGCCCGAAGTCCCTGCTGTCTGAGGAGATTGACCGGTGATCGCCCATCACAAAGTACTCGTGCGGCGGCACCACCATCGCTGCCATCGAGCGGTCATCGCGATATTCCTCCGGAACATAGCCCTCGGGCAAAGGTTTGCCATTCAACCAGACCTGCCCGTGCTGAATCCAGATGCGATCTCCCGGAAGGCCGATGACGCGCTTGATGTAGCTCTTTGCCGGGTCCAGTGGATAGTGGAAGACGACCACATCGTCCCGCCGGATGGCCGCGATGTGATAGACAAACTTGTTGATGAACAGGCGATCGCTGTTTTCCAGCCGGGGCAGCATGCTGGTGCCTTCCACCCGCACCGGCTGGTAGAGAAAGGTGATAATCAGCACCGAGACCGTGGTTGAAATAATGAGATCGCGCAGCCAAAGCCCCATGGAACTCGGCTTGCGAGGCTCTCCTGCAACGGGGGCTGTCTGTGCCTCGGCAGCTGAGTTTTCGGTTTCTGGTGCGCGCATTGGGGAATCGGGAGGAAGAGTTACCATCGCCTTTCTAATAGATTACTCGCAACCCAGTCCTCCGGGCGGACAGATCATGTGAATCGGGCGGTGCGGCTTTTCCAGCGGGCGTGGTTGATCCGCCGCCGGAATCAGAGCCGGCGCGGCGCCTGGTCCGGATGCGCTGGTCAGATTCTCTTCCTGCAGCACCAGCGGCCGTTGCAGCACCATTTCCACCTGGGTTCCCGACGGAATATCCACGTCGGCTCCACGCGTAAACAGCGTGGCCAGTCCCATGGCAGCCAGTCCGGCGCCTACACCGCCGAGAGTACCGGCCAGTGGATGTCCCGTCACCGCGCCATCGATCGCGCCGATGGTGGCGCCGGTTGGAACCGTCACCTCTGCAACCTTCCCCGCGTTCCGCCCCTTCTGGGAGTCTTCCTGGATCGTGCCTTCCCCGTTCTTTGCAACCGACTGGTGCTTGGCTCCCGGCAGACTGTTGACCATCCCCGGAATTTCAACCACCGTCCCATTGGGAAAGATGATCGAGCTGAAGTGCATATCCAGCTGCGCCTTGCCGTGGAAACGCCCGGCCCGAGCCACGCGATCTACCACGCCCTGCACGTACACACCAGCTGGAATCATTACCCGGTTTCCCATCACCACAGGAAATGTTGAACTGAGATAGACACCGTCGCCGGGCTTTGCGCTTCGCGTGTCGATGGCGCTGCGCAACTCCAGCAAGACCCTGGTGCCGGCTGGCACAACATAGGTTTTCGGCCGTGGAGCTGCCTGCGCGGTTCCTTCCGGCGCGGCTGCGGCTTTTGCAGATGCCTCTGCTGCATTCACCGAAGAAGTCTGCGCATAGAGCGCAAGGCCAGACCCTGCCAGTAAGCCTATTCCAGCTGCCACTGCCCGCAGTCCCTCGTTCCGGCGCATGGAATTCCCTTTCCAGTTCTCTTGGAAATAGACGGCCTGTATGCCCCCAAGGATAGCCCAGATGTGCGCTCGCCGCCGATGAAATCGGCATAAGATGCAGTACGCAGGCAGACCGCGTTACCATGCCTTCAAGATGGATGAATCAGCGCTCCCTGTAAACTTGCGGCAAGTGCAACGCGAATGCTTTTCCGCGGCGTATCGTGTGCTGGAAGAAGCGATTGTCCATCAAGCCTTTCCCGGCTGCGCTTTCGGGGTCTTGTTTGCCGGCAAGGTCGTCCTATGGGACGCCCTGGGACGGTTCACTTATCAGGAGGACAGTCCCCTCGTAAATCCGGAGACGCGCTACGATGTCGCCAGCCTGACCAAGGTTGTAGCCACCACGGCCATGGCCATGCTGCTCTGGCAGCGCGGCCAACTTGACCTGGAAGCCCGCCTGGGTGACCTGCTCCCGGCGTTTGTCATTCGCCGCCCACACCAGGATCAGGCTCCTGCGCGCGAGGTGCGGCTGCGCCACCTGCTGGCGCACAACTCAGGCCTGCCGGGCTACGTACAACTCTTTCGCACTGCGACAACCCCTGCTGCGCTCTATGAAGCCTGCCTCGGCTTGCCTCTGGAAGCCGATCCGGGGACTCGCGCCGAATACTCCGATCCCGGCTTCATTTTGCTCGGCAAGGCGCTGGAGGTGGTCGCGCACGAGTCTCTTTCCACCTGGACGCAGCGCGAACTCTTTCAGCCGTCGGCGATGCTCGCAACTGGATTCTGTCCAGATGCGGCCTCGGCCTCGCACATTCCCCCGACTGAAATAGATCAATCCTTCCGTCACCGTTGCATCCAGGGTGAGGTGCAGGACGAAAATGCAGCAGTTCTCGGCGGCGTCGCCGGCCATGCCGGCTTGTTCTCGAATGTGCCTGACCTGCTCAGGTTTGCCCAGGCAGTTTTGCATACCGGAACTTTGTCACATGGCTCCAGCCCTGCGCTTTTCAGTCGTGAAACAATGACTTGTTTCTCTCAGAGACAGTTGCCACAGGGCAGTTCCCGCGCGCTTGGCTGGGATACCCCGTCCGCACCATCCTCCTCTGGCAGCTATTTCTCTCCTTACTCGATTGGCCATCTTGGCTATAGCGGCTGCTCTTTGTGGATTGATCTGGAAGCTTCGATTTCGGTGGTTCTGCTCACCAATCGAACCTGGCCGGACCGTGGAAATCAATCGATTCGTCAGGTTCGCCCGGCCTTTCACGATGCCGTGCGCAAGGCGCTCTAAAAGCATATTCCGGGCTGCCATTTGCACACCCGATGGCAGAATTCTCTCTCGCTATTGCGCAAATTCCAGCTACAATAAAAACTCGGGGACTGACGCGATGCTTACCAGCACGACGATCCAGGAGACAACAGGCCTTCCATTGAACGGGAATAAAGTTGATCAGGCTTCCCTCCTCCAGCACCTGACGACCGAGGGCCAAAACGAAGCATCTCAAGGGTTTGACACGAAGTCAGCAATTGAGATTGCGCGCATCATCAACCACGAGGATGCAAGAGTTCCGGCTGCGGTCAAGAAGGCAATTCCTGAAATTGCCCAGGTCATTGACCACGTGGCGCGCAGCCTGCGGGATGGTGGACGGCTGATTTATGTAGGCGCCGGATCCAGCGGCAGAATTGCGGCTCTTGACGCCTCCGAGTGCCCTCCCACCTACTCCACTGCGCCCGGCCAGGTGCAATACATCATGGCGGGCGGACCCAAGGCTCTTGCGTCTTCGGTAGAGGTCAATGAAGACTCGGAAGAATTGGGACAGCGTGACATCGCGCGCCGTCGCCCCACGCGTAAGGATGTGATCATCGGCTTGTCCGCCTCCGGCCGTACCCCCTATGTGGTTGCGGCTGTAGCCTATGCTCGTGCGCGCGGGGCCTTCACTGCGGCTGTTACCTGCAACCAGGGAACGCCGCTCGCTGCCGCAGCCGACATTGCCATCGTGGCGGAGGTAGGCCCGGAGGTCGTCTCTGGCTCAACCCGCATGAAGGCGGGAAGCGCCCAGAAGATGGTCCTGAACATGATTACAACCGGCGCAATGACCCGGCTTGGATACGTGTACGAGAATCTGATGGTCAACGTACACATGCAGAATTCCAAGCTTGTGGAGCGTGGAATCCGCATCCTCATGTCCGCGTGCAAGATCGATCGGGCCAAAGCCGTCGATACAATCAAGTGTGCCGGACGAAGCGTTCCGGTTGCTCTGGTGATGCTCAAGGCGGGTGTGGACAAGCCCGAAGCGGTTCGGCGTCTTGCCAAGTCAGATGGGAATGTCCGCCTGGCGATTGAAGATCACGTTCTCGAACTCTAATTCACTTCCCCCATCTCAGCTCTTCTCAGGCGCCTGCATTGTTTCCAATGTGGCGCCAAAGTTTTTTTGAGCTCCCATCAGCCGAGTGAGTCGCACAGCACAGATGGTTCTGCTTTGGCGCGGCTTGGCATGAGCCCCTGCGCAAACCAGGCAAAATTAAATCGTGAAATGGAAGTTTACAGGAAGGAATCTGTCACTTGAGTCAGCCACTCGTTCGCTTGGAATAAGTGGCGGGGACGACGGGGCTCGAACCCGCGGCCTCTGCCGTGACAGGGCAGCGCTCTAACCAACTGAGCTACGTCCCCTTGTTTGGGCTTGCTCTAAGTATATCGTGTTGCAGCCGTTTGCGCTATGGGAGCACTTGCTGGCCCTGCGCTGCAACCACCGCAACAAGATTGAGTGTAACAGAAAATCTGCTTCAATTACGCAATCTGCTGCGGTGGAAAAATCACAATCATTTCATTGCTTGCAGTGGCCTGACTACGCAGACCATGTCGCGCGGTTTGCGCGCCCGCTGGAGATGTATCCCATGTCTGCCGAGATGCCGCGCACGCAATGCAGCAGATGATTGGCAATCGCCGGAAGCTTCTGCGCTGTGACGCGGAACGACGGTCCAGAGATGCTGACCGCGGCCACAGGCTGACGCTGCGCGTCGAGCAATGGCACAGCGATGCAACGCAGCCCCTCCTCCAGTTCCTCATCGTCCACCGCATAGCCGCGGCGCCTGGTCTTCTCCAATTCCGTGCGCAGCGCTTCCGGCGTAGCGATGGTGCGATGCGTCAGGCGCTCGAAACGCGTTCTGCGAATGACGTCATTGACGCGATCCTCAGGCAGAAATGCCAGAATCGCCTTGCCTACGGACGTGCAGTGAACCGGATTACTGGCGCCGATCCGCGTAATCATGCGCACGGAGCGCGCCGGCTCAATCTTGTCGATGTAGATGACCCGCGCCGCTTCGAGAATGCAAAGGTGCGCTGTCTCTTCGGTCTCGGCGACCAGTCTGCGCAGATGAGGCTGTGCGCGTTCCCGCAGGTCGTACTGCTCAATGGAGCGATTCCCCAGGTCGAAGAGCCGCAGGCCCAGGCGGAACTTGCCGTTCACGGTGCGTTCCACCATGCGATGCCGCTCCAGCACCATCAGGAAGCGGTGCGCAGTGCTCTTGTGCAACTGCAGAGAAGATGCCACCTGCGCCAATCCAAGCGGAGTATCGCTTTCGCCAAGTAGATCAAGCACGGCAAAGGCACGGTCCAGAGCCTGGACTTTGTAGGTTCCCTGCGGAGCGGAATCTCGCATATTGGTCCTCAATTTCGCTAATTGAATCCATAACCAGCTTCTCAAAATATGAAATACGTGTCAAGGAATGAAATGGCATGTTGGACGCTGGCGCCGCTTCCCGCTGCACTTCCCAGACTCTTATTGCGGGTAGCTATTGAATGTTTCACCCAGGAAGATTGCATGAAGAGGCGCGAGAAGCGCAGAAAGGCCGCGCAGCCCGAAGCTCTACGCGGCCTTTGTATTCCAGTCCTGAATCAGGAGCGTTCTACGGAGATGGTGTCGCCTTCGCCGGGCGCGAGAAATAGATTCGCTTCAAGCCCATGCTGTCGCGTGTAGAGGTCATAATAACGTCCGCCCATCGCGTAGAGCTCGGCATGGTTTCCGCGCTCCACGATGCGCCCCTGTTCCACCACGAGGATCTGATCGGCCCTGCGGATTGTGGAAAGCCGGTGCGCGATCACAAACGTCGTTCGTCCCCGCATCAGCTCAGCCAGCCCCGCCTGAATCATTGCCTCGGACTCCGAGTCGAGCGAACTCGTGGCTTCGTCCAGAATGAGGACACGTGGCTCGGCCAGCAGCGCACGTGCAATGGAGAGTCGCTGGCGCTGCCCGCCTGAGAGCTTCACGCCGCGCTCTCCCACAATCGTGTCGTACCCTTCCGGGAACCGCTCCGCAAACTCATCCACGCGAGCTGTACGGCACGCGGCCAGAAACTGCTCTTCACTTGCCTGCGGGCGCGAGAAGAGGATGTTCTCGCGGATCGAGCCGTCAAACAGGAAAGAGTCCTGAAGCACGACGCCGAGCTGCGAACGGAACGTCGTCAGGTCCACGCATGACAGATCGATTCCATCCACGCTCACGCTTCCCTTCACCGGCATGTGGAAGGCGCAGAGCAGGCTGATGATCGTAGATTTACCGGAGCCGGAAGAGCCCACCAACGCCGTCACTGTTCCCGGCGCCGCGTCAAAGCTGATGCCGTGCAGCACCGGCTTCTCGGGCGTGTAGGCAAATTCCACCTGATCAAAGCGAATATCGCCGCGGATCGATGGCATCTTCACCGTGCGCTGCGGATCCTGGTTCTCTTCCAGTTCCGCAAGAATCTCGTTGGTGCGGTCCAGACCGGCAAATGCCTCGGTGAGCTGCGTTCCAATGTTGACCATCTGGAAGACCGGCGCAACCATCAGGGCGAGAAACATGTTGTATTGAAAGTAGGAACCGACCGTCCACGTGTTCTTTAGCACCAGATGCCCGCCCAGCCACATTACCAGTGCGGACACAACGCCCAGCACGGTGGTCGAGGCCGACGAAAGCACGCTGGTCATGGTCAGCGACTTCATTACGTTCTGCAGTAGCCGATCCACGCCCAGTGAGAAGACTTCGTGCTCACGGTTCTCCGCATGGTAGCCCTTCACTACCCGCACGCCGCCCAAGGACTCTGTGAGACGCCCTGTGACCTCTGCGTTGATCTTGCCGCGCTCGCGGAAGATGGGCCGAATCACCTTGAATCCGTACTGAAGAACAAAAACAAACGCACCCACCACGGCAAAAACAGCCAGGGTCACAGTGACGCTTTGGTAGAGCAGGAAGAAGAAGACCAGAACAGCCGTAAGCAGGCCGCCGACAAATTGGACCAGTCCCGTGCCGACCAGGTTGCGCACGCCCTCCACATCGGTCATGATGCGCGCCACCAGGGTCCCCGTGCGATTCTCGTCGTAATAGCGGACGGGCAGTAGGCCTACGTGCTTCTGTACCTGCCGGCGCATATCGGCGATCAACTGCTGTCCTGCGACGGAAAGCAACTGGGTGAGCGCGTACGAGGTAATCGCCTGCACAACGGTTGCCAGCAGAACGATGCCGATGATGCGCGACAGCAGTTCCGGGTTCGCATGCAACGGGGTGAGTACCCGGTCGAGCAATGGCTTGGAGACGAGCGGAAGCACGAGGCCTGCCACGCGATTGACAGCCATCAGGGCCAGTCCGCCTGCCAGCAGGCCCTTGCGCGGCGCCACCAGCGCCCACACCTGCGGCCCAAGTTTCTTCAGATCCGGCTTGCGCTTGGGCAAGTCTCCGTGACCTGCGCGCATGCCGCGCCCGTGTGGCATCCGCTCGGCACTGCTGCCGAACCCCACTGCTCCGCCGCGAAATGCACCCATGCGGCTAGACCTTCCTCGCGCGCCGGGCGGCAATGAAGGAGCGGACGCAGAGATTCACATAAACCAGCAGCAGAGCGGCCATGGCCAGCTTGCAGATCAGCGCAATCTGGTCCGGTGCAACCCCCGCGGCGCGGGCATGTGCGTAACCCTGAACGGCTACCACCAGTGCTCCAATCAAGCCAATCAGTCCGATGGTCACATTGATGTGCATGAACAGCTTGCGGCGGCCTTCGTTGGGGCTGATGGCGAGGAATCCGAAGAGTCCGAGGGCCAGGCCAAACCACAGAGGAATCAGAGCGGTGGGATGCGCGCTGCCCGTACCGACGTAGCTGCCCACGCCAAGAGCCGCCAGCAAAACCGCAAAAATAAGGGTTACCTTTGCCACAAAAAACCTCCTGAAGTTACAAGGCAAGCATACCAGTTGGATGGATGCGTCTCAGGCGCCGGTTGATGCGGAAAGTTACAGACAATCAGGCGCTGCGTTCAAGCCGCGCTGCCGTCCAGACCTTCTTTGCTGCATCCACATTCATCCAGACGATTCCCACGCCTACAATCAGATCGGGCCGGCCGGAGAGCCAGAAGAGAGTCACGAGGCCTGCAGCGATGATGGCCAGATTGGCCAGCACGTCATTGCGCGCAGAAAGAAAGGCCGCGCGCGTCAGACTTCCACTGTGATGCCGGAAGCGTGCCATCGTTACGGCGCATCCGAAGTTGACGGCCAACGCGCCCAGGCCTGTCAGCGAGAGCGACCACGGCTCCGGCGGCACAGGCATGTTGAACTTGTGCCACGCGGTCCATATCCCGGCGGTCGTGGGTACAAGCAGGATGCCGGCCAGCACTGTCCCCAGGCGTGCGCGCCATCTCGGCGACCAGCCGAGTGCGACCAGAATCAGCAGGTTGAGTGCGGTGTCTTCAAGGAAATCGATGCTATCGGCAAACAGCGACACCGAACCGATGTGCCGCGCCATGAAGAACTCCACGAAGAAGTAGCCAAAGTTGGTCAACGCAACTGTCAGCACAGCACGACGCAGACTGCGCTCTGAAGAGAGGGTATTCCGCGGAGTCTCGTCGCGCATGTATCCAACCTGTCGTCCCAAAGATTTCGATCAAGTCTATTTTAGGGGGACGCGCAAAAAACAGAACGGAGCTACCCTCTTCGAGCAGCCCCGTTCGTTGCAACAATAAGCAATCCGGCAACCCAGTTAGCGCTGGATACGTGCCGAACCGCCCTTGGCGAAGGACTTCACCTGATCCAGGGTGGCCATGGTCGTGTCGCCGGGGAACGTGGTCAGCAACGCGCCGTGCGCCCAGCCCAGCTTCAGCGCTTCCTCGGGAGCAGCGCCGCTCAGCAGCCCGTAGATAAAGCCTGCCGCGAAGCCATCGCCGCCGCCAACGCGATCAATCACGTCCAACTCCGCCGTGGGCGCAGCGTAGGTCTTGCCGTCAATCCAGGTCACTGCGCTCCAGCTATGCCGGTTGGTTGTGTGCACCTCGCGCAGCGTCGTGGCAACGCACTTCACCTGCGGATGCTTCTTCACCACCTGATCGATCATGCCAAAGAAGACGCTGGGATCGAGCTTGGACTTTGCAGCCACCTCGGGCCCTGGAATTCCCAGGCCCTTCTGCAGGTCCTCTTCGTTACCCACCAGCACGTCTACGTTCTCCACGATCGACGCGATGGTCTCCACTGCCTTCTCTGCGCCGCCGGAGATCTTCCACAGCTTCTCGCGGAAGTTCAGATCAAACGACGTAATCGCGCCTGCCTCCTTGGCCGCCTTCATCATCTCGGCTGCCAGGGGAGCGGTGGTGGCTGAAAGAGCCGCAAAGATGCCGCCGCAATGAACCCAGCGCACACCGCCGGCGAAGATCGCCTTCCAGTCAAAGTCACCCGGCTTCAACTGCGCCGCTGCCTCGTTGGAGCGGTTGTAGAAGACAACTGGAGCGCGCACACCGGCGCCGCGATCGCTGTAGACCGTGGCCATGTTCGGGCCATTCACGCCGTTGTGCTCGAAGCGCTTGTAGAAGGGCTTCACGCCCATCGCGCGCACACGCTCGTTGATCAGGTCGCCGATGGGATAGTCCACCATGGCGGACGCAATCGCTGTCTTCATGCCAAAGCAGTCTGACAGGTTGGCGGCTACGTTGAACTCGCCGCCGCTGACGTGGATGCTGCATTCAGTTGCCTTGCGAAATGGGATGATGCCCGGGTCAAGCCGATGGATCAATGCTCCCAGTGCAAGAAAATCCAACTCTGCGTCTTTGCGGATCTGCAATCCGTGACTCATTCTCCTGGTCTCCTGTTTCTTATGTGTACTAAAAATCGCTCTGCTCTGTAGGTTTGCCGGCCTCGGAAGTCTCTCAGCCGGCGTTTCCATTCAGCTTGTGGATGTCTGCAATAACCTGGGCGGGCGTCCAGTCATTCCCTGCATAGAACGCCGCAACCTTTCCATCAGGCCCGATCAATGTGGTTGAAAGCGTGTGTGTGATGGTGCCATCTGCATTGTACGAGAGGCCTACGTCGAAATACTCCGCCATCTTTTTCAGGTCCGCTTTTGGCCCGGTTGCGAAATCCCAATGGCTGAAAGCGGTCTTCGCATCGCTGCCGATGTAGCCTTCACCGTAGTCCCGCAGCCTCTCCGGCGTGTCATGGTCCGGGTCGAAACTGACGCTGAGCAGATGTACCTTCGCGTACAGCCCAGGGTCGCTGGCCAACTGCCTGTTGATCGCCGCAAAGTTGCGTGTGACCAGCGGACAGAAGTTGGGTAGCGGGCAGCGTGTATAGATGAAGGTGATCAGAACTGCTTTGCCGCGAAATTGGGCCAGATGAAGGGTGCGCCCATCCTGATTCTTCAGACGGAAATCCGGTACGGCATCGCCCGGCTGGGGAACGTGATATTGCACCGCGGGCTTGTAATCCGGCTTGGCCTGCGCCACAACAACAATATGATCCAGCAGCACCGTTTGTTCCGAGGTTTTTGACACCAGAACATCGGCCGTAATCACATCGCCAGGATGCAGTTCCGAAGCGATTCCCGGGTCCTTCAACTGGTACGGCATGGTCATGGCTTCCATGAAGCCGGGAATTGCCTCATGGTCGATCATTACCAGGCCGTGCGCGGTATCGCTGGAAATCACCTTGCCCCGCAGGTGGTAGATCGTATACGCAGCATCCGTCTGCCCAGTGGGTGCATCGACAGGGGTCGAGTGGCACCCGGCCAGACAAAATGAAGCCAACAGGGCAAAGGATAGAAATCGAGATCTCACACTCACAGTGTACAACCAGTGGACTGACCACGTGCCGCGAAGTTAACGGCAACTTGCATTTCCCGCCTCTGGAAAAGCAAGAAACGTGATGCTGGCCGGCTCAAGCGTGATGGTTCCGGCGCTGATTTTGGCTCCCCGCATGGCAGGCAGAGCGTCATCCGCTCCCAATTTCAGCTCAGTTCCATTCAGATCGACCGTCTTGTCGAGCAGGTTCTTCGCCGTCAGGGTATAGCGCGTACCGGCAAGCGGAGCTTCGACCGTATGTGCTCCGGATCGATCGGCGTTGATGGCCAGCACGGCAATGCCGCCTGACTTGCCCGGCAGACAATGGGCATATACGTGAAGATCAGGCGACGACGACGGGCCCGGATCAAGCACCGTTGTCCCCATCAGCTGATGCCAGAGCAAAGCCGCCCAGTAATTCGGCCGCGGCTCGTACGTGGTCTCATCCAGCAGGCTGTAGTCGCTGGCGTTCAGGGTGTTGTGCATCTGCACCTGTACGCCCAGCCGAGCCAGTGTTCCCAGTTGGTTCAGATAGCGAAACGTGTCAAGGAAGGTTGCCGCCCAGCGGTCTCCACCGCAGGCAGCCTGCCCGGTTTCCGTGTTCCACATCGGCTTCCCGGGTTCGTACTCATCGCGCAGCTTCGCGTAGTACTGCTCCATCTCCCCGCTGCGTGCCAGCCATTCCGCTGTCAGCGCGGCATCTTCGGATGTGGTGGCCGCTACTCCCATGCGCGCGCAACGGCTTGATACGGCTCCGTAGGAGTGATAGGAGATGACATCAAACACCGGTCCCGTAGCTGCCAGGATGTCCGCTGTCTTGATCATGCCCGGCATCGGAGTGGCCGTCAGCGCAGTTCCCTCCCCTACGCCTCCGGGGCCCAGGATGATCATGTGCGGCGCGGCATGGGCGGCAAATTTATGGAAGACAGCAAAGTCCCTGGCGTATGCTTTGGCATCGTAGCCCTTGGGAGCCCCGCCCATCGCGGCAAATGTCGGCTCATTCATAAACTCCGCTGCGGCGATGCTTCCGCCAATGGACCTGGTATAGCGCAGGAATGCTTGCGCCTGCTCCGGCGTCCACACGCCGCTGCCATCGCGCGTTCCCTCGCTTATCGAGAAGGAGGTGACAATCTTCGCGTTGGCGGCCTTGGCAAAGTCCACCACTCCCTTCCACTCGGCGCGGGTCAGCACGCTGCCGAATCCCTTTGGCGGGGTGTTCGGGGCGGGCGCATTGGAATCCTGAAAGTAGGCCGAGTTCGCCCAGGTTCCGCTCACGCGCAGATAGGCGGGTCCCAGCGCCGCGGCCAGCTTGCGCAGACGCGCATTGCTCATGTCCAGCGGAGGCCTGTACTCGAACAGCGAGGGATCCGGCCCTCCCGGAGCCGATAGCTTCTGCGGCGCACTTGCCGGCGCCTCAGCTTTGCTGGCGTAGGGCTTCCAGAAGCGCCCTCCAGTCACTTCGACCATCTCTATGTTGTACGACTGGAAACGCGGATCGACCGATCCTATGCGTGCCATGGCCGCTGGCGCCAGCTTGATCTGTGGTGCAGCACTCTCCTGTGCGCTCATCCTTGATACGCCTCCCAGAAAGAAGCAACTGCCGGCAATCATGACAATTCCCGTCACTCGTTTCATCGGATCCCGCCTTTCAAGATTTCGGTGAACACCAAGTATAGGCTTCAATGTGTCGCATCTGGCAAGGGCCGGCCCGCTTGTCGTATAACCCTGAAATGGAGACAAACTCCGCGATGCTCACGGATGTGGATGCCTGGCTGCGGGATGGCGGAGTCGTAGTGGCAGCCAGCGAGCGCGCCGCCCGGGCTCTCGCCTCCAGCTTCCACAAGGCACGCCGCGCGGAGGGCCTGGCCGCCTGGCCCAGCCCTCAGATCCTCGACTGGAGCCGTTTCGTTCGAACCTCCTGGGAAAGCTATGCAGCCGATGCCCGGCTGCTGCTGAATACCGCGCAGGAGCGCCAGCTTTGGGCCCAATTGATCGCGGCGCACTCGCCGCTGGCCGCAGCGCTGGAAGGCAATCGTTATCGCCTCGCCGACATGGCGATGGAAGCGCACAGCCTGCTCTGCCGCTATGCGCCGCAGTTCCTGCAGGCCCGGGCACGTATCGGCTGGGATCAGGATGCAGCCGCCTTCAGCGTATGGCTCGCAGAATTCGACGATGTCTGCCGGCAAGATCAGCTGATCAGTTCCGCACGACTCGCGTACCAGCTTGCAGACCAGCTTGCCTCCTCCACCTCTTCTCGGCCGCCTTTGCTGCTTGTTGGCTTTGACCGCATCCTCCCCGCGCAACGTGCCTTGCTGGAAGCCTGGGGGCGCTGGCGAAGTGCCGCTGCCGGCAATCCAGCCTGGCAGGTCTGCTACTACGACGCTCCGGGCCAGCAGGCAGAGCTTGAGGCCTGCGCCCGATGGTGCAGCCAGCAACTTGCGGCGAATCCACAGGCGCGGTTGCTCGTTCTCACGCAGGAGGTTCCCACGCGCCGCGGTGAAATGGAGCGTATCTTTCGGCTACATCTTTCCACCCTGCCTTCGGCGCCGGGCCTGGAGTTCTCGCTCGGCGTACCGCTTAGCCGAACCGCTTTAGGCCGCAGCGCCTATCTCGCGCTCAAGTGGCTCGCATCCCCTCTGCAGGAGCACGAGTTGGACTGGCTCCTCTCCACTGCGTATCTGGTCGCGGATGCACAAGAGGCGGAGGCTCTGACCACCTACATGCGGCGCCTGCGACATCGTGGCCTGGAGCGAAACCGCTGGTCGTTATCTGCTTTCTTCGAGCCTTCCCGGGGGGTGGGAACCTCCCTGCCTGTTGCGTGGCGTGAACGAATGGATTCGGCACGCCTGCGCCTGCGCTCCTCAGCTTCAGCGCAAAGCCCGCTTGATTGGGTAGAGCTGCTGACACATCTGCTTCAGTTGCTCGGCTGGCCGGGCAGCCGGTCGCTGTCGAGCGCGGAGTTTCAGGCCTACAACCGCTGGCAGCAGGCGCTGGACGCGGCGGGCTCACTGGCGTTCGACGGAAGTTCTCTCACCTACACCGCGTTTCTCGATGCGCTCGACCGTATTCTCAGCGAGACGCTGTTCGCGTCAGAATCCGGCGATCCTTCCATTCTCATTGCCGGTGCGGCAGAAGCTGCCGGTCTCGTCGCCGATGGCATCTGGTTTCTCGGCGCCAGCGAGGGGCAATGGCCGCAGGGCGGCACTGCACATCCCATGCTTCCCATAGGCATTCAGCGCCAGTTTGCCATGCCGCATGCGCACCCACAGCTCGACTGGGAGCTGGCTCATGCAATCACGCAGCGTCTTCTTATCTCTGCCCCCGAGGTTCACTTCAGCTATGCCAGGCTGGCGGGCGATGTTGAAGAGCGCCCTTCCCGTCTGATTGTGCAGATGGCCGGTGTCCCGCAATCGCTTCCTCCCGCGTATACCGCATCTCCTCTACCTGCTCCGCGCACGCAGCTCGTGCAGGATACGAGCCAGATTCCCTTTCCGCCTGGGCAGGCCCTCGGCGGATCGTCGCTGCTGACCTACCAGTCGCAATGCCCCTTCAAGGCCTTTGTCACAGAGCGTTTGGATGCGACACGCTGGCAGCCTGCACAGTCCGGGCTAAGCGCATCGCAGCGAGGCAGGCTGCTGCATGAGGTGTTGCATGCTGTGTGGGGAGGACCGCCGAAAGGAATACGCAGCCATGCGGAATTAATGGCCCTCAGCGATTTGCCGTCGTTCGTGGCGCGCATCGTGGGGAGTGTTTTGGACGAGAAGATGCCCAGAGCCGCCCTGGAGCTGATGCCCGCCGAGTATCTGGAACTGGAACGAGAGCGCCTTACACGTCTGATTACCGAATGGCTCGAGTATGAGGCGGCACGCGTTCCTTTCATGGTGGAGAAGGTCGAGTCTGACACGCAGATCAGCATCGCCGGCTTGCAGTTGAAATTGCGGCTGGACCGCATTGACCGGCTCGTGGATCAGACGGTGCTTGTGGTTGACTACAAGACGGGCGATGTCTCCCCCAAGGCATGGCAGCTTCCCCGTGCTGACGATGTGCAGCTTCCCCTCTATGCGGGCTTCGCTCTGGATCGCGAAGCCGAACCGCTGGGCGGGTTGACCTTTGCCAAGGTCCGGGCGGGTGAAACCGAGTTTGCCGGACGCCTCTTTGCGCCACAGACCACGCTCTTTGCCGACGCACGCAATGGAAAGAAATGGATGAAGACCCAGCTAACGTTGGAGGAGCTCGATGCCTGGCGCCGCAGCATTGAGCAGCTGGCAGGTGACTTCCTCGCTGGCCGCTCCAACGTTGATCCACGGGATCCGATCAAGACCTGCGAACAGTGTGGCCTGCAAACCGTTTGCCGTATTCAGGCAGCTGCGCAGGACGCGGTCGACGAGATCGAGGACGATGAGAACAGCGAGGAGGATTACGATGCCTGAATCCATCGCTCGTCCATTGCCTCCGGATCACAACGAACGCCTGCGCGCTCTGGATGCATCGCGATCCGTACTCGTGCAGGCTCCCGCGGGTTCAGGTAAAACCGACCTGCTCACCCGCCGCTTTTTGCTTCTGCTTGGACAGGTCGACGAGCCGGGGCAGATTGTCGCCATCACCTTCACGCGGGCAGCAGCCGCTGAGATGCGCCATCGTATCCTGGCCGAGCTGGAAAAGGCTGCCCGCGCAGACGCACCCGCTGCCGGCGCGGATCCAATGTCGATGGCGGTATTGGCCTATCGCGCCTACCAGCGCTCAGAACTCCTCGGCTGGAATCTCATTCATCTTTCGGGACAACTGCGTATCTCGACCATCGATTCTTTCTGCCGCGAGTTCGCCCTGCAGCAGCCGCTTCTCTCTGGTTTGGGTGGCGGGCTCGACACAACCAGCCAGCCCGCGGAGCTATACCGTCTGGCTGCCCGCCGCACCCTTGCGCGGATTAGCGGAGAGGATGCCGCACTGCGCACGGCTGTTGAGTCGCTTCTTCTCTGGCGTGACAATGGCTGGCAGGAGATGGAAGACCTGCTGGTTGCCATGTTGGGCCAGCGGGACCGCTGGATGCATGGATTCGTGCTCCGCCGCGAGCAGGATTGGGATGCTTTGCGCGCTCGTCTGGAACGTCCCTTTGCAGAGGCAGCTACTGCGACTCTGACTCACCTGAGCCATCTGCTCGATCAGCTCCCCAATGCACGTAACGAAGCACTGGCACTGGCCCGATTCGCCTGCACTCAGAACACTACAGTGCATCGCGAACTCGCCGAATTGGTCGAGTTTCCCCGTTCACCGTTCGTCGATCCGGAGCAACTGGAGACTGCATGCCAGGCCAGTGTCGGCCTCGCTGTGCTGACTCTCACAAAAGACGGCGGCGGATTCCGCAAACGCATCGACAAAAATCATGGATTTCCCGCGGATCGTAAAGCGGAGAAGGACCGACTTCTCAAACTCATCGCGGGCCTCGACAGTATTCCGAATCTTCAAGTCACTCTGGCAAAGACTCTGCAGCTTGCGCCTCTGCATTACTCGGAGGATGACTGGCAAATCCTGCGCGCTTGCTTTACCTTGCTCAGCCGTGCCGCCGCAGAACTCAAGGTGGTCTTTGCCGAGGCAGGCTGCGCGGACTTTACCGAGATCGCGCAGATTGCCGAAAATCTTCTCCGCTCCGAAGATGGGCTTCCCTCCGATGCTGCGATTGCTGCTGCCGATCAAATTCATCATCTTCTGGTAGATGAATTTCAGGACACCAGCCGTCGTCAGCATCAGCTTCTGGCTCATCTCATCGCGGCATGGCCTGAGCGTGAGGGCCGCACCTGCTTTGTCGTGGGCGATCCCATGCAGTCCATCTACTTCTTTCGCGATGCGGACGCGGAACTGTTTCCGCGCGTTCGCGAAGTTGGGCTGGAAATTCCCAATGCCCCGCCACTCCTGCATGATCCGGTTCAGCTCACTGCCAACTTCCGCACCGTGCCCACACTCGTGGAACGTCTGAATGGTTGTTTTGAACAGGTATTCGCGCTCAACGATGGCAGTGGAGTCAGCTTCACGGCAGCGCAGGCTGCGAGACAATTGCCCGAAGCAGACAACGCCATCCGCATGAACTGGCACTTCAGCTTCGTTCCACGGACCAGCACGCGGAACCGCATGGACAGCGAATCTCAGAGGCAGGGCCAGGCGATCAAGGATCTGCGCATGCAGGCAGCCTCAGATCAGGCCGCGGAGATCGTCCGCTTGATCCAGAAGCATCTGGCGGCGGCGGAGGAAGCCCGTGCCAATGGAGAAAAATTCCGCATTGCTGTGCTGGGGCGTGCTCGCAATGCGCTGCGGCCCGTCGCGGCAGCGCTTCGGGAGGCGGGGATTCCCTTCCGCGCCGTCGATCTTGAGCCGCTGCAGACGCGCCCAGAAATTCTGGACGCTCTGGCATTAGTGCGCGCCACGCTCAATCCACAGGACCGTGTGGCGTGGCTTGGTGTATTGCGCGCGCCGTGGTGCGGACTATCGCTCAACGATCTCTACATAGCTGCCGGCGGCGACAATGCAGAGTCGCTCAGGCGTCCCATCCCCACAGTCCTTGCCGAGCGGCTGTCTTCTCTGAGCGAGCCAGGGCGGTTGGCTGCCGCGCGAGTGCTGCAGGCCATGCATGCTGCGCCAGATCTTCGCTTCAGCCAGCCTGCATTATCGCTTGGTTCATGGATCCAACAGGTATGGCTTAGCCTGGGCGGCGAACATTGTGTGGACGCGACAGCCGCGGCGAATCTCGATTTGCTCTGGCGCTCGCTGGATCAGCTGCCGGCTGGCGAGCCTGATTTGCTGGGACCAGCTCTCGATGCGGCTCTCGCCGACCTGCAGGCCCAGCCTGACCCGCAGGCAAGCACCGAGCATGGCGTACAGTTGATGACCATTCACAAGTCGAAAGGGTTGGAGTTTGAAGTGGTCATCGTACCCGATCTGCAGACAGGCAGAGGACGCGTAAACCGAGATCTACTTTCATGGCTTGAGCGTGGCCGCGCTGCAAAGGTAAATCCGGCTTCGCAGCCCGAAGACGCAGAAGTCACGGAGTTCCTGGTCGCTCCATTGCAATCCAAGGGAGCGGAGCGCAGCCCTACACGTTATTGGGTTGATCAGGCGCGCCGTGAGCGAGAGTCGCAGGAGTTGCGCCGCCTTCTCTACGTGGCAGCTACCCGCGCACGCAATGAGTTGCACTTTTTTGCACGCCCTGCCTACAAAATAGCGGATGATGGTTCACCGAGCCTGGTCGAGCCAACGAATTCCCTGCTTGCTACGGCATGGCCGGCAGCACAGAGCGAAGCCGAACGGCAGTTCGCACTCTGGCAGAGAACTATCACGCGGGAGCCTGCGGAACTGTTATCGCTTGCAGCCTCCGCCGAGAGCAATCTTGTTGTGATGCCCTCGGCCAGCAAGCCCAACCTTCTGCATCGGTTGCCAACGGACTACAAGCCACGGGCAGTGATCGCGCATGCCGATTCGGAATCAGCCGTCGTTGGAACAGATTCGGATCGGCTCTACTCTCGCCATGAGGGTGGCCTGCTTTCGCGTGCGCTGGGACGAGCCGTGCATCTGCTTCTGGAAGAACTCTCGCGGGCCATCGCAAGTGACTTGGCCGCGGAATCCGCTTTGACAGCGATGCGCCCTCGTATCGTCGCGGACGTGCGATCAATGGGCGTCCCATTAGAACGTGCAGAGCAGATGGCTAGCCAGGCTGTTGCCATCGTCCGCAATGCTCTTGCCGATCCGCTCGCCTTATGGATACTGGCGCAGCACCCTGAGGCCGCCAGTGAAGTTCGCTGGACTGGAGTCGTAAACGGCTCGCTTCGCACCGTGCAGGTAGATCGCGTCTTTCGCGCGGGTCTGCAACCTCAAAGCAGTGGAAACGAAGCATGGTGGATCGTTGACTACAAAACCACTGTCGGTGACTCACCGGACGATGCCACAGGAGTTGCCGGTCTGCGTCCTCTCTTCGCGCCTCAGGTTGAGGCCTATGCCCGCATCCTGCGCAATCTGCATGGCGGCGGCGCCACGGTTCGCTGCGCACTGTACTATCCGCGCCTGGCGGCTTTCGACTGGTGGGAGATCAAGTAGAGTCTGTAGTCAGTGCAAAAGAAAACAGGCCGGTCCCGTCATGGAACCGGCCTGTCAAGTACTGGAATCAGCTACTGCAGATTGGCCATCAGCGTATCGAGAGCGGCCTTGGTAGGACGCGTTAGCGACTCGGGCAGCGTGGCCAGAGGGCCATCCACCATGTTCAGCTGGTCGATGAACGTGGGCTTCTGCGTGTCGATGTAGAAGATGCCCGTGAGGACTTCGTTGCGCTCGTGGGCTTCCATCAGCGTACGCACCGCGCTCGCCTTGTCCGTCGGGTCGTAGTCTTCGAGCAACTTGCGCAGACGCAGGCTCGATCCATCGTGCATCTCCACGTCGTAGACCTGACCGGAGTCATAGTCAATTTCGATGTCGGAGAAGCTGGGGATGAACCCGATCTCGTTGATTGGCTCCTCGTTCTCCTGCAGGAACTTGTAGCTCTTGGTGGAGCCCTCGTGATCGTTGAAGGTCACGCAGGGGCTGATCACATCGAGCATCACGGTTCCCTTGTGTGCAATGGCAGCCTTCAGCATAGAGAGCAGCTGCTTCTTGTCGCCAGAAAAGGAGCGGCCCACGAACGTTGCACCCAACTGAATCGCCAGAGCGCAGGTGTCGATCGGGGGCAGATCATTGATGACGCCCGTCTTGAGCTTGGAGCCGATGTCCGCAGTAGCCGAGAACTGGCCCTTGGTCAGGCCATATACACCGTTATCTTCGATGATGTAGATCATCGGAAGATTGCGGCGCATCATGTGCACAAACTGGCCCACGCCGATCGATGCCGTGTCGCCATCGCCCGAGACGCCGAGCGCCGTCAGGTCCTGGTTGGCCAGCAGCGCGCCTGTGGTTACCGAGGGCATGCGGCCGTGCACGCTGTTGAAGCTATGCGAACGGCTCATGAAGTAGGCCGGGCTCTTCGAGGAGCAGCCGATGCCGCTCATTTTCACAACCCGCTCTGGTTCCACACCCATCTCAAACATCGCATCGATAATGCGCTCAGAGATGGCGTTGTGGCCGCAGCCGGCGCAAAGCGTCGTCTTGCCGCCGCGATAGTCCAGGATGGGAAGGCCGATGTGATTGACTTTAGGATTTGGAGTTGCGGTAGCCATTAGAAGCCCTCCTTCGTCGCGAACTCTTCGGTGATGGTGCGGGCGTCGATCGGCAGACCGTTGTAGTGCAGAATGCTGCGCAGCTTCGTGGTCTGCTCAGCAGGCAGGTCCAGCTTGAGCAGGCTGGCCAGCTGGGCGTCCCGATCCTGTTCCACCACGTAGACACGCTCGTGCGAGGCGACAAAATCATGGATCTCCTGCGCGAAGGGGTACGCCCGGATGCGCATGTAGTCCACATCCTGTCCGTACTCCTTCTTGATCTGATCCATGCTCTCAACCAGCGCGAAATCGGTTGTGCCGTAGGCGAGGAAGCCGATCTTCGAGGTGCCGTTCTTCACCGCGACTGGAGCCGGAACGAGCTTGCGCGCGCTCTCAAACTTCTTCGCCAGGCGGTCCATGATGTACAGGTACTCTTCGGGCTTCTCAGTGTAGCCGGCAGAGGCGTTGTGCCCCGAACCGCGAGTGAAGTAGGCCGCCTTGGGATGCTTGGTTCCCGGCAGCGTACGCCAGCCGATGCTGTCGCCGTCCACATCCTTGTAGCGGGCAAAGCCGCCCAGCCGCTCCAGATCCTCGGCGGTGAGCACCTTGCCGCGATCCAGCGGAGTCTCCGGATACTGGAACTGCTCCGACATCCAGTTATTCATGCCCAGGTCAAGATCGGTGAGCACGAAGACCGGCGTCTGCAGACGCTCGCTCAGGTCGAACGCGTCGTGGCCAAACTGGAAGCACTCCCCTACGTTGCCCGGCAACAGGACCACATGCTTGGTGTCGCCATGCGAGAGAAATGCAGTGGAGAGCAGATCGGCCTGCGAGGTGCGCGTCGGCATGCCCGTGGAGGGGCCGCTGCGCTGCACGTCGAAGATGACGCCGGGGATCTCGGCAAAGTAGCCAAGGCCGGCAAATTCGGCCATCAGCGAAACGCCCGGGCCTGAGGTCGCAGTCATCGAGCGTGCGCCAGCCCAGCCGGCGCCAAGCACCATACCGATCGCGGCCAACTCATCCTCAGCCTGCACCACGGCAAAGGTCGCCTTGCCCTCGGGGGTCACGCGGAACTTCTTAAGGAGGTCAGTGGCTGCTTCCACCAGCGATGTGGAAGGCGTGATCGGGTACCAGGCCACCACAGTGACGCCTGCGAAAACCGCACCCATGCCGCACGCCGCATTGCCGTCGATGATGATCTTGCCGGCAGTCTCGTTCATCGGCTCGACCACATACGGGTCCTGCTTGGTGAAGTTGGCCTGCGCGTAGTCGTAGCCCGCCTTGACTGCGCCGAAGTTGAGGTCGAATACCTTCTGCTTCTTCGAGAACTGCTTCTTGACGCTCTGCTCGACAACGGTCAGGTCAAGAAGCAGCAGCTGCGCCACCACGCCGACGTAGACCATGTTCTTGACCAGCTTGCGCAGCTTTGCCTCAGGGCAAACCGCGGCGGTCAGCTTGTCGAACGGCACCGGATAGCAGACCACATCTTCGCGGTACTGCTTCAGGTTCAGGTTTTCTTCGTAGATGGCCACGCCACCGGTGGGCAGCGCAAGAATATCCTCACGCGCGGTTTCCGGGTTCAGGGCAACCAGAACCTCAGAGGTGCGCTTGCGGGCGATGTACCCATCCTTGCTGGCCCGGATCGTGTACCAGGTGGGCAGTCCGGCAATGTTCGACGGGAAGAGATTTTTTCCGCTAACCGGAACTCCCATTCCGAAGATACTCTTCAGCAGCACGCTATTGGCGGATTGCGAGCCGGACCCGTTCACCGTTGCTACGTTGATGCTGAAATCATTTACGACGCGCTGGCGCGCGTTGAGTGCGCTCTGTTCTTGACCCAGAGCTAGGTCTCCAGTCGCCATTTGGCGGGATTCCCTTCAAAGAAAATTCTGAAATGAGGCACAAAATACCAAGCGCCCACTTGTGATTATAGTCACCGGTGGTGACCTGCGTCTCCCGGCCAGGCATCAAGTTGGTTGACCTGAGTCCCACTTGATGGAATTCACGAGCCAGTAGTTTGAATCACATGCACACGATCCGCTACCCATTGGCCAGTGAACTCATCTGCAATCTTGCCGAATCCTTTTGCCAGCGCCACAGGAGCGACGAAGCAATCACGATCAGCGCCGCCGTCAACCCGATCCAAAGGCCGTAGATGCCCCATTGCAAGCCGAAGCAAAGGAAAAATCCGATAGGCAGCCCCAGAACCCAGTAGCCCGCCAGATTGGCCAACATGGGAGCGCGCGTCTCGCCCAGACCGCGGAGCGCCCCGGTGGAAACCGTTTGAATGCCATCAAATACCTGGAAAATAGCTGCCAGTCCAAGCAGCCCCGGGCCCACCGCCAGCACCCGGGGATCGCGTGTGTACAGCAGAATCAAGGGACCGGGCAGGGTGAAGAATAGAAGCGCCGCCAGCAGCATAAAGCTGGTTCCCATGCCCAGGGCCAGCCAACCGGCGCGTCGTGCCCGTGCCGCATCACCTGCTCCCATGGCGTGTCCCACGCTCACGGCCGCCGCGGCTGAAACGCCCAGCGGCACCATGTAGGTCAGGCTTGCGTAGTTCAGCGCGATTGTGTGGGTTGCCAGCGCCACGGGCGTCAACCGCCCAGCGGAAAAAGTTGCCAGGTTCCATGCTCCCACCTCCAACAGGATCTGGCCTGCCGCCGGAGCGCCAATCTTGATTAACTCTCTTATTTGCTTCAAATGGGGACCAGACCAATGTTTGAAGAGCGGATGCCCGCGCTTTCGCTCATAGCGCCAGGCGAAGCCCAGCAGGGCCGCTGCCATCAGGATGCGTGAAGCCACGGTCGAAAGCGCCGATCCCTGGACGCCCATCGCCGGAAAACCCAGCTTGCCGTAGATCAGCACCCAGTTGCCGAACCAGTTCAGAAGATTCGCCAGGACGTACGTAATGGTGATCACCTTGACCTCACCCACGCCCTGCAGATACCGCCGGGCTCCGCCGTAAAGCAGCAGCGGCAACGTTCCCCAGTTCAGCAGAAGCAGGTAGCCGGTTGCCGGTCCGGCCACAGCAGGCGCCACGCCAAAATGCGTGATCCCCAGGCTGCCCAACACGACCAGCAGCATAAGCGGAGGTGTAGCCAGGCAGGCAAGATAGACGCCCTGCGCCAGCCAGCGATGGCAGCCGTCGTGGTCGCCTCGGCCATAGGCCTGTGCCACCAGCGGATCAAGTCCCAGTAGAAGTCCGATCCCAAACAAGGAAGGGGTGTAGTAGACCGCATTCCCCAGGGCCACTGCGCCGATGGCCGCAGGCCCCAAACGGCCCACCATGATGGTGTCCACGATGCCCTGCACCATCCAGCCAAGTTCGCTGAGCACCACCGGAACCGCGAGCGCAACCATGGCGCGCAGTTCCCTTCTCCACATGGCTTTCCCGTGCTGCATCTCTTCACTTTATCGTGACTCGCCTTGCAGTACCTCAGATGCTCGCACGAAGGCAGGTATCGCTTTGAACGTCAGTCGCGGCCGTTCCCCGGAGATTTCTCCATCTCCACGCGAAAACTCGGCGTGATGTAGTCCCTGGATAGATAATTTTCCGGAATTGTGGTCTTGTTCCCGTCCCGCACGTTGGCGTAGTGCGACGACATGATCTCAACGCCAGCCTCATTGAACTTGTCCTGAATCAGCTCATGCAAATCAGAGTAGATCTGCGCCATGCGGTTTGGCTGGTTGGTAAAAGCATTGATCTGGTAGTGCACATAGAAGTCATCCAGAGCGGTCTGCAGCACATAAGGCCGGGGTTCCTGCAGGATGCCTTCACAGGCGAGGGCCGCATTGATCAGCAACTGATGTACCGTGCGCCAGGGGGCGTCATAACCAATCGTCACCGTGGTGTGCAGGATCAGTCCTTCCTGCTGCGCTGAGGCGCTGTAGTTGATAATGTGGCTGCTCAGGACCATAGCGTTGGCAATGGTTACTTCAACATTCTTGATCGTGAGTACGCGCGTGACCAGAAGTGTCTTCTCAACGACATCACCTACTGTATCGGCAATCTTAACGCGATCCCCTATCTTGAAAGCGCGCATGTAGGTAAGAATGACTCCCGCAACAATGTTCGCCACTGCCGACGTGGACCCGAGTGAAACCAGGACGCCGAGAAAGATGGAAACGCCGCGAAATGCGGGCGACGACGCTCCCGGCATATACGGGAATGCGACCACGACCATCAGTGCCAGGATCAGCGTGCGAACAATCTTGTACGTAGGCTGCGCCCAATCCGAGTAAAAGCTCGGTATCGCGATCGTCTCTTTTTCAATCTCGTTGAAGATGGTTTTGACGAATTTGATGATGTAGAACGAGATCAGGACGATGACAGCGATAAAGAAGAGGTTGGGTAAATAACTCGCAATTGCGCTGCCCACCACCTTCAAAGGTGCAACCACATACCCCAGCAGCATGTGCGCGTAGCCGCGCGTCCAGGGGAAGAATCCAAGCACCAGAGAGAGGTATGAGTAGAACAGCACGAGAACGAGCGCCAGCCGGAACAAGCGCGCAATCTCTACGGCGAAGTCTGCGATGCGATCGGCGGGGAGCATCTCGAATTTTTGAATGCGCAGTGAGGGAATCAAGGTTCCGCGCCAGGCATTCAGCTTGCTGTAAATCTTTCGGAAGATGATGCCGAGCAGGCGGAGGATCAAAATGAGGATGGCCGTTGCCAGCAGCGCATAGAGAGCCCCCAGCATCAGGCTTTTCAGGCTGTATGCATGCCGCGAGGCTACCAGGAGTCCGCTGATCTGCTGGCTGTATGCGGCCGCGAGCTCCTGCCGCGTCTTGCCCGTGCCGGCGGCGTCCTGATCCGTTACGCTCATCACGATCAGATCGCCGGCCACAATATCTGTCGAGGCCTCTGTGTTGCTGACGGAGAGCTGCTGCGATTGAAGCGTTACATCCTTTGACAGTGCCTCAATCCGCTTTTCGATCATCTGCGCGCGCGCAGCAGCCGTAAGCGAGAGCACGCCGCGCACACTGAACAGCTTTGTCCTGTTCACGATGACCGGGGCCTCCGGCGCTGCAACCGCCGGAGCCGATGCGGGTTTAGCCTTCGTGGAAGGCTTATTGGCGAAAGCGCAGCTGCACGTGAACAGAAGCGCTGCCAGCATCCAACACGTTACGGTAGAACGGCGCTTGGGCAGGAAAGCTCGCACATATCCCATGCATGTAAGGTTGCACCAGCAAATCGAAAAGCACAATTGCCGCAGGATGTTCCGGGGCTGCTGCAACCCGGCAATCAAAAATTGGGCCACTGGAGTTGTGTTGGTCAAAGAAACAAGCGCGCACCGTACAGAGCGGACTCGCCTGCCCAACTCTGTGCAGTACGCGCGCAACTGGCTACGTGGAGATCTACAAAACAGACGGCCGTGGCGTTGTGGATCTGGTTGTTACGCTCAGATTGGCCGAAGCGAGTGAATCACCCCCCGAAGCCTCAATCTGAATGGAGCCGGCAGTCTTGTTCGCCTGCACAATGACCTGGGCCAGTCCGTTGAAGAGCGAGCGCTTGCTCCCCTTGTCGCTTTCGTGGCAGTTAGGATCGCCATTGCCCACGCCAATCAGCGCGCCTTCGCCTGTCACCTTGAATTCAATCAGATGATTCGCCGTGGGTACGGGGCGGCCCTGTTGATCCAGCGCCTCCACCTTTAACACGGCCACATCCTGGCCGTCGGCATTGATCTCCATGCGGTCGGAGGTAAGTCGAAGCGTAACAGCTTCACCAGTGGTCTCCCGCTTCACGGTCTGTACCACCTTGCCGCCCTTTGATCCTCGTGCCTCAATCGCACCGGGCGCATAGCGAACCTTCCACTCCACATGGCCCAGATGCGGAACCTTCTTGCTGCCCATACTCTTTCCGTTCACAAGCAGCTCCACCTCATCCAGGTTGGAGTGTACCCATACCGGAATCTCCTGCCCTTCTTCACCGGCAAAATTCCAGTGCGGAAAGAGGTGCAGGACAGGCTCCTTCCCCCACCATGCCTTGTAGTAGAAGAACGAGTCCTTGGGGAAGCCGCAGGTGTCGACGATACCAAACTGCGAACTGATTGAAGGCCAGCCGTAGGGTGTCGGCTCACCGCGATAATCAAAGCCTGTCCAGGCAAACCCGCCAGCCTCCCATTCGCGTGTGCCATAGAACGTCCACCACTCCTCCGCCAGTTCTCCCCAGCCGGGCTGGTTCACATCGTAGGCGCTCACCGTATTCCGCAACGGATCGGTTGTGTACACGCCGCGTGTGGAAAGGGCGCTCGCCGTCTCGGAGCCGAAGAGGGCCCGCGTCGGATGCGTCTTGTGGAAGTCATCCGGATATTTCAGGTTGTAGTTGAAACCGATGATGTCCAGCGCGTTCGACACGCCCTGCAGATTGTCGCCATTCACTGCGGCAGAGACGACACGTGTCGGGTCCAGTTCATGGCACTTCTCCACCATGGTGGCGGCGATCTTCTCCCCCTGCTCGGCCATGGGCTCTTGCAGCGCCCACTCTTCGTTGCCGATGGACCAGATAATGATCGAAGGCGAGTTGCGATAGCGCTTGACCATGGTCTCCAGTTGCGCCAGCCCTTCAGGGCTCGAACTCATCTGCCGCGTCTCGCACATCATCATCAGACCCATGCGATCGCAGGCTTCCACCCACTCCGGCGTCGGCATATTGTGCGAGGTGCGCACCGCATTGCTGCCCATCTCCTTCAGCACGCCGGCACGGAACCATTGCAGCGCATCAGGCACGGCAGCTCCCACGCCTGCGTGATCCTGGTGGTTGCAGGTTCCCTGAATCTTCAACGGCTTTCCATTCAGGAAGAATCCCTTGTTCGCGTCGAAATGAGCGGTGCGCACCCCAAAGCTCACCCGCTCTGCATCGCGGGCCTTCCCCTGGCTCTCCACCGTCACCACTGCGGAGTACAGGGTGGGCTCATCCACTGACCAGAGGCTCGGATTCTCCAGGCGCGCCGTAGCCTTGAAGTGCGCCGAGCTATCCGCGTCAATGCTCTGCGCCTCCGACTCAGCAGTGGCAACCGTCTTCCCCGCCGAATCCAGAATCTTCCAGGTCACGCGTGCAGACTCTCCCGTCTTTCCCTGATTCTCCACGACAGTCGCCAGGGAGAGGGTCGCAGCCCCGTCTTTCAGATCGCAGCGGACGTAGCTCTCCCACTTGCCCAGGTGGAGAGAATCGTACTTGGTGAGCCAGATATGCCGGTAAACTCCCGCTCCCTCATAGAACCAGCCATCGCCAAAGCTGGCATCGACGCGCAGCGCGATATAGTTCTTTGCGCCCACAGCCAGAAAATCAGTCAGATCAAAGCGGAATGGAGCGTATCCATTATTGTTGCGCCCGACAAAGCAGCCATTCACAAAGACCAGCACATCCCGGAAGGCGCCGTCGAACTCAATCCAGACGCGCTTGCCCTGGTCGCTGGCTGGAATCTCGAATTCTTTGCGATACCAGCCCACGCTGGTTTCCGGGTAACGGCGTCCCAGTGGCTTGTAGCCATGAGATTTCTGCTCTTCATCCCACACAAAAGGCAGCTCAACCGCCCAATCATGCGGCAGATTCAGGCTGCGCCATTTGGAGTCGTCGAACCCGGATTTTGCAAATTTGAAGTTGCCGGTTTTGGCAAAGTCTCCCTGCCCCATGCCGAAGTTCAGATCCTTTGCCGGATCATTGGCATTGCCAAAGGTAAACTTCCAGTCAAAATCCATCAGGTACTGCTCGCGCGGAGCCAGTGCAGCCAGCGCTTCGGCCGACTTCACCTCAGGGTAGGCGCCCAAAAGCGCGGTGGCTCGTCCCCAGGCCGACCGTGCTGCCAATGAGGATGCGGAGAGGGCGAGTCCGGAGACGAGTAGATTACGGCGAGTCAGTGACGGCATAAAGACCTCAAAAATGACTTTTCAGTTTTCGGCGCAAGGCAAACTGCGCAGGGCAAACAACTGCGAACTATATATCAACGTGCGCAGGTTAGTAAACGCTTTCAATCGCTCCCGCAGCATGCGAAACGCCCTTTCCACCCTCGCGCGTCGAGTATGGTAAATTCATACAAGCGTTACACGTTGCGGAGAGATGGCCGAGTGGTTGAAGGCGCACGCTTGGAAAGCGTGTTTAGGGGAAACTCTAACGTGGGTTCGAATCCCACTCTCTCCGCCAGCCGCTATACGTCCACGCTCCCGCTTCATCCCCTCCCCCGAAGACAGCCGTTTGCCTATCGAGCCACACACTCGATTGCGTCGCATGAGTTTGCTACCATGAGCCAGGAGAGCCGCTGATGTTCGTCGTGATCTGGCAATTCGAAATCGAAGAAGACAAAGTTGCAGAGTTTGAAGCTGCGTATGGCCCGCAAGGCGCATGGGCGCGTCTCTTCGGCTCCTCCGACAAGTACCTGGGCACAGAACTGCTGCGCGATGCCTATGTTCCCGGCGGCTATCTGACCATCGACCGCTGGGCAAGCGAGGACGACTTCCGCGCCTTCCGCAGAGACCATGATCAGGCATATGAGACGCTTGACCGTGCCTGCGATGCTCTCACAGCGCGCGAAACCCGCATCGGGGCATACAGCGTCTGAGAATCCTATAGGCGCCTGGCGGTAACCTGAACACCTAACAGTCTCAATATCAATTCATTTGCAGGGCTTCTTGAGGCATCACTTTAGAAAATCACCTTGAATTGAGAGGACTCGAGCTGCGGCTTTCCCCTGTGTTTCAGATGAAATATTCCCCATCTCTTCGCTCTTTTTCCCTATCTTTGTCGCTTCGCTCCTGCTACAATCCCTTCGAAATCCAATTCAAGTCCGCGCGCTGATGCCCGTGTTTTGGCAGCCTCTGCGCCCTGCGGACCATCTTTAGGAGCCCCTGAATGGCTATCGCCGACGACCGCGCCAAAGCTGTAGAACTTGCCCTCGCACAGATCGAAAAACAATTTGGCAAGGGGTCCATCGTGCGTCTCGGTTCGCGCGAGGCGCTCATGCCCATCTCCGTAATCTCCACCGGCTCCATCAGCTTCGACGCTGCCCTGGGCGTGGGGGGCATTCCGCGCGGCCGTGTGATTGAGGTTTTCGGCCCTGAGTCGTCTGGCAAAACGACGATCAC
>DAIDGZ010000010.1 GCA_027452125.1 Acidobacteriaceae bacterium | reverse complement strand
CAACGGCGTGAGCACCAAGTACCTGCCGAACTACCTTGTTTGGTTCCAGCGCATAGATTCCACGAATAACATCCCCCGCAACGTGGTTGCCAGTCGTCTGCTGGATCACAGTCACGCACCGATGGTGTTCACTACGACGAAAGATCTTGGTTGTTCTTGCGCGACGGGAAATGGAGTATAATGGAATTAGGAGGAATAGTAGAATAGTAATGAAAAAACTAATGGTTGCCATCGGAATGGTGGCATTGGCGGTAATCGCAGGAGGATGCAGTTCCAGCACTTCCGTTACGCCAAATCAAGGAAAGCCAATGGGGAGCGTGTCGACGTGCTCTTCACCACAGACCCTCTATGTCTTTCCAGGCGGTGCGACTGGCGCGGGAATCAACCCGCCAGGGGGGAGCGCCTACTGGTTGCGCCTCTCGCTGGCTACGCATTCAACGAACCGCCATGCAGTTCAGAAGGATCAACTTGTGGAAGCCGTAATTCCATCTGATGCCGCATGGACCGTAAGAGATGTTACGTTTAGTCCGAATGACGGCAAGAAGATTTCTCAGTTCTGGCGGAACACGAAGGATAGCGTGGCAAAGGTTTTGTCCGCTGAGGTTTGTTTTCAGTCTTGGAGTAAAGCAAGCCTCCTGAAGCTGTCTGTTGTTACAGGCTCGAAGGCTGAACGAGCACAACACGTGGCTCGCGGGATGTTCGCCGCAGGTCCGAGCGATCTAAAGCCAGGCGAGACGTTGTTCGTGGCTGTATACGCAGGTAGTTCGGATGGCTGGGTGTACCGCACCACGCAGTCAAACGCCCACCTTGCGTGGTATGCGGTCAATGTCAAAGTTGCCAAAATATACCCAGTCTCTCTCGCACACTTCATGTCCACAGGCAATATTGACATCTACGAATTTCAGCTTCCAAAGTCCATGCTAACTGGTACATACCAACTTATGCCACTGGCTGAAGCACCAGCCTCAGGGGGAATGGCGATGGACGGAAACTTCTCATTCCGGGTTGAATAGCAGAAGCTTCAAGGTTGCCGCGATCTGTCATTGACGATCACGACGAGTTAGTAGCGCCGCTCGTTGGTCCTTTCAGTTTCCCACAATCTTATGAAACAGAGGTTTTGGAAAAGCGTGAACGGCCGCCGCACGGTTTCCCTTGCCCGCCTGCGGGACCTTCGGCGGGGATCGGCGGGTGCGGTGCAGATTTGTGGTGGTAACACGATCCAGTTCTAGGCTGCCTGGGCTTGTGGCCGTCTGAGCGTCGCGAGGCGGGGTGTCCTGCGTAGCGGGTGTCGAGCGAAGAAGGCACGCCAACGGTCAGGGTGGGAGAGGTGGAGGCAGCGCAGGTTGAGGATGGCCTGCGCACCGGATCTGGTCCAGCGCATGCCGGCGTCCTTGGTGCGCTGGCAGACAAGGGAGCGACACGTGGCCTCGACGACGCCGGAGCCGATGGGTAGGTGCTGGGCGAGGAACTCGGGATAGCGCATGCGGTCACGGTTAGCGGCGAAGTAATCTTTGGCGTTTTGGAGTTCCCGCTTCTGCCTGGAGGAGTGCGGCCGCAGCTTGCCGAGGGCGTCCATGAGCGGCGTCGGTCCCTGCTCGCGAAGCGCCTTTAGGACATGGCCCACCCAGGCGTGGGTGTCGAGGGAGCCCTCTCCGAAGAAGACACCCGCCACTTGCCAGACGTGCTCGCTCGCGTGCATGTAGTCCAAGATCTCAATGTGCTCCACGCCGCTCTGGTTGAAGATGGACATGCGACGCCAGATCCAGCGGCCGCCATCACCGAGGCAGACGATGCGGCGCAGGTCCTGGTGCCCAAAGCCTGCCCCTTGGGCAAGCAGCGCCACACGCGGGAAGAACTCGTCGGCTGACGCGGCAACGGCGGCACAGTAGCGTGGGTCCGAGATCTTGAACAGGTCTCGCTCGGTTTGCGGGTCGTGATGCAGTTCCGGGCCGAGCATCCCCACGACTCCCACCTTCACCTCGTGCCAGTCGCCGTCGATGAAGCTCGTGGTGCCATCCGCACCGACAAACAGCGTATCGCCGGCCGGCGCGACAGGAGCCGCCTGAGGTGCAGCCATGCTCGCCTGGATATCCGCCTCGGCCACGATGCCGAGAGCCTCGACCACACGGTAGATGTCCGCCTCGGCGAACGTCGCCCCCAAGGTCTCGGACATGTCCCGCGCCGCCCGTTCAAAGGGGACCTCCGTCACCATCATGGCCGCTACGCGGCTGAGGGCAGGCGTGTAACCGACGGCGCCGATGCCCAGCCTCTCGTCGTCTGGAGCCAGACCGCCGCCGCATGCCCGGCACTGGTAGTACGGCCGGGCAAAGGCGAAGTCTCCAACTAGGCCACGCAGATCACGCTTGCGGCGCAGGTCCACAAGGCGCATGGGCTGTCCGCAGTGCAGGCAGATCGGCTGCGCCTTCTCGCGCCACGCGACACTTGCCTCCACCAACGTGCCCATGAGCGTTCCCCCGACCAAGCGCAGCAGCGCCTGCACCGACTGCTCCATGCCATCCATGTCCTGATAGACAACCTGTGCGATCTCACTCTGGGTCCATTCCCGCACGATGTCTTGAACCTTGTTCAGGATCAGCTCGACAACCTGCTTGTCAGCGCCCGCACCGACCGGTACTTTAATAGCGGCTCCTCTCCTCGGCCTACGGAGAGTTGTAAGCTGGTAGGCCGATTAGAGGAGTTCTCTTGCTTTGCATCCAGAACCTTGCTCAGAAAGTGGAAGTTATGTTAACTAGCCCCTTAACCCATATGCTTCCTCCACAATCGTGCACCGCACCCGGATCGGCTGGGCCGGGCCGCGACATGCGTCCAGACGCGAGCGATCCCCGCATCCGCGCAGAGATACCAGAGTAGCGCGCGCAGATGCCGCTCGCGCCGGCGGGTTCGACCTGCCGGCGACCGTCGGCCGCGGGAGACGGACGGGATGCCTCTTTGCAGGCTGTTCAGGCACGGCCTGCACCGCGAACGGCTTTTGATCGCAGCCTGCGGGTGCCGATGCGAGGTTGCGCTGACGTCGCCTGGCCGCACCAGCGTTGCCCGGCTGGGCAAGCTGGCCAAGGGGCGCGGGGGGCG
>DAIDGZ010000009.1 GCA_027452125.1 Acidobacteriaceae bacterium | reverse complement strand
CCGCCTTGGGCCCCACGTTCAACAGCAGGTTACCGTTCTTGCTCACCACGTCCACAAGTTCGTCGATCAGCGACCCGGCATCGCGGTACTCATCGTTCTTCGCGTAGCCCCGCGAGTGAATGCTCACCGAGGTGTCCGTCTGCCACGGCATCAGCCGCACGCCGTCCATCTTGGCGCGCTCAATGTCCAGCACAGCAGTATTCTCCGGCATGACCAACTGCTTGTAGGTCATCACCACGCCCTGCCGCCGCCGTGCCGCCTCGTCGTAGTAGTACGCGGCAAAGCGCTGCAGATAGGGCCGAAAGGCCGGCTGGCCAATCCACCAGTCAAAGTAGAGGAAGTCCGGGTGATACTTATCCACCAGCTCCGTGCTGCGCGCCAGCCAGTCGTTCAGAAAGCTCTGATCCGGCGGCAGCCAGCGCTCCAGGTGGTTCGGGTCCGGCTCCTTCGCGCTGCTCTCGCCGGGTAACGCCATTGGTTGGGCTGGCCCATAGAGCCCCGCATAGCGCGGGTCGCGCACATCGGAATCAAACTTCATGCCGCCGTCGTACCACCACCAGTGCTCCGCGCGGTGCGATGAAACGCCAAAGTGCAGCCCGCGTTTACGCGTCGCCACGGCCAGTTCGCCCACAATATCGCGGTGCGGCCCCATCTTTGCCGCATCCCAGCGGGTGATGCTGGAGTCGTACATCGCAAAGCCGTCGCAGTGCTCCGCCACCGGCA
Source organism: Acidobacteriaceae bacterium (assembly GCA_027452125.1). Lineage (GTDB taxonomy): Bacteria > Acidobacteriota > Terriglobia > Terriglobales > Acidobacteriaceae > Telmatobacter. Next base: position 1,543 of record DAIDGZ010000009.1, on the reverse strand, counting down.
CCACGTAGCGCGCCCCGGCCCGCGCAAACAGATCCACCCATGCGTCGGCGTTGAAGCGCTCACCACGGAACATGGGGATAAAGTCCTTGTAGCCAAATTTGGACTGCGGTCCGTAGGTCTCCACCTCGTGTTTGAAGGCGGGTGTTCCCTGCACGTACATGTTGCGGGAATACCACTCGTTTCCGAAAGCCGGAACCGAGTAAACGCCCCAGTGGATGAAGATGCCGAACTTGGCGTCGCGAAACCACTGCGGCACGCGATATCCTGCCAGCGAGTTCCAGTTGGGGGCAAACGGTCCATCGTGCAGGCCGCTCTGTACGCGCGCCAGTTGCCTGCGCACATTCTGCGCCTCACTTTGCGCACCCAGGCGCAGAGTACCCGAAACCAGAAAGACAGCCATTGCTACAAGCGCAACCCGGCAAAGAAGTGGATAGGAACGTCGCATGGCAAAGACCCTATCAGAGCCACTCCGGTTTGGGTATTGCGTTCGCACGCCGCGCTCCTGTATCACCAGGACAGGAACGTCCCGCATGAAGCCGCCTCGCTCAATTTCGCTGCCTCTTTCGCGCCGCACCCTTTGGCACCTGCTCTTTACCGCTCTCTTCCTTGCCATCTGCGTCGCCATCGCCTGCGCCGCACAGCAGCCTGCCGCTGCCCCGGCAGCCTCCCATCTGCGCGCCCCCTACCGGCTGGAGTGTGATGGGCAGAGCCGCCCGCTCGCCATCGATTCGCCGCAACCTCACTTCTCCTGGCAATTGGACGCAACGTCCGCTGCGCTGCATGGCGTAAACCAGACTGCCTACCAGATTCAGGTAGCCGCCGCCGAGCAGGGCTTTACCCATTCCCTGCTGTGGAACTCCGGCATCGTGTACAGCGCAGACATCTCCGGCGTCGCCTATGCAGGTCCAGCGTTGCAGGCGCAACAAGCCTACACATGGCGCGTACGTGTGTGGGACGAGCATGGCCATCCCAGCCCGTGGAGCGCCGCGGCACACTGGCTTCAGGCCCCGGCATGGCATGCCCAGTGGCTGGAAGCCCCCGGCGCATCGGCCAAAGACAACACGCAGCCCATGCCTCTCTTCCGCAAGGGCTTTACGCTGCCGCATCCCATCAGGCGCGCAATTTTGTACGCCGCAGGCCTCGGACAGGACGAGCTGCACCTCAACGGCCGCAAGGTGAGCAACGATCTGCTCACGCCCGGCTGGAGCAACTATCGCAAAACCGTCTACTACGACGCCTACGATGTAACGCAGATGCTCCGCCCCGGCGCCAATGCGCTCGGCGTCCTGCTGGGCAACGGCATGTATCGCGTGCTGCACACCAGAGGCCGCTATACCAAGTTTGCCGGCAGCTCCGGCCCGCTCAAGTGCATCGTGCAGCTTCATGTGGAGTTCGCACGCGGCGGAGCCATGGACATCGTCAGCGACGCCACCTGGAAGACCCATCCCGGCCCCATCACCTTCTCGTCAACCTATGGCGGCGAAGACTACGATGCCCGCCTCGCACCGCGCGGCTGGGACCAGCCCGGCTTCAACGATGCCGC
>DAIDGZ010000008.1 GCA_027452125.1 Acidobacteriaceae bacterium | reverse complement strand
CGGATCACCTTCGCCCGCTCCCGCCGTAGCGTCGGCTGCGGCGCCGCCAGCAGCCCCGCAATCTCCCGCAGCTCCGCGCGAATCTGCATTAACTTACTGCTCCGCGCGTCCCCCCGGACCGGCTCCGCGTTCGACGCGACCGCGGCCCCCTTGCGCCCGCCGCCCTCCAACGCCTGACGCGCTCCGGCCAGCGTGAATCCCTGCGTGTGCACCAGGCGCTTGATCTCCAGCGCCTGCTCCACGTCGCGCTTGCGATACAGCCGCTGTCCCGTCCCGCTCTTGTTCGGCTTTAGCTGCGGAAACTGCGACTCCCAAAAGCGCAGCACATACGTCTCCACACCGCAGATGCGAGCCACATCGCCAATCTTGAAATAGAGCCGGTCCGGAATCACCGGAGCATCGGCAGCGTGTTTGCGAGCCTGGGAAGCCATTCTTCGTCAAAAGGGCACGCACGCCCTCAGCAAAGTATAGGCCACCCCTTGCACCGGTTGTGAAGCAAAATCACAATCGATGAACAATCCGCGTCCACAGCCCCCAGCCTCTCTGTCCCTCTGTCCCTCTGTCCCTTTGTCCCTTTGTCCCTCTGTCCCTTTGTCCCTAGTCTCCCACTCCCCGTCTCTCCCCCGCTCCCGCCGGCGCTGCCCGCAGATACTGCACCGGCCAGCTCCCCGGCTCGCTCAGCGCCTGCGCTGCATGCACCGCCCAATACGGGTCGCGCAGCATCTCCCTCGCCAGCAGAACGACGTCCGCATCGCCCGCTTCAATGATCTTGTTCGCCTGCACCGGCTCCGTGATCATGCCCACCGCCGCCGTCGCCATCCCCGCCTCGCGCTTGATCCGCGCCGCAAACGAAACCTGGTATCCCGGCGCAACCGGAATCTTCGCCTGCGCCACGTTGCCGCCCGACGAGCAATCCACCAGGTCCACTCCGTGCCGCTTCAGCAGCTTCGCCAGCTCTACGGAATCGTCAATCGTCCAGCCGTCCTCCACCCAGTCCGTCGCCGAGATGCGCACAAACAGCGGCCGCTCCTCCGGCCACGCCGCCCGCACCGCATCCACCACCCGCAGCGGCAGCCGCGCGCGATTCTCGAAAGCCCCGCCGTACTCGTCCGTGCGCTGATTCGACAGCGGCGACAAGAACTCGTGCAGCAGATACCCGTGCGCCGCATGAATCTCCACCACGTCGAAGCCGGCCTTCAGTGCGCGCCGCGCCGCCGCCGCAAACGCCTCCACCACTGCGTCAATGCCGGCCTTGTCCAGCACCGCGGGCACGGCATACTTCTCGTTGAACGCAATCGCACTCGGCGCCACCGGCGTCCATCCGCCCTCGCCTGCGCTCAGCAGCCGCTCCCCGTGGAACGGCGCCGACATGCTGCCCTTCCGCCCCGCATGCGCCAGTTGAATCCCCGCGCGCGCCCCCTGCGAGTGCACAAACTCCGCAATGCGCCGCAGCATCGGCACATGCTCGTCTTTCCAAATGCCCAAATCGGCGGAAGAGATCCGCCCCTCCGCAGTCACCGCGGAAGCTTCAGTCATCACCAGCCCCGCGCCGCCCTGCGCACGCGCGCCCAGGTGAACAAGATGCCAGTCCGTCGCAAACCCATCCACCGACGAGTACTGGCACATCGGCGACACGCCAATGCGATTGGCAAACGTCACCCCACGAATCTGCAAAGGAGAAAAAAGAGAAGTGCTCATCGCCTATGAGATGAGCGCCGAACCGCGAGTGATGCAAAAGGGAGTGGGCAGTAGGGAACAGGGAGCAGCGAGTAGGGACCAGGGAGCAGAAACCGGGCGCTCCCTGCTACCAATCATGGCACAGACTTGGGTGCCCCATCCATCGCGCAGTTGTATCGCGCGATGGGTGGGATAGCACGAACCTGCGCGGCAACCGTATTCTTTGTCCCTTTGTCCCTCTGTCCCTACTGCTTCTTCAGCACCGCCGTCCCCTTCTCATCCGTCAAAATCGCCGACTCCAGCTTTCGATACTCCGCCGCCTCCGCCGCCGGTATCTGCACCTTCTTCACCACCAGGTCCCGCTCATAGTGCAGCACATTCCCCTTCGCCGTAACGGCCGACTTGTAGCTCGCAAAATCCGTGCTCACGTCCGCCGCATCCGGCGTATCGTCCACCACGTATCCCGCCGGAATCTTGATGTCGAAGCTGTCGTGCCAATGCCCCGTCGCGCTCAGGTCGATGGGCAGCTTGCGAGGCTTGTCGTCGAACGCCTGCACATCCGATCCCACCACCCGCGGCCGCACCAGCAGCAGCGTTCCCGCCGTATGCGCGTACATCGGCACCGTCACCTGGTAATGCAGCTCCAGCGGCTTGGCGAACGACGGCGACTGGATGAACTTGAATCCGTTCAGCGTCGCTCCGGGCAGGTCTTCCATCACCACGCTCTCCATGCCCCGCTGCTGTTCCGTCGCATCGCTGTACTTCAGCAGCATGCGCCAGTCCGCGCCCTCCGGCCCCATATGGCTCGCATCCACCGTGCCCGCCAGCGTGCCGTCGGCCGCCAGCGTGAACAGCCCGGTGCGATCCGTCCCGTTGTCCTCCGGCGGCAGCACCGGCAGCGCCAGCACCTGGCTCGCATCGCCCGCCGCCATCAAGCCATAGCTGCCCTGCTCGTTCGAAGGCAGATTCCCCACCGGCGTGCGCTCATCCGTCGGGTCGAAGATCAGGTAACGCTTGCCATCCTTTCCCGTCACCACTGCCTGCAGCCGTGGATCGTTTACGCCTGCGGGAACTTCGATCGCAGTAACCATGTGGTCGCCCTGCACAGAAGGCACGCTGGGATCGACAACCCCGCGCCGATGATCCACCAGCAGGTAATGCCCCTGGATGCCCGCCACCTGCAGCATGGAGATCAGCAGCGTCGTCTTGTCCTTGCAGTCGCCATAGCGGTTGCGGAAGATATCGCGCGCATAATTCGCCTGCATGCCGCCGATGCCGCGCTCCACGATGAAATACCGCACGTCCCTCTGGATGGACTCCGTGATGCGGCTCAGCTTCGTATAGAAGTCCGGCGCGCCCGCGATCAGTTGCTGCACATTGGCTGTGATCTCGGGCGAGGGATCAGGCCGCCCCGCTTCGAGCTTCGTCACCCAGTCGCCGATGGCGCGCCACTGGTTGTCCGTGCCTGCCACAGCTTCATCGCCCCACAGCACCGTCATGCGTCCCGCCAGCGCCTCCCACTCCGGCGTCGAGGGAATGTCGCGCAGCCGCAGCGCCGGAACATCCTTCAGCTCCCAGCGCAGATGCCCGGGCGCAACTTCCGTTGGCTTCACGGCATCGTAGCGGTGCCACGAGGCCGCGTACTTCATGCCCGCCGGAAGATCCATCTCCAGCGCCGCCGATACCACCGGCACCTGGTCCTGAAAATGCCAGTCCTCTTCGCGGTCGTAGGGCGCCTGCAGCTCCTCCGACTCGCACACCAGCACCGCGCCCACGTCGATCGCCGGGGGCACGGCAACACGGACCTTGGCGGTGAACAGCTCGACCGAGCCCTCGCGCATTCCCACGTCGGCAAAATCGGTGTCCTGCGCTTCGTAAATCTTCTCGTCGGCGGCAATCGTCCACGCGCGGAAATAGTTGATCCTGTCGTCGATGTCGTAGGCCACGGTGCATGCGTTGTCGCGCCCCTGCGGCTTCAGGATGCGGATCACCTGCCGGTGCCGCTCCGTATCCTGCCCCTGCGCGTCCACGGCCTCCACG
>DAIDGZ010000007.1 GCA_027452125.1 Acidobacteriaceae bacterium | reverse complement strand
GCTCGCATCCTTCACCATGTACCACTGGCTCGCGCCGCTGTGGTCCTTGTAGATAAACGACTCCTTCTGGTCGGCCGTCGCTCCCGCCCACAGAAACGCATCGATCTCCGCGTCTGCCTGGTTGCGCACCGTGGTCGAGCCCGAAAAGGTGGAAGCGCCACCCACCTGCAGCGTCCCGGTGAACTGCGCGTTGCCGGCATTGTTGATCGTGGCCACTGTGGTTGAGCCCAACCCGCCCGAGCCGATCACCACACCGCCCGTCCCCGCATTGTTCGATCCGTTCAGAACAATCGCTCCGCTCCCCGCCGCATTGATCACCGTCTGATTGTTGGTGCTTGCCTGGCCGGCGTTGTACTGCCCAATGGAGAGCCGGTACACGCCATTCAACTCATCCAGAACCTGATAGAACTGCTCCCCGGCCGTGGCATCGCTCAACCCCGTCGTCCAGCGATAGCCCGCATCGGTCTGGTAGCGATTCTGCAATCCGCGCTCGTTCCCGCTTCCAATGCCCAGCCGGTAATGGTTGATGACCGTCGCATCCTGCTGGCTCCCATACCAATCGCCGGTCAGCCCGTTGAAGCTGCGATGAAACGTATCCAGAAAGCTGTTGCGCGTGCCGTTATCGGTCAGCTTGCCGGTGAACATGGTTCCGCCCGTAATCCAGTTGTTGTAGGCGCTGCCCGCATCAGCTACCACCTGGCTGCCAGAGTTCTCGTTGCGCACACCGATCAACGTATTGTTCTGCGCGTTGGCACCCAGATGCAGGGCCGTCGAGCAGCCCTCAATGTCACCGCCAGTAAAAGTATTCCCGTCGCCTGCCAGCAGGTTGATTCCCGTCGTACCCGCAATCGGGCTGCCCCCGCTCACCGGGCAGTTGATGTGCATGCGCACAAACGTGCTCGCATTCACCCAGTCGGTCGTGGCCGCATTCGCGGTCTGGTGCCCAATCGCATTCACGGCAGTCTGAAACCCATCAAACGAGTCGTCGAGGAAGGTTCCTCCGGTGTAGTTCCCGGTTCCATCCAGCGTCATCGCGGTTTGATTCGAGTTCCCCAGAAAGTACAGGTCCTCCAGTTCCAGCTCCTGCGTGCGATACGCAACAAGCGCCTGCGCTGTCGGGCTCGCGGATGCGGTCGTGCTCAGCACCGCATTGTCCATGTGAAATCCCGGCGTATCCACCGCATAGCTGGGGTCGCCCACCTGGATCATGGCTTCTGTCCCGGTGTACTGGAATACGGTGCCGCCCTGGTTGCCGCTCGCCGCGCTGCCGCCGCGCAGTGCACACCCGCGCAGGCTCACATTGCGCGTACCCGGCGTAACAAGAATCTGATTGGCCGTGGAGATCGTGGCGCAGGGCAACTGAATCGTCAGATTCCCCGTTGCAATCGTCACGTTCGACCCCATCGACTGCGTGCCGCTGAAGTTGCGCGCATCGCACGTGCCGCCATAGCTCGCATTCACTGCGTTGACGCATGCCTGCAGCCGCGCGCCAAAGTCCGCGCCTTTCAGCTGATCCACCTGGTACGCAGCTCCCAGCTGGGTCGCGGTAAGCGGCCCGGTTGCCGCGCCGCCCGCCGCGGGCAGCGCCTGGCCAAACACCTGATCCACATAATGCTTGTCTGCCGCCTGCAACGGCTGTGACGGATCGCCATTCAGGTAGAGACTCCCGCTCAGGTTGCCGCCAGACGAAGTCAACAGGCTCTGCGTCAGTTCCGCAATCGACTGGTCCACGTACGTCTTGCTCACCGCCTGCACCGCCTGTGCCGCCGGCATCACCTGCGCCCGCACCTGGCCCAGGCTGGCCTGCGCCGTAGCCGGCACCACCCAGTACTCCGTGCTCGTCGAGCCATCGCTCAGGTGATAAATCGCCGTGTAGAAAAGTCCGGCCGGGGACGCCCCCTGGTTCGGCGCAAGGCTCACACTCACAAATCCATCGCTCCCAATTGCCACCGTGGTCCGCCCGGCGGCCACGGCCTGGCCCGCTCCCGTTGTGAATGCCGGCCAGCTGACGCTCAGTGTGCCTGTCCCCGTCTGCCCATTGGCCAGGTAAACGGTGCCTTGTACCGTGGTGGTCCCCAGGGTTTGCCCCCAGCAGGAAAACAGTGCAACTCCTATCGCCATCACGACAGCAGCGCGTCGTACTGCCCATCCAGAAAAGCCCGTCCCTACATTCTTTCTGACTCTCATCTCTGTCTCGCTTTGCGGTTGGCTCGATCTCTGATCCTTGTCTCAGCTCATCTACATCCGTCATCAGGCCAGCGGTTTTCTTCCGCATGCAAAAAAGGGAGAAGTGGCAATTTCTGCCTCTTCTCCCTTTGCGCCTGCCTGGTTATTTCAGAGAGTAGCGCGAACCGTGGAAATTATCTGCAAACTTAATTTGGGTTTTTATCGCTGGGGTCGGTTATGAAATCTGGCATCCTCCCGCGCATCACGCACACGCATCGCCGCCGCCCGCAGAAGTCGTCGCGGCATTCAGCTCATGGAGCTCACTTTAAGCGGAATCTTGTCGAAGTCCGTCGTGCCCAGCCCGCGGGCCGCGGCCATCTCCAGATACGGCAGATGCTCCGCGTCCAAACCCCAGTAGGCCTTGGCCACATATGTATCAATCGCCACCGGGTCCGTCCCCGCCACAACTGTCTTCTTCAGTGCGACATCCTCAAGGTTGCCGCCCGTAGGGCCATTGCGCAGCAACACACGATAGCAGTCCATGATCGTAAGCGTCGGCAGCATGAAGCTGGCCAGGTCCACCAGGCTCTGATGAATCTGCTGATGCAGCCGGTTCCGCTCTCCGCCCAGAATCCCGTACCAGTTCTTCATGCCCAGCGTGACCCCCACCAGGCCATGCTGCTTCGCAATCGGCAGATTGATCACCCTGTCCGCATCCAGAAACGGACCGAACACCGGCCATGTCTTCAGCGCCACCCCGCCCATCTCCACCTCCCTGAAAAGCTGCGGATCGGGCAGGATCACCTCGGCGCCTTCCGCGCGCGCCGCCGCCTGAATCCCGGAGCGCAGAAAGCAGCGGCGCGGTTCATTGCAGCTCACGTCCGTCACAATCACCCGCTTCGCTCCCGCCGCCCAGCACTGACGCACCGTCTCCGCCACCAGTTCGGGGTTCGTGTTCGCAGCCTGCTCCGGCGTGCGATCCCACGCAATGTTTGGCTTGAGCACCACCGTCTCTCCGCGATGCACAAACCGGCCAATCCCTCCCAGATTCTTGAGCGCCTGGCGCACCATCTCTCCCGGCTCGCCATTCTGCACCACCGTCATCTGCGGCAGATCTGCCTGGCTCGCCACCCGGTGATCGCGCCGCGCCTGTTCCGCACGCCGCGGCATGGGGCGTCGGCTGCGCGTGTTCAGCCACGCGGCTATTCCCGCGGTGCCCGCCGCCACGCCGCCCACGCGCAGCAGTTGCAGCATCGCATCGCGGCGAGACATCCCGCGCCCCGCATGCCCCAGCGGCGCTCCCCCGTCGTCCTTCTGCGTCATCCCTCCCCCTCACACCTCCAGCAGGTGAATCCGCTGCGGGTCATCATTCCCCAGCCCATACGGCGCCCGCGCCGCGGTGGCAATGTACGCCGGCTGGCGCCCCGCTGCCTGCAGCGTGGGCAGTCCCGCCTCCACCCGCTTGCGGTCCAGCATCTGCAGCGCGCATTGATCCACCGCCACCCGATCCTCGCCCACAATCAGCGCATTCGGATACCACAGATGCTCCGGATGAAACCCCGGCCCGCCCTGGTACACGCTGGAAAGCGCATCGCCGATCGTCAGCCGCACCTTGCTCCGCACCGTAGGCACGGCATTCAGCGCCGCCACTCCCGGATTGCAGTTGTTGGCGTGCAGCCGGTCCGGCCGGTCCACCACCCCATACATGTTCTTCATGGAGAAGGTGAGGCCCGCGCTGCCATGATCCTTCAGGATCGGCATGCTGATCACCATGTCGCAGTCGCGCGTCAGAATCTTCGATAGCCGCAGCTCAGCCGCTCCGCAGGCAACCGCAGCCTCCTCGAAACCGGCCACATCCGAGCCATAGCACCGCACGCGGCTGCGCTCCGTGTTGATCGTCATGCCGCAGGCCTGCAGGTCGCGCCCGTTGCGGTCCCACACCACGATGTTGCCCGCCGGCACGCCCGCCTGCTGCAGGCGCTCGCATATCGCCAGGATGAGCACCGCATGGGTGGAAATACCCCGCCCGCCCAGGCCATTCACCTTCAGGCCGATTACCTTGCCCGCGGGAACCAGGCGCTTCCACGCCTCAACCGGCTTTTCCTGCCCGGTATACGCAGCCACCGCCTTGTCCAGCAGCGCCAGCACCTGTTGTTCCCCCGGCTGCGCGCCGGAGTTATGCAGCGCGGCATCCCGAGCCACCACAACGCGCGATCTGCCGTTCCGCTCCTCTGCCGGCAATCCCCCCGCCAGCGCATGCTTCTCCCCAGTCACCGCAGAGCCCAGCATCACTGCCCCGCAGGCAGCGTCCTTCAGAAATTCACGGCGGTTTTTCATCGCTTGCTCCCTTCTGCATCCATGGCAGAATGCCCGCTGCACAACGCCTGCTACACCTTCGCTGGCTGCCTGCCCCTCGCTTCGTTACAGTCCCGCTTCCACTCCGCGCGCCAGCGCCAGCAGCGCCTGCCTGGCATCCGGCGCATCCTCGTAGGCCACAATCCGCACAAAGTACGGCCCCTTGCGGAAGCTCACACTCTGCTCGTACGCCACGCCCGCATCGCCCAGTTGAACCGCCTGGCCCGTGCTGGACGTGTTGGCCTTGTACACCTGCTCCGCGCCCTTAGGGCTCCCCATGGTGTACACATCCACCATCGCCTCCAGCTTGCCCTGGTACTTGTAGTCGGAGGTGGACGTGGAGACCACGCCGGCCTTCACATACTGCTCCGCATCGCCGTCGATGTACTGCCACAGGTCCTTCGCGGCAAAGGTCCGTGTGTCGCTCGTCTTCTGCCACCCGGCCACGCTGCCCGAGGCGGGAAAAGCATCCCCGTGTTTCTTTCTGCACGCTGTGGGCAACACAACAACGGCAAGCAGCAGGGCTATGGGGGCGAATCCGTATCGGCGCAGATGCGGCATCATCGTTCAGTCTCCTTTAGCTTCGGTTCAGCAGAATCTGGCTGTCGGGTGAGCGGCTCTCGCCGATGCTGGTCACATACACCGCGGGATGATCCTGAATCGGGCACGCGTATTCGCACGCGCCGCACCCCACACAGCGGCTGGGATCGATGTGCGGCTGCTTCACCGTCTTCAGCTTTCCCGCGGAATCCTGCACCTGCGCCTCCTCCAGATAGATCGCCTTGGGCGACACCGGGCACCACTCCTCGCACACAATGCAGTCCGTGGCCATCGCCCACGGCAGGCAGTGCCCGCGATCGTAGAAGGCCGTGCCCAGCCGCACCGGCTTCTCCTGCTGCCCAACCCCCACCACCCATCCCTTTTCTTGGGGCGTAATCTGCCAGATGGCCCCCGTCGGGCACACCTCCGTGCACAGCACGCAACTGGGCTCGCAGTAGCCGATGCGCGGCGCCAGCGTGGGCGTCCACAGTCCTTCCAGCCCGGCCTGCTCCAGCGTCGGATGCAGCGCATTGTTAGGACACACCTTCATGCACTCCCCGCAGCGAATGCAGCGCGAGAGAAAATCCGGCTCATCCAGCGAGCCCGGCGGCCGGATCAGCCGATCGTGCCGGTCCTTGCCCAGCGCCGTGTCCGCGCGCATCAGCGGCACCACCGCCGCGCCTGCGGCCAGGCCGGTCATCGTGCGCCTGCGCCCCAGGTCCGGCGTCGCCACCTCTCTCTCCTCGCGGAAGAAGCGAAACTCCAGGCTGGCGTGCGGACAACTGCCCACGCAGTTCATGCACATCAGGCACTCCGCCTTGCGCCACGGCGCTCCGCCAATCGGATCGTCTCCCCCCTGGCAGTGCAGCAGGCAGCGGTTGCAGCGGTCGCAGGAATCCGGATCTTTGTGCAGGCCCAGCACCGACCAGCGGCTCGCCGCGCCCAGCAGCGCCCCCAGCGGGCAGATCGACCGGCACCAGAAGCGCGTCACCCGCAGGCTCGCTGCAAGAATCGCCACAAAGAGCGCGCCCAGAAAGAGACCCTGGGCAAAGTGCGTCTGGCGAAAGTCGAGAATCGTCGCCTGCAGCACAGAGTGCAGCAGCTCTCCCGTAGCCTTCACCGCCCCTATGGGACTATGCTCCAGCGGACTCAGCACCGCGCGCACCGCATAGTTCAGCGCCGGCAAAAGGGACAGCCCCAGCGAGCGCACCAGCAGGCTGAAAGGGTCAAGCCATCCAATCGCCATCGAGCCGAAACACGCCGCCAGCAACCCCGCCAGCAGCACAACGTACTTCACCGTCTGCCAGCGCTTGTAGCGATTGGACTCAATACGCTGCTTGCCCCGCTTCGCCTCCGAGGGCATGTTGCCCACAAAGTGTTGCAGCGTGCCCATCGGGCAGATCCATCCACAGAAAAATCGGCCCAGAAACAGCGCCGGCAGCAGAATCACCAGACTCCACAACAGGCCACGATACAGCGCATGCGTCGCCAGCGCATTGGCCAGCGCCACCAGCGGGTCCCACTCAAAAAACAGCCGCACCGGCGCGCGTAGATGAATATCCCCCGTGCCGCCCGGCGTTGGACGCAGCGACGTGAAAACCAGCAGTCCAACAAAGAGAAGC
>DAIDGZ010000006.1 GCA_027452125.1 Acidobacteriaceae bacterium | reverse complement strand
GGCGGCCCGGTCTACGATTCCGCGACCAACCTCTACTCCATTAGCGGTGGCTCAATTACAGGCAGCCTCTTCAGCCCGCAGAATCACCTGGAAGTCGCTCCGCGCGTCGATCTGCAGCTGGGACAGAAGAACACCCTTACGCTGCGCTATCAGTACTTCCGCAACAGCGTTGATAATTCGCTCGGCTCCATCGATTTTCCTTCGACCGCAAGCTCCTCGCGGGCGACAGAGAATACCTTCCAGCTTGACGATACGCAGATCATCACCGATCGCATCGTGAACGAAACCAGATTTGAATATCGCCGTGCCAGTTCTACCGGCACACCGGCCAGCACCGCGCCCAGCTTCAGCGTCTCCGGCGTCTTTGGCGGTGGTGGCAACGGCGGGCAGTTCTCCACTGGACACACCGATCACTTCGAGTTGCAGAACTTTACCACGATGACTGCAGGGCAGCATGCGATCAAGTTCGGCACCTGGATGCGCGACAATCGTCATGCCAATTCAACAGATGCAAACTTCAACGGCAGCTTCCTCTTCCCTTCCGTCACCGCATTTGTTGACACCTGGAACGGCATCGCCCAAGGTAAGACAATCGCCCAGATCCAGGCTGAGTGCCAGGCGCAAACCCCACCGCCTCCAGGTGGCTGCACCCCGTTGAATCTGACCTACACCACAGGTCCGCAGGACTTCAAATCCAATATCTATGATGCGGCTCTGTTCTTCCAGGACGACTGGAAGGTGAATCCCAACCTGACCCTCTCCGGCGGTATTCGCTGGGAGTCGCAGAACCATGTTCCCGACCATAACGACTGGGCGCCGCGTGTCGCCTTTGCCTACGCCCTGGATGGACACAAAACGCATAAGCCCCTCACCGTGCTGCGCGGTGGCTACGGCTTCTTCTACGACCGCTTCAGCTCCAGCAGCCTGATGAACCTGGAGATGTTGAATGGGACGGCCAACAGCCAGACTCAGATCAGCATCGCCAACCCCACCTGCTTCAACGGAACAGACTTCAGCAGCCTGAATCTGTCCAGCTGCGGTAACGCAAAAGCCCTCACGCCTGAGATCTATCAGCTCTCGCCCAACTACCGCTCGCCCAACACGGAACAGGTGGGCGTAAGTGTGGAACGTCAGGTATCAAAGTTCGCTACTCTGACGGTGACCTACCTGCACTCCTTTGGCGTACACCAACTGGTGGTTCGCGATGCCAATGCGTATCTGCCAGGAACCTACCAGTACGGAAATCCGAACCTCACCGGCACGCGTCCTGACTCCAAGCTAGGTATTGTGCAGCAATACTATCCCGAGGCGGTCTTCAAGCAGAATCAGCTGACCGTCAACATCAACGCACGCTTCTCGCAGAACTTCGGCATCGCCGGTTTCTACAATCTGACTTCTGCTCATTCCAACGGCGGCGGCGGTTCCCGGCCCTCAAACTCCTACGACCTGAATCAGGACTACGGACGTGCCGCATTCGTCCGTCCGCAGTGGCTATTCCTGATGGGCAACTACTCAGCGCCATGGGGAATTAGCTTCAATCCATTCCTGATTGCTCAGGCAGGAAGCCCCTACAACATCCGTGGACCCTACGACCTAACAGGAGACTCGTTCTATAACAATCGTCCTGCGTACGCGACATCAGCCTCTGATCCCAGCCACGTAGTCCAAACCAGCTATGGCGCGCTCGATCTGGTACCCCAGCCCGGCGAAAAGCTTCTGCCTATCAACATTGCCAATGGTCCTGCTGCCGTGGCAGTCAATCTACGCATCAGCCGCGCCTTTGGACTCGGGCCTAAGATTGCTGCCACGGGTGGTCCCGCTCCCGGCGGCATGAGCGGCGGCCCTCATGGCCATATGCATGGTGGTTTTGGCGGCGGTCCCTTCGGACACGGCGGTATGCGCGGTGGCATGACCAATACGGGCCGCAAATATGCGCTCACCTTTAGCGCACAGGCTCTCAACCTCTTCAACGATATCAACCTGGGTACGCCCCATGGATCGATCGTGCCCACCTTCAATCCCAATTCAGGCCTCTACGGTCCGGGAGCACAGTTCGGAAAGTCTTCAAGTCTTGCCGGCGGCATCTTCAGTACACCGTCTGCCGCACGTCGCATCTACGTTCAGGCGGCGTTCCAGTTCTAGCCGGTTTGCAGCACAGACAGCACGGGCTGGAGGGTCTTCCTCCAGCCTTCTTTTTCTCTCTCAGCTTCTGGCGCTCTCAAGGCCGGCCGGCGAGCACCTTAGTGTACAGATCCTCCCACTGGTTGATGCGCGCATCCATGCAGAATTGCGATGTGACGCGCCCCCTCGCGGCTCTGCCCGCGGCCCGGCGCTCTTCAGGGGATGCCGCCATCACCTGCGACATGGCTCCCGCAAGAGCCTCAGGAGATTTGGCCTCTACCAACCATCCGCACTCGCCCGCTAGTTCGTGTACACCGCCTACATCGGTCGCCACCACCGGCTTCTCCATGGCCATCGCCTCCCCCAATGAGAGCGGTATTCCCTCCCAGGCCGACGACAGGACAAACGCATCCGCGGCATCCAGCAGCGCCGGCAAATCGCGGCGCAGGCCAAGCCAGCGTACATGCGAGTTGAGCCCCATCTGCGCGGCCAGCGCGCTTACCCGGTCAAACTCCGAGTGCAGCGCATCCCCGGCAATCCACAGACGAGCGTATGGGTGGGAGGCACGCAACTTTTGAAAAGCTCGCAGCAGGCTGGAATGATCCTTGGCGGGCACAATGCGTCCTGCCGTCAGCCACACAAACTCATCCGCAACCCCCATCGCCGCGCGCGTCCGCTGGCGGCGCTCCGCGTCAGGCACAAGGCGATCCACTTCGATGGCATTGTGCAGTACGAAGCACTTGTCCCGGGGCACCGCCTTGAGCCGCACATAGCGCTCCGCGGCAGCGTGGCTCACTACCATCGTCCGGGTGCTCAGCGAGTCCGTCAGGCGATAGGCCAGCATCCGCAGCCATCCGCCCTCGTACACGTTATGCACCGTGGAAATGACCACAGGAGCAGGCAAGGATGCCTTCAGCAACCGCGTGACAAAATTTGCGTGGAAGCTGTGGCTATGCAGGATATCGGGCTGAAAGTCGTGCAAAAATGCACGTCCCCGGGCCATTCCCTGCAACACGCTCACCGGGGATCTGCGCATGTTCAGCCGCAGGGAGCGGAGATCGATCGGCCACTCCTCTGCGAGTTGTGGCCTCAGCACCAGCAGCGCCACCGAGTGGCCGCGCTGCGCCATGCGGTCTGCCAGAGCCAGGGTTTGCCGTTCCGCGCCGCCTATACCCAGCGACGTAAGCACATACACAATCCGCATGTCACATGCACCTGACCGGAAATCCAAGTGCAAGCATCATAACCCGGCAGGTTAGTGTTTGTGGACAAATAAGTTACGGCGTCGCAGCCACTCATCCAGGGCCAGCGAACCCGGCCCAAGAATCAGAATGAGCAGGGCAGCAAACCAATAGGTGTATGGCGTGGCCCCATAAAAATCACTGGGGTTCGAGAGAATGTGGGTGAAGTTCACCCGGTCATCCGGAACGCTCAGATAAGCGACGGTCATATTCACAAACAGCACCAGCGATGTGAATCGAGACGCCAGCCCCACGAGAAACAGTAATCCACCACCAAACTCCACCAGCGCCACCAGCAGAGCGGTCATGGCCGGCGCGGGCAGGTTCAGGCTGGCAAAAAACTCGGTCACGCGCGCCAGGTGCGTCAGCTTGCCCCAGCCATCCTGGGCAAACTGCCCCCCCCAGTAGAGGCGTATGGCAAGCAGCAGGGGGCTTTGCAGGCGGTTAAGCATCGCCTCAACCCGTGCCGTGAGATTACCTATCCATTCCAGTGCAGTCCGCATCGATCTTCCTCACATTCCTTCCATCAGCAACTCAAGTTCGGGTGCGCAAAGCCATCCCAGTTCAGCCCAGTTGGCAAACCATGCGCGTAGACACCGCGCCGTTTGCACCTCATTCAATCGTGACTCGGCAAAGCCTGCGGCAATCGCATCAGCCAGCGGCTTCCCTTCACTAAGGCACCGCAGGGTGACAAACTCCTCGCGACGCAGGCGCTTGTAGTAGACGGCGTGCTCCACGCGATGAGCGGCAACCCACGCCGGTCGGCGCCGAATTCCTGGCAACGCCGCTGGAGCCTCCTCGATCTCCTCGCTGGCGATGCCTGCCTCACTGGCCTGGCGCTTTTCACCGGCATGCAGCCCGCGCACCACCTCGTCTGCTGGATACTCCAGCGCCAGCAGGCGCAAATGCGGTTGCAGTGCGAGCCGCGATCCGCCGTCCAGCGTGGCAATCTGCTCCGCGGTGAGTGGATCATGCTCTGCGCCATCAAACGCCTCAACGAAGGCCCACTCCACCCGGGCGATGTCTACCGCAAGCCGATGCCGTCTTCCCGCCATCTGAGGATGCTGCGCCAGCCACTCCGGCAGTTTGCTCCCCAGATTACGCAACGTAAACGAGCGGCTCGGGTGCTCCGTCAGATAGGCAACGGAGATCGCCTCAAATGCGCGCGCTCCCACCACCGCGCGCAGCGCGGAAAAGTCCTCTGCCAGTGCGCCCAGCACCCGGAACCAGTACTGGCGGTTATAGATCTCCAGCCGCTCGAAGGAACTGAGCCGGCTGTTCGGCGCAATCAAGGACTCCGCAATCGCCGCCATCGAGCGCCCATCCGCCGCCGTACTGCGCATCTGCTCGTCTTCCGTCAAGGGCTGCATCACTGCGGCGGCCATCGCTCGCTGCACCTGCTCCAGGCTCATTGTGCCAGCACTCATCCCACCGCCTCCGTCAGGGTAGCGGCCTGCGGATGCAGGTAGCGCTCAGCCTTCTTCGCCTCGGCATGCACTTCGTCAAAGCTCGGGATGCGGTCATCCCACTCCAGCAGGGTCGGCGTCGGCCCGCAGCGTTCAATTGCCCGCGCGTAGAGATCCCATACCGGATCGATCACCGGATGATCGTGCGTGTCCAGGATGTATTTTTCGTACTTTGAGTGCCCGGCAATATGAATCTGCGCCACGCGATGCGCCGGTACGGCATTCACGTACTCCATGGCATCAAATTCGTGGTTCATCGCCGACACGTAGATATTGTTCACGTCCAGCAAAATGCCGCAGTCCGCGCGCTCCACCACCTCGGTAAGAAACTCCCACTCTGTCATCTGCGAACTGGTAAAAGCGGCATAGCTTGAAACGTTCTCGACCGCTACGGGAATCTCCAGATAGTCCTGCACCATCCGTACCCGCTCAGCAGTGCGCTCCACTGCCTCCCAGGTGTACGGCAGGGGCAACAGATCGTGCGTGTAGGTGCCATCCACGCTGCCCCAGCACAGGTGATCACTCAGCCAGGGGGTTCCCGTGCGCCGCACCAGTTGCTTCAACCGGCGCAAGTGCTCCGGATCAGGCGGCGTCACCGAGCCAAAGTACATTGAGACGCCATGCTGCACCACGCGATACTGCTCCAGGATGCGATCCAGCATGGCCAGCGGCCGCCCGCCGTCGATCATGAAATTCTCTGAGATGATCTCGAACCAGTCCACCACAGGCTTGCGCGCAAAGATGTGCGCGTAGTGCGGAATCCTTAGTCCGATTCCCACGCCATGATCCTGATACGCGTTGAAACGATTTCCTGCCATATTGACCTTGAGGGGATGGTTGGGGGTGCATGATGCGATTCAATCGGGTGGGCCTGTCCGCCAATCTATTTCGCGCACAGGCCCTGCCGGTCTCAGGCGAAATGGCCCGGCATCTTGGAGCCATCGGTGGCGCAGCCGCCCTTGCCCTTGCAGCTGTTCTTGCCCTTGCAGCCGTTGTCGCTGGACTTGCAGCCGCCCTGTCCCTTGCAGCTGTTCTGGCCCTTGCAGGAGTGCTTGGGGGTGGCTGCGTTGGTGCCGTCATAGCGAAAGCCAGCCTTCATCAGCCGGGCCGTATTGGCCTGGGCCGGGCTCTGGGTTGCAGCGTGGGCCGCAATTGCGGTTCCACCCATCAGCCCGGAGAGGGCTGCCGTCAACAGCATCGCATTCAATTGATTCTTCTTCATCGTGGACCTCGCTCGGTGTTGTTGGGGCAGAGCGGACTCCGCCGGTTACAGGCATGCGATTCAGACTCGATTCCGTCTCGCAATCTCGGTGTTACACGCACTAGGAGTGATGCCGCGCGACAAAGGTTACAGGCAAAATCACGCCGGCGAGAAAAATTCCGCTTCCATGTCCAGCCTTCTTCCCGCCCTTATACGAAGGGATTTCCATGTCCTGACAGGCGCCCCTTGCGTTACTCTGTTGTTGCTTGCGCGCTCCCCCGCGCCCGTGGAGGTCCTTTGGAGAAATCTGCCGCTGTCCGTACGCTCTCGTTCACCAGCCTGGTTCTGGCATTGGCGCAGAGCATGTGTACCGCAGTCATCACCATCAGCGCGATCCGTGTGGGCATTGGCCTCACCGCGCTGGCAGCCGGCAGCATCTATCTTCCCGTCAAGGAGTTCCACCGCGATGCACTCCGCATCCCCATGCTGACCATCGCCGTGGCCGGGGCTCTTCTGAATCTGGCAGTGCTGGCCTGGATCTGGTATCTGCGCGCACGACCCAGTGCGCAGTGGCGGCGCCGCGCCCTGGACGCAAAAGAAAAGCGCTCGGAAAGAGTACAGGTGGCGCTCGCGCTGGTGACCTTATTGTTGGTGGGGGTAGAGGTGCATCTGCATAACAACATGCATCGCGATGCCTTGAGGCGCGCTGCGGCCTCCAGCATGACGAACCACTAGGTTCTGGGGAGATCGTCCAGTTCGAGTTCCTGATCGAGCCGCGCGTGCAGCCGCTCGCTGAAGCCGGTGGGCAGCTCGAAAACCCGGTCATCCGCCATCAACACCACGACATTCCGCGTGGAATCAAGTACGGCAGAGCAGATCTCGCAGGTTTCCAGATGGCGATCGATCTCCGCACGCAGAGAGGCATCCACGTCGCCATCAATGTACGACGAGATATGCTCCCACACGTGTTTGCAATCAATCCTCATGCGCCCCACCTGAACAAACCCCGCCTGGGTGCGAAGCCCTTGAGCTTGCCTGCCAGTTCCCGCTGCAACATCAACCGGGCCCGGTGCAGCCGCACCTTGACAGCAGCCTCTGAGATCCCCAGCGCGGCGGCAGTTTCGCGCCCATCCATCTCTTCGATGTCGCGAAGCAGCACAACGTTACGATAAATCTCGGGCAGTGCCTGGATTGCCTCCCGCAACAGGTGCGCGAGCTCCTTCTTTTCCAGTGTCTCAGATGGAATCTCGCGCCAGCTGGTCAGGATCGCCGGGGTAAAGTCCCCCTCCTGATCCTCTGCCATGGCCTCCAGCGAGTCCTCACGCAGGCTGCCCGCCTTGCGCAACCGGCCCAGCCCCTCATTGCGTGCGATGGATAGCACCCACGTGCGAAATTTGGACTCTCCCCGGAACAGATGCAGGTTGCGGTAGACCTTGATTGCCGTCTCCTGTGCCGCATCCTCGGCCTCTGCCTCGTTGTGCAGCATCGACAGCAGCAGGAAGTAGATGGAATGTTCGCAGGGCTGGATCAGCCCGTGAAACAGGTGCTTTTCCCCCGCAAGGATGCGTTGGATGCACTCCATCTCGAGTTCAGGGCGTTCAAAGGTCATAGAACTTGTCAGCGACAGGGGAAAATCGGGCAGACGGAAGGCGGAGAGCCTCCCGTCTCATCAAAACACACTATACTGCGGCATCCCCCCGAGGGGGGTGTCAATTTGGCATAAGTTTTGTCAATTTAGCTGTTTATTTCAATAATTCTGCTGCCTAAAAACACCAAATGCAGGGTACAATCCCCACAAGGAGAGCCATGGCCGGAGATATTCAACTTACTTGCAGCGACTGTGGGCAGGAATTCACCTTCACCGCTGCCGATCAGGCGTTCTTTCAGGAACGCGGGTACTCAACCCCTAAACGTTGTAGGAACTGCCGTCAGGCAAAGAAGAACAGCGACCAGGGGGGATCCGGCTATCGCTCTGCACCTTCGCAGGGAACTCCCGTGATCTGCTCCGGCTGCGGACAACCAACCACTGTCCCCTTTGAGCCGCGCGGTGACCGTCCTGTCTTTTGCCGTGACTGCTACGTTGCCCGAAAAGGCAGTGGTGGTGGTGGCGGCGGCGGCTCACGAGGCCGCGGGCGGTACTAACCAAACAGGACCGATGCCTTCCTGAGGTATCGGTCCTCTTCCCTTCTATCTGGCTACGCATCGCGACTCGGCAATGCGACAGGTTAGTTCTGCCGCTCTCACTTTCCGCTGATCTTCTCTCCCCGGTTCTCCAGCGCTTTACGCTGTCCGCCTGCATGGATCGTGTCCGCAGCTATAATTTGGATCAAGCGAACAACCGATGCGTCCAGAACTTACGCAGGCTGCGGATTTACTACGAAAAAACACCCCTGATGCAGTTGAGGAAGCCCTCGGCCTGCTGCAAAATACGGTTTATTCCTTCAGCATGAAGGTCTGCGGGCATCCCGAGGATGCTGAAGACACCATGCAGGAGGTGCTCTTCCGTTCCCTGCCCCATCTCACCAAGATTCAGGATCCCAAGGCATTGGCCGTGTGGCTCTACACCGTCACCCGGAATCGCTGCTGGCGGATGCGTCGCAAAGGCGCCAACACTACGCAAAAAACGCTCTCGCTGGACGAACTGGCTCCCGACGACGCGGAACTCGCGCGCCTGTTGCAGGACTCTTCCCGCTCGCCCGAGGGCAATGTTCTGCATTCCGAGCAGGCACAGCTTCTGCACCGGGCGGTGTTGCAGATTCCGGCCTCCCTGCGCATCGTTCTCGTCCTGCACGACATGGAGGAGCTAAGTACCGAGGAAGTCTGCCGCATTCTCGGTTTGCAGCCCGGTACGGTACGTGTGCGCCTGCACCGCGCTCGGCTGCTGCTGCGTAAGGAGATGACACGCATCCTGGAAGCAGTCTCCGCCGCGCCCCAGCCCAAGTCCGCCCCGGAGACGCTCAACAAGCCTCGTGCCCGCTCCCGCCGCCGTCCCGCGGAGTGCCGCGATCTCTTCGCCAATCTTTCCGAGTATCTGGATGATCGCGTCCCCGCACCGGCGTGCGACACAATGCGAAAACACATTGAGGCGTGTCCCGCCTGCGTCGCCTTCCTCAAGGAGCTGCACGCTGCCATCCAGCGTTGCCGCTCCCTTGACCTGCCCTGCGATTCTGCTGTGGCGTCCCGCCTGCGCACCATGGCCACGGAAGAGTACCTGCGCATGCTCGGTGAAGCTTCCCGCGCAAAAAGCGCCTCCGCCGTGTAACGATATCCTTCCAGTAGGGCTTTCTTCAGATGAAAGCGAGGAGTCAATGGAAGTCAAAGTTACCCATCTCGATCAGGTTCGTTTCGCCATTCAGGCCCGCTCCCACACCGTCGTCTGCGATCAACCCCAGGACAACGGTGGCGAAGATGCAGGCATGACTCCGCCGGAGCTGCTGCTGGCCTCGCTGGCCTCGTGCGGCGCTTTTTATGCCATGCAGTATCTCAAGGCCCGCAATCTGGCTCAGACGGGCGTTGAAGTCAAGGTGACGGCGGAAAAGCTGAAGCCTCCGGCGCGCCTCGGCAACTTCAAGATTCTGGTCTCCTGTCCCGTGCCGCTCACAGAGGAGCAGACAGAAGGCATGATGCGCTCCGTGCATCACTGCCTGGTGCACAACACGCTGCTCAACCCGCCCGAGATCAAGATCGAGCTGGACATACCGGCCCCGGCAGAATCGGCCGCCAAGTAGCCGCCCGCGGACGGACACGCATTCATGGCCAGTCTCGACAACTTTCGCCTGGTGGTCTTTCGCGCGGTTGCGGAGCAGCGCAGCTTCCGCAAGGCCGCCGAAGAGCTCTACCTGACTCAGCCCGCCGTAAGCCTGCAGGTCAAGGCGCTGGAAGAAGATCTGGGAACGCAGCTCTTCGACCGCTCCGGCGCCCAGATCCAGCTCACGGAAGCAGGCCAGATCCTCTTTGGCTATGCGGAACAGGTCAGCGCTCTGCTGGTCCAGGCCGAGCATGAAATTGCCGCGCTCAGCGGCGACCATGCCGGTCTGCTGACCCTCGGCGCCTCCACCACCATCGCTCAATACGTGATTCCGCGCCTGCTTGCCGACTTCTGCCGCGAGCACCCCCGCATCAGCCCCACGCTGATCACCGGCAACACGGAAGAAGTAGTCGAATCCCTGATAAAACGCAAAATCGCTCTCGGTCTCATTGAGGGACCCGCACACAACCGCGAGGTCAAGACTGAGCCATTCCTCCACGACGAACTCGTGTTGATTACTTCCACCGCGCACGAATGGGCAGAGCGCACCTCCATCGCGCCGGCTGATCTGTGCAGCGTCCCCTTGCTCATGCGCGAGCGCGGCTCCGGAAGCAGGCGGGTCGTTGACGCAGCACTGGACCGGCTTGGTTTCAAGCGCAAATCCCTGCGCATTGTCATGGAACTCGACTCGACTGAAGCCATCAAGTCCGCGGTAGAGGCGGGCCTGGGCGTGGGCTTCGTCTCCCGCTGGGCCATCGCCAAAGATCTTCGCCTCGGCAGTACGCTCCAGATCGTCGAAGTGGACGGCCTGCGCGTGCTGCGCGACTTCCAGATCGCCTCAATCGCCATCCCCGACAGCGCAAGCCCTGCTGCCGAGTTCCGCCGCTTCCTCATGGAACGAGCCGGAACACAACGCAGTGCCCGCACCGTCGCCCCCAGAATCACTCATAAGAAAGACTCATAAGACATGAAAACTACTGCTTGGACGTAGGCTCCAGCCCGGGGCCACACTAAGCCTGTGTCCAAGAATCTATTCTTCGTCGGTCTGATCCTTGCCGCGAGCGGTCTCCTCTCTCCGCCCGTCGCGCTTGTGGCCGGTTTGATCTACGGCTTTTCCTTTGTCCACCCGTATCACGCTTCTTCCCGGCAGTTGTCCAAATTCCTGCTTCAGGTGTCGGTCATCGGGCTGGGCTTCGGCATGGATCTGCACGAGGTTCTGCATGCCGGCCGCTCCGGCTTCGTCTATACCGCCATTAGCATCAGCTTTGCCATGAGCCTCGGCTGGCTGCTCGGCAAGCTCTTCGGGGTCAAGCAGCGTACCTCGTTCCTCATCTCTGCCGGAACCGCCATCTGCGGCGGCAGCGCGATCGCCGCGGTGGCGCCCATCACTGAGGCCAGCGAAGACGAACTCGCTGTCTCCCTCGGGACCATCTTCATCCTCAACTCCGTGGCTCTGCTCACCTTTCCGGCCATCGGCTACGCGTTGCACATGACGCAGACCCAGTTCGGCCTGTGGTCCGCCCTGGCCATTCATGACACCAGTTCAGTGGTCGGCGCCGCTGCCAAATATGGTGCGGTCGCACTGGCCGTGGGCACCACCGTCAAGCTGGCCCGTGCACTCTGGATTGTGCCTGTCTCTGTCGGCACGGCGATCACGCGCAAGAGCAAAGCCCGTATCCAGTGGCCGTGGTTCATTCTGTTCTTCTGTCTTGCTGCGGTGGCCAACACCTACTTCCATCCGCTGCAAGGTGTCTACGGCACACTGAAGCACCTGGGCATCATCGGCCTGACGGTCACGCTCTTTCTCATCGGCACCGGCCTGTCAAAGAAGACACTGCGCGAGGTGGGGGTCCGTCCGCTGCTCCAGGGCATACTGCTCTGGATCATCGTGGCCAGCGGTTCCCTGGCGCTGATCCTCTACGGCTGGATTCATCTGTAAATTGGCGTTGATTTTATTTGACTTAATTGAAATCCGATCATGCCGCGTCAGGACTAGGAACGGCGCGGCATGATAGACTTCGCCTATGTCTGGAGCCATGACCGCTTCCCGGCCTATCTCGCGCACAGCCTTTGCTTTTTGTCTGTGCCTGCTGGCCATTATCTTCGCGGTTGAGGCCAAGATTTCCTGGTATGGCCCCATCGATGGGGTCAGCAGCGATGTCCGCTTCTCCAAGGCGTGTCCGGCCGAATTATCAGAAATAACCTCGCAAGAAACTATAGCCCTCCACCCTGTTCATACATGGAACCGCGTCCTTTTCACGGTGGAGACAGCCATTATTTCCAAGCTGATTCTGCTGCCGGAAGGCCCGTTAGCTCGCCGGTACATTCCGCCTTCAATCGCATCCTATTTTTCCCCTTCGGCATTTTTCCGCCCTCCGCCTGTGCTCTAGCCATATCCACCCACTCCATCACAGTCTGAGGCGGGAGCCGTGTTCCGGACATTGAACTGGAAACACGCGTCCTTCATGGATTTATCCCCATGTGCGTGAGTCCGTGGAAAAGCCACATCCTGCTGGCTTTTGCTCCCGCGTTCAGCCTGTCGCGTCCATCGTGAATTGTGCTCGTATTACAGACAATTCATTGAAGTTAAGGCGTGGAACAGACAACTTGCTCTGAGCGAATGGCATCCTAACTTGTGCTGGATTCACTTCCTCAGCTTTGCACCTAAATTGTCCCTATCTGGACAACCCAAAAAGAAGAGCTGCAATCAGGAGTATCACCCTCATGGATCAACGAATTCCCCTGGTCGCTACTGCCTTGGTGGCCACCGCGGCCCTCAGCCTCTCTGCCTGCCATTCAGCGGCCAATGGCTCCACGGCGAACGCTGCCTCCACTCCCGCTGCGCAGGTTGCTGCCGCTCAACGCGGAGATATCTCCCAGATCCTTACCCTGGCTGGCCAGTTCCAGCCCTACCAAGTGGTCGATGTTCACCCCAAGGTCAGCGGCTACATGGCCCATATCAATGTTGATATCGGTGATATCGTGCACAAGGGCGAGACTCTGGCCGTGCTGGAAGTTCCTGAGCTGAAAGCTCAGTTGCAGCAGACGATCTTTGAAGTCCAGCAGAGCCAGCAGGAGATCGAGCGCGCCCAGCACGAGATCAACAGCGCTGAGGCGACCCACGCCGCGCTCCACGCCGCCTCAGTCCGCTTGAAGAAGGCAGCTGCCACGCGACCCGGCCTGATCGCGCAACAGGAACTCGACGATGCCGCCGCCAAAGATCTCTCTTCTGAGGCGCAGGTGGACGCGGCCAAGGCCGCCATGGCAGCCGCGCAACAGCACCTGGGGGCGGCTCGCTCCGAGCACGACCGCATTGAAGCGCTGCAGAACTACACCAAGGTGACGGCGCCCCTGGATGGCGTGGTCATCTGGCGCTACGCCGACACCGGCGCGCTCATCCAGGG
>DAIDGZ010000005.1 GCA_027452125.1 Acidobacteriaceae bacterium | reverse complement strand
TGGCTGGCGCCGGTCAGCTTCTCGTAGGCGTCGCGCAGATCCTTGGCGCTGGCTTCGGCGTTCTCCAGCACCTTCCTGGCCTCGGCCAGGGCAGACTCCACGTCGCCCTTGTCGCTGGCCTGCACCTTTTCGCCGGCATCCTTCAGCATCTTCTCGATGTTGTAGACCATGCCGTCGAGCTGGTTGCGGGCCTCGATCTGCTCGCGCTTCTCCTTATCCTCGGCGGCATGCGCCTCGGCTTCCTTGGCCATCTTCTCCACCTCTTCCTTGCTCAGGCCCGAGCTGGAGGTGATGGTGATGCGCGTGTCCTTGCCGGTGGCGTTGTCCTTGGCCAGCACGTTGAGGATGCCGTTGGCGTCGATGTCAAAGGTGACCTCGATCTGCGGCACGCCGCGCGGAGCCGGCATGATGCCGCCCAGCTTGAACTTGCCCAGGGTGCGGTTCTGCGCCGCCATGGGCCGCTCGCCCTGCAGCACGTGCACCTCGACTTCCGTCTGGTTGTCGGCCGCCGTGGAGAAGGTCTCCGTCTTCTTGGTCGGAATCGTGGTGTTGCGCGGGATCATCGTGGTCGCCACGCCGCCCAGCGTCTCAATCGACAGGGTCAGCGGCGTCACGTCCAGCAGCAGCAGGTCCTTCACCTCGCCCGCCAGCACACCGGCCTGCACGGCAGCGCCCACGGCCACCACCTCATCGGGGTTCACGCCGCGATGGGGCTCCTTGCCGAAGAGCTGCTTCACCAGCTCCTGAATCCTGGGCATGCGGGTCTGGCCGCCCACCAGCACCACCTCGTCGATCTGGCTGGCCGTGACGCCGGCGTCGGCCATGGCCTTCTTGCAGGGCTCCAGCGAACGATCCAGCAGGTCCGCCACCATCTGCTCAAACTTGGCGCGGGTCAGCTTCTTCACCAGGTGCTTGGGGCCTGTGGCATCGGCGGTGATGAAGGGCAGGTTGATCTCCGTCTCCACCGTAGTCGACAGCTCGATCTTGGCCTTCTCCGCGGCGTCCTTCAGACGCTGCAGCGCCATCTCATTGCCCTTGGAGCTCAGGTCCAGGCCCTCGTCATTCTTGAACTCGGCGATCAGCCAGTCCACGATGCGCTGGTCCAGGTTGTCGCCGCCCAGATGGGTGTCGCCGTTGGTCGACTTCACCTCGATGACGCCCTCGCCCACTTCCAGGATGGAGATATCGAAGGTGCCGCCGCCAAAGTCGTACACGGCGATGGTCTCGTCCTTCTTCTTGTCCAGTCCGTAGGCCAGCGCGGCCGCGGTCGGCTCGTTCACAATGCGCTTCACGTCCAGGCCGGCGATCTTGCCCGCGTCCTTGGTGGCCTGGCGCTGCGCGTCGTTAAAGTAAGCCGGCACGGTGATCACGGCTTCCGTGACGCTCTCGCCCAGGTAGGCCTCTGCGCTCTTCTTCAGCTTCTGCAGGATCATGGCCGAAACCTCGGGCGGGGTGTACTCCTTGCCCTGCGCCACCACGGCCACGTGGTCGCCCTGCTGGGCCACCTTGTAGGGAACCATCTTCATCTCGTCGCTCACTTCATTGAAGCGGCGGCCCATGAAACGCTTGATGGAGAAGATGGTGTTCTCCGGGTTGGTGATGGCCTGACGCTTGGCCACCTGGCCCACCAGCCGCTCACCACTCTTGGAGAAACCGACGATCGAGGGCGTGGTGCGCGCACCCTCTTCATTTGCAATCACTTTGGGCTCTCCGCCCTCCAGGACGGCGACGCATGAGTTGGTCGTGCCCAGGTCAATACCGATAATCTTTGCCATAGTTGCTCCCCTGCCTGTCTCCGAAAAGATGCTGACATTCTGTAGGATGCATGATTGAGTGAATTAGTGTCAACTTTTCTTGATAGAGAAACCATAAGCAGACGGCGGCAGCGCATGCCGGCATCTCCCCGCAGCGCACTGCTGGAACCATCTGCCCGTGGCGCGCGTAGTATGGTTGCGTAGCAGAATCAGCAAGTGCTGAGGAGACGGAGGTTTACCCATGTTCTGCAGCGGATGCGGTCAGGCTTTGGTGGAGGGCCAGGCGTTTTGCCAGCAGTGCGGCAGGCCCGTTGCCCCGCCGGTGCCCCCGGTGCCAGGGCTTCAGTTCCAACTGGAAAACTACGCGGGCAAGGTAAAAACCCTTTCCATCCTGTGGTTTGTCTATGCCGGACTCAGCCTGCTGCTGGGTATTGCCGGAGCTGGCTTTGCCCAGGCGTTCATGATGGGCGGCCTGGGACACTGGATGCATGGTCCGGTGCCTCCCTTTCTGATGGGACCGTTTTTCATCCACCTCATCTGGCTGGCCGTTGCGGTACGCGTCGGGCTGGCGCTGGTGGCGGCCTGGGGGCTCTGGGAGCATACGCAGTGGGGCCGGATTGTGGCCATCGTGGCCGGCGTGCTCAGCCTGCTGCGCTTCCCGCTGGGCACCCTGCTGGGCGTGTGGACGCTGGTCTTGATGCTGGGCTATCGCAACTCGTCGCTCTACCAGCAGCTTTGATCCCCGGTCGTGCGGCCCCGGCGTAGAATGGTCGCATGACCTTCCCAGCCATGCGGATGCGCCGCCTGCGGCGTACAGATTCCTTGCGCGCTCTGGTGCGTGAAACCACGCTGGACCCCGGCGACCTGATCTACCCCCTGTTCATCTGCCCCGGCGAGGGCGTGCGGCGCGCGGTTGGCTCCATGCCCGGCGTCTTCAACCTGTCCGTTGACGAAGCCGTGCGGGAAGCCGAAGAGGCGGCCAGCCTGGGTATCGGCGGATTGCTGCTCTTCGGCCTGCCTGAGTCCAAGGACGAGACCGGCACCGGCGCCTGGGATGCCAACGGCATTGTGCAGCAGGCGCTGCGCGCGCTGAAGGCCAGCCCCGCCGCGAAAAAGCTGGTGCTCATGGGCGACGTCTGCCTCTGCGAGTACACCAGCCACGGCCACTGCGGTATTGTGAAGGAGCAGAACGGCAGCTTCGATGTGGAGAACGACTCCACGCTGGAACTGCTGGCCCGGACCGCCGTCAGCCAGGCCCAGGTGGGCGCGGACATTGTGGCCCCCAGTGACATGATGGACGGCCGCGTGGCCGCCATCCGCAGCGCTCTGGACGCCGCCGGCTTTACACAGACGCCGATCCTCAGCTACGCCTCCAAGTTTGCCTCAGCCTTCTATGGCCCCTTCCGCGAGGCAGCCGACTCGGCGCCGCAGTTTGGCGACCGCCGTACTTATCAGATGGATGGCGCCAACCTGCGCGAGGCTCTGCGCGAGATTGAGCTGGATCTGGCCGAAGGCGCCGACATGATTCTGATGAAGCCCGCCATGCCCTATCTGGACGTGGTGCGCGCTGCCCGCGAGCTGACCGGCGTGCCCATGGGCGCCTACCAGGTCTCCGGCGAGTACTCCATGCTGCACGCCGCCTTCGAGCGGGGCTGGCTGGACCGCGACCGCGCCACGCTGGAGTCGCTGGTAAGCATGCGCCGCGCCGGCGCCGACTTCATCGTCACCTACTTTGCCAAGGATGCGGCAAGACTGCTCTAGCTTGTTATGCTCCTGTGCGCTGTAACCCGGAACGCACAGGAGCACCCCTCTCTGTTTTGTCCCGCTATGATGGGAGCAACCCTGTACGGGCCGCGCCCATGACCACTCTGGAGATCCTCAGCGTCCTTTTTGCCACGGCCGCGCTCTTCGGCCTCATCAGCGCGCGTGTGCTCCGGCTGCCGCTGACCATTGGCACCATGCTGCTCACGGTGCTGGTCTCTGAAGGGCTGGCTGCTGCCGCAGGGCTGCTGCCCGGCATCCATCAATGGGCATTCCATCTGGTTGGCCAAATCGACTTTGGCAGCGTGATCCTGCATGGCATGCTGCCACTGCTCCTGTTTGCCGGCGCCTTCCTGCTGGATCTGGAAGAACTGGCGCGCGAGAAGTTTGCCGTGTCTGTGCTGGCCCTGGCGGGCACGGTGCTCTCGGTCTTTCTGGTGGCCGGGCTGATGGAGCTGTTTGGCCGCTTCCGCGTGCCGTGGATGGAGTGCCTGATCTTCGGCGCGCTCATCTCGCCCACTGACCCGATCGCGGTGCTGGAGATGCTGCGCCGCACCGGCGTGCCCAGGCATATTCAGGCGCAGCTGGCCGGAGAGTCGCTCTTCAACGACGGTGTCGGCGCGGTGCTTTTCCTGACGCTGCTGGATGCAGCCACCGGGCAAGCGCCGACGCCTTTGCACATCGCCGGCATGCTGGTGCTCAAGGCAGGCGGGGGAGTCGTACTGGGCATCTTTGCCGCATGGGTGGCCTCGCACCTGATGCGCCGGCTTGACTCCTACCAGGTGGACATTCTCTTTACCATTGCGCTGGCGCTGGGCGGATACGTGCTGGCCGATGCGCTGCATCTCTCCGCCCCGCTTGAAGCCGTGATGGCCGGCATCGCGCTGCGGCACTTCAATCATGGCGTGCCGCGCAACCGCATCGCCCATGACAACGTCGAGGGCTTCTGGGAGGTCATCGACGAGATCCAGAATTCGGTGCTCTTTGTGCTCCTCGGGCTGGAGACCATGGCGATCACTCTCAACTCCGCCAGCCTGCGCGCCGGGCTGGCCTCCATCATTTCGGTGAACGCGGTGCGGCTGGGCGTGGTGGCGCTGCTTCTGTTGCTGGTGCGGCTGCTGCAGCGCGGCCATCGCAGCTCAGTGTTTGTGCTTACCTGGGGCGGACTGCGCGGCGGCCTGTCGATCGCGCTGGCGCTCTCAGTGCCTGCCGCGCTGGGCCGTTCATGGATTCTCGGCGCCACATTCCTGACCGTGGTCTTCTCCATCGTGTTGCAGGGCGGCTCCATGGACTGGCTGCTCAAGCATCGCAAGCGTCGCCGCGTGGCCAGTTGATACCAATACAAATCTCTTTGCGGCATGCCGCGGATATGATCTCCTGAGGGTGCCCGCCTATGCTCAAGCGAATTGAAGACTACTTTGAGTTTGCCCATCTGGGCACCAACTGGCGCACCGAGATCCTGGCCGGGGTCACCACCTTTCTCACCATGGCCTACATTGTGCTGGTGAACCCCGCCATCCTGGCGCAGGCGGGCGTGCCTCTGGCTGCGGTCACCGCGGCCACCTGCCTGTCGGCGGCCTTCGGCTCCATCGTGATGGGGCTGGTGGCACGCTATCCCATCGCACTGGCCCCGGGCATGGGCCTCAACGCCTACTTCACCTACACCGTCTGCCTGAAGATGCACATTCCCTGGCAGACGGCCCTGGGCGCGGTCTTTCTCTCCGGCGTACTCTTCCTGCTCACCACCGCGGCAGGCATCCGGCAGATGATCCTGCACGCCATTCCCCACGAACTCTATGCGGCGGTGGCGGGCGGCATCGGCCTCTTCATTGCCTTTATCGGCTTTCACAATGCAGGCCTGGTGGTGGCCGATCCCAACACCTTCGTGACGCTGGGCAATGTGCGCAACCCTACAACGGTGCTGGCCCTGGTGGGTCTGGTTCTGATGGGCGTGCTGGAGGCGAAGAAGGTCCGCGGCTCCATCCTGATCGGCGTGCTGGCCATCACCGGCATCGCCTGGGCCATGGGGCTGGTGCACTGGCATCCGGCGCCCGACGGCTTTCACGCACTGGCCGATACGGCCTTCCACCTGGACCTGCGCGGCGCGCTGGACAAGGGCCTGCTGGAGATTGTCTTTGTCTTCTTCTTTGTCGATCTGTTTGACAACCTGGGCACCCTGGTCGCCGTCACCAAGCGCGCCGGACTCATCGAGCCCGACTACTCCATTCCCCGGCTCAGCCGCATCCTGTTTGCCGATGCCACAGCGACGCTCTTTGGCTCGCTCGCAGGCACTTCCACCGTCACCAGCTACGTGGAGTCCACGGCAGGCGTCGCCGCCGGAGGCCGCTCCGGCGTGGCGGCCATCGTGACGGGACTGCTGTTTCTGGGCGCCATTGCCGTTTCGCCCTTTGCCGGCATGGTGCCCGAAGCAGCCACCGCGCCTGCGCTGATCCTGGTGGGCTCCATGATGCTGGCCACCATCGCGGAGATTCCCTGGACGGAGCCGCTGATCGCCGTCCCCGCGTTTCTTACCCTGGTGCTGATCCCGCTCACCTACTCCATTGCCAACGGACTGGGCTTCGGCATCATCGCCTACGCCGTGCTGCATCTGGCCTCGGGCAAACTGCGCCGCCGGGACTGGCTGCTCTATATTCTGGCTGTACTTTTCCTGGCTCGCTTCGTCTATATGGCAGCAATCTGAAGCCGCGCGCGGTATTCTGTTGTCGGCCTGGGTCCTCTCCCCCTTCATGGTCCCAAAATGGCGTAAACTCGATGCATCTGCTGCCTGTACCATGGGATTGTGTTGCAATTGAATCGGATGAAGATGACCCTGAAGCGCTGGATAGACGCGAGCCGGAGGCATAAGCTGCCCGCCCTGGCTTTGACTGCGGCAGTGACGCTGCTGTTTGCCTTTGGCATCTCAGCCTGCGAGAACGTGGCCAGCTACACCCAGCCCAGCCTGGTGCGCTTCATTGACGCTTCCTACATTGCCCCGGCGGTCAACGTCGCGGTAGAAGGCACGCCCATTGCCAGCAACAACGGCCAGGGCACCATCAGTCCATATGCCTCCGTAGGAGCCTCGCCCGCCGCGCTCATCAAGATCACCGCGGCCACCGGCGGCGCAACGCTGGTCTCCACCAACGGCACCCTGCTGCCCGGCCATCAGCACTCCATCTTCCTCACCGACAACGGCGCCGCTCCCAACAGCTACACCGTCACCATCCTTGAGGATCAACAGACGCCCGCGGCAGCCGGCCACTCCGCCTTCCGTTTTCTCAATCAGGCTCCCAAAGCAGGCGCGCTGGATATTTACATGATCCCCTCCGGCACCACCATGGCCAATACGATTCCGCTGGTCACGGCGCTCCCCGTGGGCGCCACGGCCGGTTATGTCAGCTTTGCCTCGCAGACCGTAACCATGGTAATTGTGCCCACCGGAGAGACCACGCCCAAGTACACCTCCACCGCCATGGCCCTGACTGGCGGCGAGGTGCGCACCGTGCTCATCGTCGATACCCAGTTGACCTCGAACCCGCCGGTGCAGGTCTACATGGCCAACGACGTGAACTAGCCCGGCTCCCGCATCCATGCAGCGCCTCTCCCTTCGGCTTCTTCTGCTCCTGCTGCCCTGGCTGGCGGCTGGAGCCTCGGCGCAAACCATCGACACCTACCGGGTGGTGCACCGCTATCCGCACGACCGCACCGCCTTTACCCAGGGGCTGGTGTTCGCGGATGGACACCTGTACGAGAGCACCGGCCTCAATGGCCACTCTTCGCTGCGCATGGACGATCTGCAAACCGGCCACGTGCTGCAGGAGCTTCCGCTCAAAAATCGCTACTTTGCCGAAGGGCTCACCAACTGAGGCGGCACCCTGGTACAGCTCACCTGGCTGGCACACACGGCCTTTGTCTACGACCGCTCAAGCTTTCGCCTGCTGCACACCTTCCACTATCGCGGCGAGGGCTGGGGGCTCACCCAGGATGGCCACAACCTGATCCTGAGCGACGGCAGCGCCACGCTGCGCTTCCTCGACCCCGACACCTTCCGCGAAGTGCGCCGCGTCGTGGTGAAGGACGGCAGCTCGCCGGTGACCGAACTGAATGAGCTGGAGTATGTGCGCGGACAGATCTATGCCAACCTCTGGCACTCGGATCGCATTGCGCGCATCTCACCCGCCACGGGCCAGGTGCTGGGCTGGATCGATCTCACCGGCCTGCTGCCCCGCGCCGAGCGCAGCGATCCCGAGGCCGTGCTCAACGGCATCGCCTGCGATGCCGTTCACGACCGGCTCTTTGTCACCGGCAAGCTCTGGCCAGCGATCTTTGAGATCAAGGTAGTGCCAGCATCCGCCGCGGCATCGGCGCGATAACCACGCAACCCGTACAGCCTCGCCCGCGTCGAATGGAAGACGAGCACTATGCTATGCTCGGAGGCACAACGGCCTCGCTTCCACTTACTGGCGCAACCGGCAGGACAGGTTGGCTACGGATCGAGGTTTTTTCTTTGCGCCGGCGTGGCGTATTGCGGTTCTGCCGCCGGGAGCGGGATTCCCGGGTTGCCATGGTTCCATGTCCGTGCTTTCGCCGATAGCTGCTGCTGAAGCAAACCCAAACTCTGCACGAACTGGCTCGTGCGTGTCTTGCGTTAGGTAATGGGGTCAAGCGCAATGAACTCAGCTCTGGTAATTGCCTTCATCGGCGCTCTCGTCTTTGGCGCTCATCTCTTTGTGGGGATGTTTGCCCGAACCCGCATTCCCGACGTTCTGCTGCTCATTGTCATCGGGCTTCTGCTCGGCCCCGTCTTTCATCTGGTTACGCCGGCCCAGTTCGGCAGTGTGGGACCGGTGTTTACCACGGTCACCCTGGTCTTTCTTCTCTTTGAAAGCGGCACAGAGATTCCCATCGGCACGCTGCGCAGCACACTGGGGCATGCGCTGCTGCTGGCCTCAGTGAACTTTATCGTGACCATGAGCGTGGTGGCGCTGGCGGCGTGGAAGCTGGCCCACCTGGGACCGATGATCTCGCTCATGCTGGGGGCGGTGCTGGGCGGCACTTCGCCCGCCGTCGTCATTCCCATGTCCGCGCAGCTCAAGCTGGAGCGCGAGTCCTCCGCCATCCTCTTCCTCGAGTCCGCCATCGGCGACGTCTTCTCCATCGTCATCGCCCTCGGTTTTCTTGACGCGCACAAGGCAGGCAACGTCCGCTGGGGCACCATGGCGGGCACGCTGCTGGCCTCGTTTCTTATCGCAGGCTTGATCGGCGGGCTGGGCGCCATCTTCTGGTCAAACCTGCTGAGCCGCATGCGCACGCTACAGAACGGCATGTTCACCACTGCCGCCTTTGTCTTTCTGCTCTTTGGCGTGGCCGAGATTCTGGGCTACAGCGGCGCCATTGCCGCACTCGTCTTCGGCATTGGCCTGGGCAATGTGGCCTGGCATGGATCGCTGCTGTCGCGCAAGTTCCCTACCCTCGCCCCCGTCGGACTGAACCAGCGCGAGAAAGCGTTCTTCGCGGAGATTGTCTTTCTGCTCAAGACCTTCTTCTTCGTCTACATCGGCCTCTCCATCCAGATTGAAAAAATGCCCTGGATTCTCTTTGGCCTGGCGGTTGCCGGCATGATCTTTCTGGTCCGCATT
This sequence comes from Acidobacteriaceae bacterium, assembly GCA_027452125.1. Classification (GTDB taxonomy): domain Bacteria; phylum Acidobacteriota; class Terriglobia; order Terriglobales; family Acidobacteriaceae; genus Telmatobacter. The sequence goes on along the minus strand of DAIDGZ010000005.1, from coordinate 9,775 downwards.
CCCGTGGTGCGCTTCAGCGTCAGCAAATCCATCCGCAAGCCGGATGCCTGCCGCATGGCCGCCATGGCGCCCAAGGGACTCGCCGCTGCGGTGCTTGCCTCCATCCCCCTGCAACAGGGCGTGCCCGCCGGCGAGATGATCCAGAGCAGCACCTATGCCGTGGTGGCGTTCAGCATCATCCTCACCTCCATCCTCATCTTCCTGCAGGACAAAACCTTCGTCGGAGCGCTGTACCGGCTGATCTTTACCGGCTACAACATCGACTCCGAAAAGTCTGAGACTGCGCCCGAGGAAGCTCCGGCTCATCGATAGCCCGCGGACTCCGATTGGCTCATGCCGCGCCATCACTGTCCGGCTGCGGCGCGTCCGCGTATACTTTTGCCCAAGGCACGCATCGCATGGAAGAGTCACTGCTCATGCTCCCATACTCTCTGCAAAACGCCGCCATCCTCACCATTGTGCTGGCGTTTATCGGGTATCTCGTCACCTTCCTCAGCAATCGCATGATCGCGCGCCGTGCCGACATGCTGCGCCTGGTCAACGAGCGGCTGAATGAGTTCTACGGCCCGCTCTACGTGGCCACCATCGCCGGCAACACCGCCTATCGCACGCTGCTCAACAAGCAGGGCAAGACGCAGTGCCATCCCATCCGCGACGAAGACCTGAAAGAGTGGGTGCTGTGGGTTACCACCATCTTCATGCCGCTGAACGACGTGCGCGAAAAGATCATCATCGAGAAGGCGCACCTGATCATTGAAGAGCAGATGCCGCAATGCCTGCTGGACTTTGTCACCCACGTGGTGGGCTACAAGGCGCTGCTGGCCCAGTGGGCCGAAGGCGACTATCGCGAACGCCGCTCCATGATCGGCTGGCCGCCGGAGTTCGACCTCTACGTGGAGCGCTCCTACCAGGCTTTAAAGGCCGAGCAGACGCGGCTGATTCACACCTCGCTGTGGCGCTTCTTCTGGCGCGTCATGCGCCGTGCGCGCCGCGGCAATGGCAACAGCACCCAGCCGGCTTAGAGCCTGTTATGAACTGACCTACTGATTGATTTCCTACGCGGGTCGAGAGCCCGCAATCAGAATGTCCACCAGCCGCCGCGCGCTTTGCTGCCAGTCCGGCCCGGTGGCGATGTGCGACACGCCAATGAGCGCGCGCAACAGGTCGAATGGGTCGAGGTCGCCGCGCATCTCCCCGCTCTGCGTGGCGCGCTGCACCAGCCCCTCAATCGCCGCGCGAATGGGTCCGTGCGAGGACTCATAGAGCCGGGCCGGGCCGCCTACCAGCGAATTCAGCGCCGGGGCAATAATCTGCTTGGCCGCAATATGGTCCACGAAGAGCAGCATCCACGCCCGCAGCGCCTCCACCGGCGGCATGCGCTCGGCAAACCTGCGCGCCGAGGCGGCCAGCTTGTCCACCTCGCTGCGGTACACCGCCTCAATCAGCGCGTCGCGCGTGGGAAAGTGGCGATAGAGCGTGCCTGCCCCCACCTGCGCTTGCCGGGCGATCTCGTCGAGACTGACCTCGGCGCCGAAGCGGGTGAAGGCCTCCCGCGCCACCTCCAGAATGCGCTGGCGATTCCGCTGGGCATCGGCGCGCGGCTTGCGCACGGCGGGTTGTACAGCTTTTCGAGTCAAAGTCAAAATTCCTGCAACCGGAGATACTCTCCGGTTATCTATTTATTCGGAGCTTGTCTCCGTTTTTACCGGCGATGGCCCCGGGGCGTCAATCCTGACCGGCCCAGGTGCACGCGTCCAGCTTGAATGAGGAGATCAACATGCGCATTTTTGTTACGGGAGCCACCGGCTTCATCGGTTCAACCATCGTGAAAGAGCTTCTCGGCGCTGGACACCAGGTGGTGGGACTGACACGCACGGAGGCGGGCGCGCAGGCCCTGCTGGCAGCGGGCGCTGCGGTGCATCGCGGCAATCTGGATGAGCCGGAGAGCCTGCGCAGCGGCGCGGCGCAGGCGGATGGCGTTATTCACTGCGCCTTTGATCACAGCGCTTTCGGGCAGGACTTTTCGAGGTTCATCGAGGTCTGCGACAAGGACCGGCGGGCCATTGAGGCAATGGGCGATGCGCTTGCGGGTTCAGGCCGGCCGCTGATCATCACCTCGGTCACCGGAATGGGCATGGCCGCGCCCGGCCAGCCAGCGACGGAAGATTACTTTGACCCGAACAATCCCAACCCGCGCATCGCCTCGGAGATAGCTGCCGCATCGGTTGCCCAGCGGGACGTAAAAGTATCGGTGGTGCGGCTGCCGCAGGTGCACGACACGGTGCGCCAGGGGCTGATCTCCTACGCGGTGCAGGTCGCGCGGCAGAAGGGTGTGTCTGCCTACATTGGCGAGGGGCGGAATCGCTGGCCTGCGGCGCACGTAACGGATGTGGCGCATCTCTACCGGCTGGCGCTGGAAAAGCCGGAGACGGGCCGCTGCTACCATGCTGTGGCGGAAGAAGGCGTGCCCATGCGGACGATTGCCGAGATCGTGGGCAAGGGACTGAAGGTGCCCACAGTCAGCTTGTCTGCTGAAGAAGCACAGGCGCACTTCGGCTGGCTGGCGCTGTTTGCCGGTCTGGACATGCCGGCGTCGAGCGCGCTCACACGGCAAAGGCTGGGCTGGGCGCCCACGGGGCCGGACCTGGTCAGCGATCTCGAAAACATGCGCTACGCCTGAATTCGCTGGCAAATGTGCAACGGCTCTCCCCGGTTTTGTGGAAACGATGACCGGGGAGAGCGGACTCAGACTGTTCGTCTATCCACTTAAAAATTCAGCGTCACCTTCGCCGTCAGCGCGCGCGGCGTCACGTAGTGCGTGCCGCTGAAGGTGGAGAGGAAGTTATACAGCGCGTACTTGTTGGTCACGTTCACCGCCGTCAGTTGCATATCCACCTTGTAGTGGCCGGCGTTGAACAGATTGCTCTTGCCCACCGACACATCAAACAGATTGCGCGGCGCAATGCGCGGCGGGTTCTTGTCGTTGTTGCCGGTGTTGGGCGCGGGGATGCGCACCAGGCTGGAACCAAACTGCGAGGCCAGGCAAACCGCCGGCAGCGGATGCCCCGGCGTCGCCCGCACACCATCGCACATCAGCCCCGCCTGGAACTCTTCGTCCGCCGTCAGCCCGTTCATATTCACCGCGGGCTGCCCATTGAGCAGCGTCGTGGTATCGCCACAGGCGCTGTTCGGATCATTGGAGAGCGGGTTATAGCAGGGCGCCGAGCCCGCCACCTCGCCCGAGTCAAACCGCCAGTTGATGCCGCCCCACAGCCCGTTCAGATACTTGCCGCGCGACAGCGTGTACTGCACGTGCGTGGTCTGGTTGAAGCGCTCATCGTGGTCAATGCGGAACGGGTAACCGGTCTTGCCCACCGTGGCTCCAGCGCCCGCCACCTGCGGCGGAAAGAATCGCGCCGACACCGACGACATCACCGCATAGGCGCTGAAGTTGTGATAGTGCGGCACCTCTACGTTGAGCGCGTAGCCGGGAATCTTCGAGTTGTGCCAGTCAATTGGAAAGGTGATGGGCGTGTTGCCCAGCACGCTGAAGTCGAAGGCGTTGTGCGTGTACTTCCAGATGTACTCGCCGCTGACCACCACGTTTTGCCCCAGCGCCTGCTGCACGCTGGCGTGGAACTCATTGCGGTAGCCGGGCTGCATGGTGTCGGCCACGCCGGATGAACAGTTGAGCAGTGGCGACAGCACGGCGCTGCTGCATCCCTTGCTGGAGAGGACCAGGTTCTCGTTGTAGGGCGTCTCCAGTGTGCGCGCGTAGGAGACGCTCAGCACCGTGCCCGTGGGCTTCACGTTGTAGGCCACGCCCAGACGCGGCTCCGTCTGCTGCGCATCGGTCAAGCCGTTGTAGACATCCTGGCGCAGTCCCAGGTTGTAATTCCAGTTGCCCAGGCGAATCTGGTCTTCGATGTAGAAGGCCAGCTCCTTCACATCGGTCTGCCCATGAAACGTGTAATAGCCGCCGCCACGCGTAAAGTCATAGGGCGCCAGCGCCGGCAGATAGCCGGGATTCACACTGCCCGGGCACTCCGAGGGATCGTGATACCCCGGCAGAGGATTGCCGTTGGCGTCTACGCAGGGCGCGTTGTAGACCGCGTCCACAATGCCCAGGTTATCCAGCTCGCGCAGAAAGGTCTGCTGATATTGCACGCCCGCCTTGATGTTCTGGATGCCTTTGGCGTAGGTCAGGTCCGCATGAAAGCCCGTGTTGGTCAGCGTGCGATGCTGGGCAATCGACGAGGTCTGCAGATTCGCCGGCCCCAGGTCAGCCAGCGGATTGCCGCTCGGGTAGTAGTGGTAGTTATCCCGGCGCACAAAGGCCACAAAGTTCAGCACGGAGTCGTCATTGATAACGTGCGTATAGGTTGGGGCAATGTTGAAGGTGTTGATCTGCGAACGCTGGTCCGTATTGCCCACACTGCCAAACACGGGATTGGCGCTGGATCCGCCGCTCAGCACGTTCTGCACATTCAGATTGTCGTAGGCGTTCGGCGTCTGGAACCACGAGCGGCTGTAGTTCGCGTCCACATGCATGGAGTCAGCCTGCGAGAAGGTGTAATCCACGCGGTCAAAGAAGTTCTGCTCGTTGCCCTTGGCATGCATCACCGTAAACTCCGGCGGGTCGAGAAAGCGGCCGGTGTTCAGCCCGTCGAGTTCGCCAAAGTTGCCCCAGTTCTTGCCTCCATACGACAGGTCCGCGCCCACGGTAGCCGATCCGAACGCGCCGTAGGAGGAATAGAGATCGCCGGTCGGCTTGGTAATGCCCTGCCCCGAGCGCGTTGTGGCCACAATCACCAGGCTGGTCTTGTCGCCATACTCGGCAGGCGGTGCGCCGGTAATCACCTGCATGGACTGGATGGCATTCGATGGCAGTTGATTGGAGAAGGTCTTGCTCTGCTGATCGCTGATCGGCTGCCCATCCACGGAGAAGGTATTCGACGAGTGATCGCCCAGCCCATGAATCTGGCCGTTTGAGTCCGCCGTCACGCCCGGCGTGGTCAGCGTCACCAGCGAGCTCAGCGTGGACGACTGGCTTTCCAGCGGCAGCTTGGTAAACAGATCGCGGTCCACATCGGTGTGATACGTAGAGGTGTCTTCCACCATCGGCCCGGACGACTCCACCGTCACCGTCTGGCTGGCGCCCTCGATCTGCATCACCAGGTTCAGCGTTGTCCCCACGGCGGAGTTGATTGCCATGCTCTGGCTCAGCGGCGCAAACCCCGCGGCCGTCACTTCAATTTGATAAGGATGAAACGGCACATTGGTGAAGACAAAGCCGCCGGTCGCATCCGTCGTCGTGGTCCGGTCAAAGCCGGCCAGTTTGTTGCTCAAGTGAACGGTTGCGCCGGGAATGACTGCCCCAGTCGGATCCGTCACCGTGCCCTGCACCATGCCTGCATTGCCGCCCTGAGCAGCCTGCGCGGCAAGCGCCGCAAACAATAAAAGAAGTACCGGAATCACACGAAAGATCGCGCCGTGGCGATGCAGCATGGGAAATTCTCCTCGAGCAGGTTGAAGATGCAATGCGCAGCCACGGCCACACAGGCCCTGGCCTCCTCAATTGCGTGGAGAGGTCGTGATCCGATCCCTGGAGATATTTCTTTGAAGGCGCTTCACCGCGCCCTACGCATTCACTAGACCGGAAGCACGTCCTGGCTTCCTGCGGGCGGAGGACGAATGCGAAAAGTAGGATGGCAAAGCCGTGCGGCAGAGCGAGCACGGAACACCGGCGCGGCCAGGCCCAGTTCGACCAGTACCACCGCTGACGTGTTGGGAGCCACCGGCGCCGCGCTGTGCATGGCGATGCATAGCGGGCAGTGGCTTGCGCTGCCATCCGGTGGGTGAACATGCGCCACCTGCACCGCGGCCAACAGCGCCACCAGCATCAGGCACACCAAGGCCATCCACGGCCAGGAGCCGCGCCCGGCCAACAGGCCGCTTCGCGTATGTGCTTGATTCCTCTTCAATTGAATCCCTGGTAACTTCAGGATACACGAGCCTTCTGGCGGTCTTCGCTTTCCTTTGGACGCTCTGCGGCTGCTGAAAGTTGCGGGAATACCATCGAATCCCGCATCGGCGCCTGCACCGCTCTGCGCCTTCTCTTCGTCTAAACTGTGTCTCTGTGAGGCTTTCGACTCCAGTTCGTTTGTGCTCTGTAGCAGCCATGGTTCTGCTGCTTGCGGTGGCGGCCGCCGCACAGAATGCCTCCAGCGCATCCTCCACACAAAACGCGGAGCGTCAAAAGCCGCTGCCGCTCAAGCCCGATCTGCCCGGCCTCGCCCGCAACCATCGGCTCATTCTCAAAGACGGCAGCTATCAGTTGGTTCGCGAGTACCAGATCATTGGCGACCGCGTCCGCTACTACTCCCAGGAGCGCGAGGACTGGGAGGAACTGCCCGCCGATCTGGTGGACTGGGACGCCACCCGCAAGTGGGAGCGCGACCACGTCAACCCTTCGCCGGACGATGCCTCCCCGGCCATGAAAGAGGCTGCCGAACTGGACAAGGAGGAGGCCGACGCACGCGCCGCGGAGAAGGCTCGCACGCCGCTGGTGGCCAAGGGCCTTGAACTGCCGGATGAGGACGGCGTCTTTGTGCTCGACACCTTCCACGGCACGCCGGAACTGGTGCCGCTGACGCCTACCGATCTGGACGTGGACGCCAAAGCGCGCCACGGCCTCGGCGCGCTCAATCCCCTCGCCTTTGGCCGCATGCATCTTGAGCTGCAGAGCGCGCATGCCAAGGTCCATCTGCACGTCAACGATCCCGCCTTCTATCTTTCGCTCGATATCCCCGATGACACGGATCCGGCCCTGGCTCACGCCATGACCGTGAAAACTCCGGCAAGCGCAAGCTCCGGCGATCAGCAGCCCGGCGCGCAGTCACCACAGTCCAACTTCGCGCTAGTGCGCCTTGATGAACGCCGCGCCGTGCGCCTCATGCGCGCAGTGCATCTCGACTCCGCGGGCAAGATCCGCGCCGAAGACAACGTGATTCCCACCACGGTGGAGGCGCTGCCCGGCAAGCGATGGCTCTGCATCCACCCGCAGCAGAATCTGCTCATCGGCGAGTACGCGCTGGTGGAGGTGCTCTCACCCACGCAGATCAACGCCTCAGTATGGGACTTCCGCGTCGATCCCGCCACCGGCGACAACGCCGGCTCCATCGGCCCCATCCTCGACGACAGCAATTGAGCGCAGGGCTGCGGTCGGCGCGTTACGCTGCGACTTCCACTGCGGCTTTTCTGCGCCGGCCGTAGGTCAGGAAATACGCCAGCAGCAGCGATGCGCCCACAATACTCAGCACCACGTCTGTCCCTGACGATCCGCGCGCTCCCCAGTGGTCATAGCTGCGGCCATCCAGCAGCGTCATGTACGCCACTGGGACATTCCCCAGCGAGTTGATGATGGAGTAGCGCGCGCCGCCGCTCTTGCCGGACCCGCCCAGAAACTCCAGCACCACCGCCGTGAACAGCGCATAGCCCGCGCCGATCGTGAACAGAAACAGCACCGTGCCTGCAAAGTAGACCATGGGCGTCAGCGGCCCCAGCCATAGCACCGCCAGCACCGCGGCATTCACCAGACCGGAGATCATGTAGGCTACCGGCGCGCGCACTGTGGCCGGCACCAGAGACGCCGCCAGCGCGCCCGCGGCCATCAGCAGCGCCCCGCCCAGCCCGTTGATCCAGGCCACCTGCTGCGCGCTCACGTGATAGTCCACCGCCAGCCCCGGCAGCAGCGCAATCATCGCTCCGCTGCACATGGGAAAGAGCATGGTGAGCACGTACGGAATCGCGCCCCAGCGCAGAAATGTCGCCTTGAACTCGTTCCATATCTGCGCCAGCGTCTCGCGCACCGTGTGCTCGCCCACCGCGTTCTGCTCCGGCGCGGCCAGAGCGGCCAGCGCGGGCAGCACGATCATGGCGGCGATAATCCAGCCCATCATGCCCAGATGCGTACGGCCGGCTAGCAGCACCAGCGCCATCACCGCCAGCGCGCCAAAAGCCAGCGATCCTCCCTGGTAGAAGCTGCTCGCCCGCCGCCGGTTCACCTCGCTGTGCAGCGTACCCATCATGCCGCCGCAGCTGGCTACGATCAGTTGCCCCAGGCAGGCGCTGGCAAACATCAAGCCAACCGCCAGCGGCCCGGCCAGATTGTTCTGGTGAAAGGCCAGCACCATGCCCGTGGCCGCGGCCACGGCAGCCACCATCAGCCAGGTGCGGCGGCGCATCAAAAAGTCCGTCACCGGACTCCACAGGAAATAGATGATCTGGGGCAGCGTCAGCAGCGCAATAATCTCCGCCGCGCGCGCCGGACCCACGCCCTGGCTGCGAAACAGGTAGGAGAGCGCGCCGCCATTCACGCCATTGGCCAGCACCGCCATGGGGGCAATCAAAAAGGCAAATATCCAGGGCCGTTCCGCACGCGGCGCAGATGCCGTGCGCTCGCCCAATGTTGCATCGTCTTTCTGCATGTGCAAGAGATTAGCATCCGCGCCTCATGCTCACCTATGACCCGCTCCACGCGTCCTTCTTTTGTATGCGGGTGGCGGACTCCGCAATCGGCCGGGCGGCTCATGAAAGATCCACCGCGCCCGATAAAGGGAACCAGGAGGGTGCGAGCCGCTCCTCGCCCAATCGTTATCCATGCGCGGTTTAGACAGATGCTACAATTCCGGTGAATCCGCGCGGATGCAGCTTGTCTTGCTGTCCGCCGATCTTTTTGCCGGGAGGAACCATGTCCGTACCCGCTGCATCCAACGCGCGCGTTGCCTGGGGACAGGTGCTGCTGCGCCTGCTTGTTGGCGGTGTCTTCCTTGCGGAAGGCATCCAGAAGTTCCTCTATCCCGAAACCCTGGGCTGGGGCCGCTTTGCCAAAATCGGCATTCCCCTGGCCCACATCAGCGCACCGTTTGTGGGCATCGTGGAGATTGTCTGTGGGGCGTTGCTCATCGTGGGCCTGGCCACCACACTGGCCACCATCCCCCTGCTCATCGATATCGCGGTCGCGCTGCTGACCACCAAGCTGCCCATGCTGCTGAAGCTGGGCTTCTGGCCCGCCATACACGAGGCGCGCACCGACCTCTGCATGCTGCTCGGCCTCTTCGCCATTCTCCTCATGGGCGCGGGTCGCATCTCGATCGACGCATGGGAGCGACGATAAGCCGCGCCGCGCCTGCCAATCCTTTGGGTTCAAGGAGTGGGTATGGAGCACCCTAACTTGCAGGACCGCATCTGGTCCATGACGACGCGGCAGCTCGCCGAGCAGTGCCGCGCTCTGGCTGAAGCGCAATCTGCCCTGCTCGAGAAGGCCGTACGCGAAGAAGCGCGGCGCCTTTACGAAGCCTGGCGCGACGCGCTCGACAGCCCCGGCGACAGCTATGATGACCGCGCCCGCAAAGCCTCTCTGCAGGCCGGCCTGCGCAAACGCACCATCGAAATCCTGGTCAAGGTGAGCCAGCGTATGGGCGGCGCCTGAGCCGCCCCCTACTCCCGCACGCTGATGCCCAGGGCCTTCATCTTGCGGTAGAGGTGGCTGCGCTCCAGGCCCAGCAGACTGGCTGCATGGCTGATGTTGTTCCGCGCCTCTTCTATCTTCTTCAGGATGAACTCGCGCTCATATGCATCGCGAGCCTGCTGCAGCGTGGAGAACTCCTCGGTCGTACGCCCGCCCGCCTTGTAGGCCAGCGGCGGCAGATGCTTGCGCTCTATGCGCAACGCGCGCGGATTGAGGATCAGCACGCGCTCGATGACGTTCTTC
>DAIDGZ010000004.1 GCA_027452125.1 Acidobacteriaceae bacterium | reverse complement strand
AGCAATAGGCGTTCGCCATTGAGCTTGAACGGCCCATGATCGACAAACTCGGTGTGACGGATGCCAAAGCGTTCGCGCATGGTACTCGCGCCAACATCGGTTGAGAGCGATATCACGCATGTATATAAATGAGGGTGTGCTGGCGACCACAGTACAGGAGTCTCCACACGAAATGCCGCGATCTCTGCCTGGCCATCCCATAGCGCAAGCGACTTCACCTCGTGGAAGATGCTCTTTCCTGAGGCATCTGTCACATCAACGGTAAGCTTTGCATCGCCTTTCTCGTTCGCCGGGTTATAAAGGCGCGCCCGCACCTTCACTTCAGCAGGCGATCCCGGCGTAACAACGGGAGCTATATGCACTGCCTCCAATGACACCGCAGGCACATACACCAGATGGACATGCCGGTAGAGCCCACCATACAGGCTGAAATCACTCAGATCTGAAGGCGACCGATCCAGGTCTTGCGAGTTATCACATAGCACCGCGACGGGAATCCCCTCCGGTGTGCCCTCAGCCTTAGCAACAGCATCAGTTATGTCGCAGACAAACTCGTCGTATCCACCCACATGTGAAGCAACCAGAGTATTGTCAACAAACACGTGCGATGTCTGCCCAGCGCCCTCGAAGTGCAGCAGCGTGCGGCCGCCTTTGATCGGATTCTCCACGCGAAGATGCGCGCGATACCATCCATGACCACGATAGTAAGGCTTATCTGGGTCACACGAGTCATAGTGGTTGAAGCAGTGCGGGAGGGAAACTTTTTCCCATGTGGCAACCTCTGCCCCGCGCCATACTTCCCATGGCCCATCGAGTGGCCCTTGATAGTACTCCCATCCCCCATCCAGCGTGAGTGCCGCCGCCTCAGCGTCTGCGTGTGTCGCCAGCGCGCGCACAACGGAGGCGCGCATCGGCATCGAACTCTGTGCAAAAGCGACGCTGGCTGCGAGTGATTTCAGGAAATGCCGGCGAGAAGGATAAACGAGAAAATCAGGCATAGAGAGTCGGTCCCCGGCCTCGCGCCTGCATCACCAATCATGATGGAATGTTGCAGAAAATTACGCGAGACAGTCTCACGACTAATACATATCTCGCGCATCCAGTGTCAAGGGCGGCATCCCATCTGCGCCCTTGCACTGGATTGATTTGCGTCCTCTCGACTACGCAAACCGCAAGGATTCACTGCTATTGAATCGATGGCAGCGGTGCTGTGGGGTCCCAGTTATCCTTGCCGCGCAGGAACACCATTGGCTCATACTGCTTAGCCTGCTCCGGCGTCAGGAAGTGCGTATGCGAATCGCGCTCGTTGTGGTGCACGCCTGGTCCGCTCGAGTTGTACTCCGCATAGAAGGCCGTGTCCAGCGAATGCGTCTCACCTGGATGCCATTCACGCCATCCAGCAGGATCGATGTGGTCGCCCATCCACGTGTTCATGTAGATCACCGTGGCATAGGGACGCCATGGCCGGCCGAGATACACCTTGCCCTGCACGCCGGGATCAGCAGTCAGCTTGCAGTTGTCGATTACAAAGCCGGAGTCCTGCGTTGGATAGTGTTTGCTCTGTGCCGTGATAAAGCCACCGTTGTGCGGCGTTGAGCGGATTTCGCAGTGATTGAACACGGCTTTGGCATCGCCGAAGATGAAGTCTACATTGCCCTCGATGTAGCAATCGGAAAAGTACTGTCGTGCAGCGACACAGTTCTGTTCGCCCTTTCCGCAGCCATGGCTTCCCGCATACACCGTGTCCTGGTTGCCCAACAGGCGCACGTTGTGGAAGACTGCACGGTCGCCGGTGACCAGCAGGGCCAGCGCCTGTGAGCCTGCCGGAAGCTGCGGATGGGTGCGATTAAAGTCGTTTTGAAAAGTGATGTTTTCAGCGATAAAGTTATCCGCGGTGACATTCACCGTGGCGGAGTGGAAGGTACCGCCATTCTCTCCCGCATTGCGATCATCCACCACCACCGTTTTGCTCGGATCAGGATTCACGCTGCGCAACTGAATATTAGGCTTATCGATCGTCAACACTTCGCGGTAGACCCCGGGCGATACCAGAATCAGTGCACCTGTGCTCGGCGCAGCGTTAATCGCCCGCTGAATCGAGTAGTAGTCGCCGGTTCCGTCCGCAGCCACGTAGAAAGTCTTATCTTCCGGTGGCACCTTCCCGGCCATCTCCGGTGCGGTCTTCACTGCAGGAAACGGCACAAAGCGCGCATCGCAGGCCAACGGCTGTCCGGCAACCGAGTTGGACGCCTGCTCAACCGTCACATCGTCGCCTTTTGGCTCCAGGTTACCCAGCTTCGGACCCACAGTAATATCAGCGTCCTTGTTGTACATCATCGAGTGCTGCTGATCGTCGGCAAATACATTGTCCAGTTTGATCTGAAGCTTGTGCTGCGCATCCAGCCCCAGGAACGTGTATGTGCCTGGCGCGAGAACATGCACATTCTCCAGCGTGATGTCTCTGTAGATCGGCAGCCTGTCGCCGCTGAAGGTGGTGTAGAGCGGCGTGAACACCAATGGATTTGGCACGTTGCGGATGCACACGTTACGGTAGAGCAAATCGTGCACCAGACCGCCCCGGCTGCGGTCTGATTTAATGCGAATTCCGTTATCCGCACCATCAATCGTCAGGTCATCCACCAGCATGTGGTCCACACCGCCATCGGTGCCGCTGCCAATGGACATGCCATGGCCGGTATAGAAGTGGTTATGCAGAATCGAGATGTTCGACGAAGCACCGCCCGGACTCGACTTGACTGCCACATCATCATCACCCGTATGGATGAAGCAATGCGTAATCGTCACATTGCGTGACGAACTGGGATCGATGCCATCGGTGTTGCGCGCCGTTTTTGGCGTCATGATCTTCACTCCCCACGCCGTGAACCCATCTGACTGGTTCACCGACACATGGAAATTTGGCGAGTTGCGCAACGTTATGCGGTACATAGTGAAGTTCTTCGCATGGCGCAGGACAATGAGCGCAAACACATTCTGCGAGAGGTCCTTTACCTTGGCCTCGTGAGCCAGGTCCCACCAGGTCACATCCTGCCCAAGCAATTTGTCGCCGCCACGCCCGTCAATCGAACCATCGCCCATGATGCCGCTGTTCTCCACGCCATCGCCAGTAATCAAGGGCTTGCATCCGTGGCCGTGCTCAGACAGTAAGCCGCAGCTTCCCGGCCGCAGGTCATACAGGCGCGGATCGCGCGACGCCACCAGCGCCGTATTGGCATCCACCACCAGCGTTACGCCACTGTGCAGATTCAGCGGCCCGGTCAAAAAAACATTGCGCCTCCCCGCCGCGCGCAACACCACTGCTTTGCCCGCGGCACAGTGATCCATTGCATTCTGGATGCGCTCAGTGTCTAGCCTCTTCTCATCTGCCGGCGCAATTACCCCCTGTGTGGGTGCAATCTGCGCAACCAGCGTAGTGCAGGCCGCGGGAATGTGCGGCTCGGTCACAGTGCGGGTATCCTGTGCATGCAAACTCAAGACAGCTGCCAGCGGCAACGCTGCCAGAAAAAAATACGATCGGCGCAAGAACATAAGAGCAATCTCCCTCAGTGCAGTCCGGCCTGCCTCATGCGATCTTCAGTTTGTCTTAAGTGGACTGACCACTGGCAGCATCCAATGTACAGGAAATGAACTACGCGCCGTCAAGCGATACGTATCATAAACATGCGGACGGATCTTCTCTTTTTATAAAAAGCAGGCTCGTGCTTCGTGAATATGCAATGCGCAGAGCCGCTTAGTCCGCCTGCCCCTTGGTATCGGCTTTGGCGTGTTTAGCTTTGCTGGTGGGTTTCCTGGCGCCTGGCTGTTCCATGCCCTGTGCGACCTGCGCCATGCGCAGGTGCTGTTCCATGAGGCGGCGTGCCTCCTCGGGCTGGTGGGCGCGCACGGCGCGGT
>DAIDGZ010000003.1 GCA_027452125.1 Acidobacteriaceae bacterium | reverse complement strand
CGTGCAGAACGCAATCCAGATGAACCAGCTATATCCGGCCAGTGAGGTGCTGGGCCAGATCATCACCTTCAAGCCCTCGCCCAACAAGGCAATTGTGGGCGCCAATGCCTTTGCGCATGAGTCCGGCATTCATCAGCACGGCATGCTGGCCAATCCGCTCTGCTACGAGATCATGACCCCCGCGCTGGTGGGCGTGGCCCGCACCAACCTGGTGCTGGGCAAGCACTCCGGGCGCGCGGCGCTGCGCCATCGCCTGGAAGCGCTGGGCTTCAGTCTGACCCGCGACGAGCTCCAGCACGTCTACTACCGTTTTGTCGCCCTGGCCGACCGCAAGAAGAACATCTATGACCAGGATCTGGTGGGCCTGCTGCCCGACAACATTCGCGAAAACCGGCGGGCTGCGGTCGCGGAACTGAACTAACTCGGCACGCATCGCACGGTTATCCGGCGGCGTTGGGCCGAAGTGTCATCACACAACAATCGACGAGAGAGAGCAGATGAAGCTGAAGATTCTAGTTACGGCGGGCGATGGCATTGGCCCGGAAGTTACCGGCGAAGCGGTGGCGGTACTCAAGGAAGTAGCAGCGCTGAAGGGCCACACGCTGGAGTTCGACTACAAGCGCATTGGCGGCATTGCCATCACCACAGACGGTACCCCGCTGCCCCAGGAGACGCTGGATGCGGCGCTGGCCTCTGACGCCGTGCTGCTCGGCGCGGTGGGCGGCAATGAGTTCAATTCCCTGCCCCCGAACAAGCGCCCCGAGGCGGGCCTGCTGGCGATTCGCGCCGCTCTGGGCGGCTTTGCCAACCTGCGGCCGGCCTTCGCCTTCAAGGAACTGACGGTCAACAGCCCATTGAAGCCCGAAGTCATCGACGGAGCCGACATCCTCTTTGTTCGCGAACTGCTGGGCGGTCTCTACTTCGGCGCGCCGCGGGCGTGGGACAAGGAAAAGGACGAAGCCTACAACACCATGCGCTACACTCGCGACGAAGTGGCGCGCGTGGCCCGCATTGCTTTCAAGCTGGCGCAGGGCCGCCGCAAAAAGCTCTGCTCGGTCGATAAGGCCAACGTGCTCGAGACCTCGCAGCTCTGGCGCGCGGTGGTCAACGAAGTCGCCGCCGAGTTCCCCGATGTGGCCGTCGAGCACCAGTATGTGGACGCAATGGCCATGCACCTGATGAACCGCCCCCGGGACTTTGATGTGGTGCTCACCGAGAACCTGTTCGGCGACATCCTCTCCGACGAGTCCGGCGTGATTACTGGTTCGCTGGGCATGCTGCCCTCCGCCACCATCGGCGGCAAGGTGAATCTGTATGAGCCCATTCACGGCTCCGCGCCCGACATTGCCGGCAAAGGCATCGCCAATCCCTGCGGCGCCATCCTCACCGGCGCGCTGATTCTGCGCCACTCCGGCGGACTGGAGGCCGAGGCCAGCGCGATTGAAACCGCCGTGCGCAAAATGCTGGAGCAGGGCTATCGCACACCGGACCTGGTGCGCGGCAAGGACCACGGCTACACCGTGCTGTCCACCACTGAGGTCGGCGCAAAGGTACGCGAGATGGTGAAGGAACTGCTGGCGTAACGCCGGCATTCGGTAAGCAGTTGTCTGCACGTGGCTGAACGATGACAAGCAACGCGTTGACAACCCTAGGATTCAGGATTTGTACGAACAAAGCTGACAGCTGCACGCAAAGAGCAGGCAGCGCGTCTCGAGGAGTTGCATGAGCACAGCACCCAAAACACTATTTGAGAAGGTCTGGGAGCAGCACGTGGTAGTGTCGCCTGAGGGCGAGCCCACACTGCTCTACATTGACCTGCAACTGGTTCACGAAGTCACCTCGCCGCAGGCCTTTGAAGGGCTGCGCCTGGCGGGCCGCACCGTGCGCCGCCCGGATCGCACCGTGGCCACCGTGGATCACAACGTACCCACCACCCGCGATGGCCGCCTGAATATCGTCGATCCCATCGCCGCCACGCAGATTGCCACGCTGCGCAAGAACTGTAAGGACTTTGGTATCGAGCTGTACGACGTGGATTCGCCCAACCAGGGCGTGGTGCACGTCGTCGGCCCCGAACTCGGCCTCACCAAGCCGGGCATGACGATTGTCTGCGGCGACTCGCACACCAGCACCCACGGCGCTTTTGGCGCGCTGGCCTTCGGCATCGGCACCAGCGAAGTCGAGCACGTGCTGGCCACGCAAACGCTGCCGCAGGGCAAGCCCAAGACCTTCCGCATCGCCGTCGAAGGCGAACTGCCGCAAGGCGTCACGCCCAAGGACATCATCCTGGCCATCATCGGCAAAATCGGCACCGACGGCGCCACCGGCTGTGTCATTGAATACGCCGGCTCGGCCATTCGCTCGCTCTCCATGGAAGGCCGCATGACCATCTGCAATATGAGCATCGAGGCCGGCGCGCGCGCGGGCATGATCGCCCCCGACGAAACCACCTTTGCCTATCTCAAGGGCCGCCGCTTCGCTCCCCAGGGCGCCGAGTGGGATAAGGCCGTGGCGGAATGGAGCAAGCTGCCCAGCGATCCCGGCGCAAAGTTCGACCGCGAACTCGTGATCGACGCGGCCACACTGGCCCCCTATGTGAGCTGGGGAACCAGCCCCGGCATGGTGGCCCCGGTCACCGCTACAGTGCCTGACCCGGCGCAGGCCGAAAACGAACTCGACCGCAAGTCGTTTGAGCGCGCGCTGGAGTACATGGATCTCAAGGCCGGAACGCCGATGTCGCAGGTCGCCATCGACCGCGTCTTTATCGGCTCCTGCACCAACGGACGCATCGAGGATCTGCGCGCCGCGGCCCGCATCGCTGCCGGACACAAGGTCTCCTCCCGCGTAAATGCCATGGTGGTCCCTGGCTCGCAGGTGGTCAAAGCGCAGGCCGAGGCCGAGGGCCTGGACAAGATCTTCCTCGAGGCAGGCTTTGAGTGGCGCGAACCGGGCTGCTCCATGTGCCTGGCCATGAACCCTGACATCCTTGCCCCCGGTGAACGTTGCGCCTCCACCAGCAACCGCAACTTTGAAGGCCGCCAGGGACGCGGCGGACGTACCCACCTGGTGAGCCCGGAGATGGCGGCGGCCGCGGCCATCGCCGGACATTTTGTCGATATTCGCACCTGGGAAGTGCGCGAAGAGGTGAAAGCCTAATGGAAAAGTTCACAACACTCACATCGCTGGCGGCCCCGCTCGACCGCACCAACGTCGACACCGATCAGATCATTCCCAAGCAGTTCCTCAAGCGCATTGAGCGCACCGGCTACGGCGACTTTCTGTTCTTTGACTGGCGCCAGTCCGCCTCAGGCGAACCTATTGCCGGCTTCGTGCTCAACGATCCGCGCTACCAGGGTACGCAGATTCTGATCGCGGGCAAGAACTTCGGCTGCGGGTCGAGCCGCGAGCACGCCGCCTGGGCCCTCAGCGACTTCGGCTTCCGCGTCGTCATCGCACCCACCTTTGCCGACATCTTCTTTTCTAACGCCGGCAAGAACGGCATCGTGCTGGTGCGGCTAAGCGAGGAAGACGTCAATACACTCCTCCAGAACGCACAAAAAATTCCCGGCTACAAGTTGACCGTCTCCCTCGAAGAGCAGACGGTGACCGATGATCGCGGCTTCAAAGCCTCCTTCGAAATCGATCCGTTCCGCAAGTTCTGCCTGCTGGAGGGCCTGGATGACATCGGCCTGACCCTGCGGCATGCGGCGGCGCTGGATACCTACGAGAAGCAGCACGACACGGCGGGATGGCTGCGCGCAAAGTAACGCAGCCATCACAGATCAACTGGCGGTTGGCACAGCCCACAGGTTAGTTGAAGAGGAGTCCACCATGGGAACCAAGGAAAGCACGCAAGCTTCGAATGCCCACCTCACCACGCCCACGCGCCTCACCGGCGCTGAGATTCTGTGGGCCACTCTGGTGGGCGAGGGCGTCACGGATGTATTCGGGTATCCGGGAGGCGCGATTCTGCCGGCTTATGACGCGCTGCGCAAGTTTCCCATCCACCATGTGCTGGTGCGCCACGAGCAGGGCGCCGCACACATGGCCGATGGTTACGCGCGCGCCTCAGGCAAGGTAGGCGTAGCCATCGCCACCAGCGGCCCGGGCGCCACGAACCTGGTCACGGGCATTGCCACGGCGATGCTGGACTCGATTCCCATGGTATGCATCACCGGCAACGTACCGAGCAAGGTGCTCGGCACGGACGCCTTCCAGGAAGTGGACATCACCGGCATCACCCTGCCCGTGACCAAGCATAACTTCCTGGTGAGCAAAACCGAGGAACTGGCCGGCGCGCTGCGTCAGGCCTTCCAGATCGCCCAGTCGGGCCGGCCTGGCCCTGTGCTGGTGGACATCACCAAGGATGCACAGCAAGGCACGGCAATCTTTGACTTTGAAGCAGCCAAGCCCCAGCCCTATCGTCCTCACCCCATGCTGCGCGTGGAAGAGGCTGGACTGTTGCACGCAGCAGAGCTGATCCGCAATGCCAAGCAGCCGGTGATCCTGGCCGGTCATGGCGTCATGGAGTCCGGCGCCATGGAACAGGTGCGCACGCTGGCCGAGCGCGCGCAGATTCCCGTGGCGCTTACGCTGCTGGGCCTCGGCGGCTTCCCTGCCTCGCACCCGCTGAATCTGGGCATGATGGGCATGCACGGCGAGGCGTGGGTCAACCATGCCATCCAGGAGGCGGATCTGCTGATCGCCTGCGGCATGCGCTTTGATGACCGTGTCACGGGCAATCTGGCCACCTACGCCACCAAGGCCAAAAAGATTCACATCGAGGTGGATCCGGCTGAGGTCAACAAAAACGTCAAGGTGGATGTGGCGCTGGTCGGCGACCTGCGCGCGGTCCTGGAAGATCTGCTACCCCGCATCCCCGGGCGCGACGGCTCAGCCTGGCTCAAGACGATTGATGCCAGCAAGGGTGCGGTCGCGGTGCGCGACATCAAGAACCTGCCCGACTCTGGCCATCTCTATGCGGCGCACGTAGTGCATGACCTGTGGCGCGCCACCGGCGGCAATGCCGTGGTGGCCACCGATGTGGGCCAGCATCAGATGTGGGAGGCGCAGTACTTTCACCACGACCAGCCTCGCTCGCTGGTCACCAGCGGCGGCCTGGGCACCATGGGCTTTGCTCTGCCTGCGGCCATCGGCGCCAAGATCGCCTGCCCGGAGAAGGAAGTGTGGGTCATCGCCGGTGACGGCGGCTTCCAGATGACGGCTGCCGAGCTCTCCACCATCGTGCAGGAAAAGATCAAGATCAACATCGCCATCATCAACAATGGCTACCTCGGCATGGTGCGCCAATGGCAGGAGTTCTTCTACGAGCGCAACTACGCCGCCTCGGGCATGGTCAGCCCGGACTTTGTAAAGCTGGCCGATGCGCATGGAATTCCCGGGCTTACAGTACGCACGCGGGCCGAAGTGGACGATGCCGTACAGCAGGCGCGCAAGGCGGATGGGCCGTTCCTGCTGAACTTCATGGTGGAAAAGGAAGACTCGGTCTATCCCATGATTCCCGCAGGCAATAGCCTGCACGAGATGATTCGCCGCCCGGGAAAGAACCCGCTGGTGGAATCGCCGGAAGACTGAAAAGCCGCTTCTGGCTGCTGGCTCCTGGCTACCGGCTGTATTCGCGCAGTGCGTTGCTCGTGTGGTGTCCTGATTGTTTTCCGGGCGCTGCACTCGCTTCCCACCGCCGAGCACGCGGGGATGCCATTGATCGAACGAGGAGCTGAAAGCTGGAAGCCGAGAGCTAGGAGCTGGTCGTCATGCTGCATACATTCGTCGCTTATGTCGAAGATCTGCCGGGAGTTCTGACGCGCGTGGCGTCCCTCTTCCGCCGCCTCAACATCAACATCAATTCGCTCACCGTGGGGCGCAGCGAGCGTCCCGGGCAGTCCCGCCTGACGCTGGTCTGCGAGGCCTCGGCGGAGGCCGGGCACCGCATCCGGGCCAGCCTGTTTAAACTGGAGAATGTAGTGGATGTGGACGACATCGCCCAGGCGCCCAGCGTCACCCGCGAGCTGGCGCTGATCAAGGTGGCCGCCTCACCCAAAAACCGCGCGCAGATCTTCGACCTGGTGGAGGTCTTCCGCGCCCGCATCGTCGATCTGACATCCGAGTCGCTGATGATCGAGATGACCGGCGTGGAGAGCAAGATTGAAGGGCTCATCGAGGTCTTGCGCGAAGACGATGGCCGCATTCTGGAGATCTGCCGCAGCGGCAAGATGACCATGCGCCGCGGGCACCACGTCAGCAGCGTGCTCAAGGCAATGGGCGCCGTGGACGAAGCTCCCGGTAATGCTGTGCCGGTTGCCGTCGGCGACGTGGCAGCCAATGAGCCGGAGTAAGTTTCACGGGCCTGCCGGAACCGTTTCGTCAGCGACGCCCGCACCGAATGTAGAACCACAGGATCCAAGCAACACTAACCGCGCAAGCAAAGGAAAACAGAGAAGAACATGGCCAAGACTTATTACGATCACGATGCCGACCTCTCCCTTATCCAGGCAAAGAAGGTGGCAATCATCGGCTACGGCTCGCAGGGGCATGCCCACGCGCTCAACCTCAAGGACTCTGGCGTGCAGGTAAAGGTGGGCTTGTCGGCCACCTCCAAGTCCATTGCCAAGGCCCAGAAGGCCGGCTTGGAAGTGGGCACGGTGCCCGAGGTCACAAAGTGGGCCAACGTGGTGATGGTGCTGGTGCCTGACCAGACCGCGGCTAAGCTGTATGAGGAAGAGATTGGCCCGAATCTCGGCGCGGGCAAGCTGCTGCTCTTCGCGCACGGCTTCAACATCCACTTCAAGACCATCCTCCCCGCCCCGGGCATTGACGTGGGCATGGCTGCACCCAAGGCCCCCGGCCACCGCGTGCGCGAGGTCTTCACCGAGGGCGGCGGCGTACCCGGCCTCATCGCCATCCACCAGGATGCCACCGGCACGGCGCATGCGCTGACGCTGAGCTACCTCAAGGGCATTGGCTGCACCCGTGCAGGCGTGCTGGAAACCACCTTCAAGGAAGAGACCGAGACTGACCTCTTCGGCGAGCAGGCCGTGCTCTGTGGCGGCGTCAGCGCGCTCATCAAGGCCGGCTACGAAACCCTGACTGAGGCCGGCTACCAGCCGGAGAGCGCCTACTTCGAGGTGCTGCACGAGCTCAAGCTGATCGTGGACCTGATCTACCGCGGCGGCCTGGCCTACATGCGCTACTCCATCAGCGACACCGCCGAGTGGGGCGACTACGTCAGCGGTCCGCGCGTCATCAACGAGGAGAGCAAGAAGGCCATGAAGGGCATCCTCACCGACATTCAGGACGGCACCTTCGCCAAGCGCTTCCTCGCCGACCAGAACTCCGGCCGCAAGGAGTTCCTGGCCTTCCGCGAGGCAGAAGCCAAGCACCCCATCGAGATCGTGGGCAAGCAGTTGCGCGCCCAGATGCCCTTCCTCGATCCCGTCACCGTCGAAGAAGTCTCCAAGAATCGCTAAGTCAGTCGCATCAGATTGCCAACAGCCCTGCGCGGAATCTCGTGCAGGGCTGTT
This sequence comes from Acidobacteriaceae bacterium, assembly GCA_027452125.1. Lineage (GTDB taxonomy): Bacteria > Acidobacteriota > Terriglobia > Terriglobales > Acidobacteriaceae > Telmatobacter. Next base: position 8,486 of record DAIDGZ010000003.1, on the reverse strand, counting down.
GTGCGTTTATCTGCACTGTCTGGCTGAGCAAACTGCGCCAGCTTCGACTACGCTCTCTGTTTTAAACAGAACAGTTCCCGCCCCGCACACGCCAAGTGCCCTCGGTATGATGGAAGGCGATGCAAAACGGCAAGTGATATCGCCGCGCCGCAATCTTCCCCACGGAATCCACGGATGGCACGCCCCACAAGCTACGACAAGCAACCGACCATTGCTATATCTTCCGACTCTTCCCTGTGCCAGATAGGCTGGGCGGAGTGGATCGCCCTGCTGCAAGCGCAACTGGCCGGCAAAGCGCGCGTAGTGGTCGCGGTCGAGTGCTACCCCGGCGTCGATATCGAGGAGATGCGCACCGGACTCACTGCATGTGGCGGCTCGCTCCTCTCTGCGGAGAGTGCCCTCAAAACACCCGAGGAACTGGACGCCATGCTGGCTCCCTGGCTCGGCGACGATCCGGTCTTTGGCCGCATGCACCCGTGGCCGCTTGCCGAGTTCTTCGATGCCGAAAAGACCTCTGCGCTCCGTCGGCAAATTGCCGCAGCTCAAGGCGTCGTCTTTGTCTACGGAACCGGTGCGGCCTACGTAGCCGAGCGCTGGGATATGCTGCTCTACTGCGACGTGGTGCGCTGGGAGATTCAGCAGCGCCAGCGCGCGCACCGCTCCGGCAATCTCGGCGCAAACAACTCCGCGGCTTCGCCTGCCGCACTCTACAAGCGCGCCTTCTTCGTCGACTGGCGTGCCGCGGATGCCGAAAAGCACAGGCTCCACGCGAAACTCGACTTCTACATCGACACCAACCTGCCAAATCAGCCGAAGATAATCACCGGCAGTGTCTACCGCGCGGCGTTGGCCCAGACAGTGCGGCGTCCCTTCCGTGTGGTTCCCTTCTTCGATCCCGGCCCGTGGGGTGGCGAGTGGATGCGGCAGCACTTTGATCTGTCGCCCGATGCGCCGAACTTTGCCTGGTGCTTTGACTGCGTGCCAGAGGAGAACAGCGTCCGCTTCGGCTTCGGCGATCGTGACGTAGAGGCCCCCTCTCTAGCACTGGTCCACGAGCACCCGCAGGAACTGCTCGGTGCGGAGATCGTGCGCCGATTTGGCGCGGAGTTCCCCATCCGTTTCGATTTTCTCGATACCGTAGGCGGCGGCAACCTCTCCCTGCAGGTGCATCCCCTACGGAGCTACATTGCCGAGCACTTTGGCATGCCCTACACCCAGGACGAAAGCTACTACCTGCTCGACGCGGAACCCGATGCCGTGGTGTATCTCGGCCTCAAGCCAGACGCCGATGCGGAACAGATGCGCATGGAACTGGAGTCTGCACAGGCAGGTGGGCCGCCGTTTGCGGCGGAGAAATACATCAATGCGTGGCCCGCTAAAAAACACGACCACTTCTCTATCCCTGCCGGAACCATCCACTGCTCGGGCCGCAACAGCATGGTGCTGGAGATCAGCGCCACGCCCTATATCTTCACCTTCAAGCTCTGGGACTGGGCGCGGCTCGGCCTCAATGGACTGCCGCGGCCCATCCATCTCCAGCACGGACTCGCCAATATCCAGTGGGATCGGAAGACGGACTGGGTACGCCAAAACCTGGTCACCCCAGTGCGACTGGTGGCCGCAGGGCCGGGCTGGCGCGAAGAGTCGACTGGCCTGCACGAACTCGAGTTCCTGGAGACCCGGCGGCACTGGTTCACTGCCCCTGTGGAACACGACACGGCAGGTACGCTGAACGTCCTGAACCTGGTGGAAGGTGAAGAAGCCATCGTAGAGAGCCCAACAGGCGCCTTTGAGCCCTTCGTCGTGCACTACGCAGAAACCTTCATCGTCCCGGCATGCGTCGGGCGGTACCGGATTGCTCCCACCCGGCCAGCAGACCGCCCATTGGCGACGATGAAAGCCTATGTACGACCCGAGCACCTGTAAAGCCGAAGGGACCAAGACATAGCGCCAGCCACCCGGCCTTTTGGTCAACCCAAAGCAGGTCCGGCCCTGTAAAATCAAGCTGAAAACCCGCCTCATCCTGGCTTGGAGGCTTCTTGCTTTACTGGCTGCTCTACGAAAAGTTGTTTCCGTTTTTTCACCCGTTCCGGATCTTCCGCTACCTGACCTTTCGCACGGCCTTCGCCTCGCTCACCGCGCTTCTGATCGCGTTGTTTATCGGGCCCTACGTGATCCAGAAGCTGCGCGAGTTCCAGATCGGCCAGCATATCCGCGAGGATGGGCCGCAGTCCCATCTCAAGAAGTCGGGCACGCCAACCATGGGCGGAGTGCTCATTTGCATCGCCATTCTGCTGCCGACGGTGCTTTGGTCTGATCCCAGCAACCCGTTCGTGTGGATCACCGTGCTCTCCACGCTGGCCTTCGGCGCCATTGGCTTTGCGGACGACTACATCAAGATTGTCAAGCGGCGCAGCCTGGGCCTCACCGCCCGCGCCAAACTGGTCTATCAGGGGCTGGCTGCCATGGGCGTGGCCATCGCCCTCGTCGTCCTGGACGAGTTCAAAATGTTTTCCACGCAGATCTCCGTGCCGTTCCTCAAAAGCCTGCGGCCAGACATGCTGTGGCATGCATGGCCGGCAACAGTGCCCTACCTGGGCCTGCTGGCCTTTGTCCCATTTGTGCTTTGGGTGGTGCTCGTCCTGGTGGGTTCATCCAATGCCGTGAATCTCACCGACGGGCTGGATGGCCTCGCCATCGGCTGCACCATCATCGCCGCCGGTGCGCTGGCGCTGCTCACCTATGTGAGCGGCCACGTGGTCTTTGCCGACTACCTGGAGCTGCAGCGTATGCCGCTGGTGAGCGAGCTGACAGTATTTTGCGGCTCCATGGTGGGCGCCTCCATCGGCTTCCTCTGGTACAACGCACACCCCGCAGAGATCTTTATGGGAGACGTCGGGTCGCTGGCGCTCGGCGGCGCCATCGGCACCGTGGCGGTTATCATCCGCCAGGAACTGCTGCTGCCCTTTATCGGAGGCATCTTCATCCTGGAGGCGCTTTCGGTCATGCTGCAGGTGGGCAGCTACAAACTGCGCAAAAAACGTATCTTCAAGATGGCTCCCCTGCACCACCACTTTGAACAGTTGGGCTGGCACGAGTCGAAGGTCATCGCCCGGTTCTGGATTGCCGCGCTGGTGTTTGCACTGTTTGCACTCACCACGCTGAAACTGAGATAGTCGCAGCGCGCGGCAGCCGCCGTGCGGTGCACAATAGAAGGGTCGCGGAACCCTGAGGATGGGACGCTCATGATGGAGTTGAAAGGCAAGAAGGTACTGGTCGTTGGGCTCGGCAAATCCGGTCTGGCGGCAGCGTTGTTTCTGCGCAGGCAGGGAGCGCAGGTCACGGTGTCCGACATGCGCAGCGCCGAGGCGCTGGCCAGGGAGATACCCGCGCTGCTCGAAGAAGGCATCATGGTCGAGGCCGGCGGACACGGCCTGCTGACCTTCCGCCGCCAGGATCTGATTGTGGTGAGCCCCGGCGTCCCCCTGGATACTCCCGAACTGGTGCAGGTGCGGGCCTTCGGCCTGCCCGTCATTGGAGAACTCGAACTGGCCTCGCGCTTCCTCAAGGGTCGCATGCTGGCGGTGACCGGCTCCAATGGCAAGACAACCACAACCACGCTGCTCGGCGCCATCCTGCACGAAGCTGGATTGCATACGCTGGTAGGCGGCAATATCGGCGTGCCCGTTGTGGGCCTGATCGATGACAGTGCTGACGAAACCTGGTCGGTCCTCGAGGTTTCAAGCTTCCAGTTGGAGAGCACTGAGACCTTTCATCCCAGCATCGCCGTCATCCTGAACATTACGCCAGACCACCTCGACCGGCATGGCAGCTTTGAGAACTACGCGCTGGCCAAGGAGCGCATCTTTGCCGCGCAAACCGCCGCGGACAGCGTCGTGCTCAACGCCGATAACGCGCGCGCCGCCGAAGCCGCCAAACGATCTCCGGGGCAGGTCTACTGGTTCTCCATCGAGCATGAGGTGGAGCAGGGCTGCTGGGTGCAGGGCGGCTATGTCCTCTATCGCGGCGCGAAGGGCGCGGATGTCGAAACAGTGATGCCGCTCAGCGGGATTCCGCTCAAAGGCGAGCATAACGTGGAAAATGTGGCAGCCGCGGTATGCGCGGCACGCCTGGCCGGAGCCCCCGTAGAGGCAATTCGCCGGGCAATTGAGAAGTTTCAGGCGGTCGAGCACCGCCTCGAATATGTAGCCACAATCAACGGTGTGGAGTTCTACAACGACTCCAAAGCAACCAACGTCGATGCTACGGCCAAGGCAGTGGTAGCATTCCAGTCGGGGATTCATCTGATCCTCGGCGGCAAGGACAAAGGCTCCGACTACACGCTGCTGGATCCGTTGCTGCGGGCACGGGTACGCGCGGTGTACACCATTGGCTCGGCGGCGGCCAAGATTGAGTCGCAACTGCGGGGCGTGGTTTCGCTGCACTCCTGCGAAACCCTGGAAAAAGCCGTGGCTGCCGCCCGGGCAGCGGCACGGCCAGGTGATGTGGTTCTGCTGGCTCCGGCCTGCTCCAGCTTTGATCAGTTCGAAAGCTACGAGCATCGCGGCCGCGTGTTCAAGCAACTCGTCACTCAGCAAAAGGGCTGGTAAAGAATGGCAAAGCGCGTCGGAGTCGACAAATGGCTATTCTTTACCACGCTGCTGCTCGTAGTGGTGGGACTGACCATGGTCTTCTCCGCGTCTGCCATTGTGGCCCAGGAGCACTACCACAATCCCTATTACTACCTGATCCGTCAGGCGGGCTGGGCAGCGGGCGGCTCCCTGGTCATGCTGGCGCTCATGAATATCGACTACACGCGCTACAACTCGCCGCGCTTCATTTACTTCATGCTGTGCACCACCACCCTGCTGCTGGTGGCCGTGTTCTTCTTCCCTTCCTCGCACAACACCCACCGCTGGATTCACTTCGGCAGCTTCTTCAGCTTTCAGCCCTCAGAGCTGGCCAAACCAGTTCTGGTGCTCTTTCTGGCCTGGTTTTTGCACACACGGCTGGATGAGATGCGTGACTGGCGGCGCACCCTGCTCCGCGCCGCCATCATTCCCGGGGTCTTCGCGCTTCTGGTCGTCAAGCAGCCTGACCTCGGTACGGCGCTGGTGCTCGTCGGTGTAACCGCCATGATGCTCATACTCGCCGGCATGGAATGGAAGTACCTCATCATGGGCTTTCTGGCCATACTGCCCGGACTGGTGGCGCTGCTCTTCATGGTGGCGTGGCGCCGCCAGCGCATGCTGGTCTTTCTCAATCCCGGCTCTGACCCGCAAGGCGCAGGCTTCCACATCATGCAGTCGCTTATCGCCGTGGGAACCGGGGGCCTCACCGGCCGGGGCTACATGGAAGGCATCCAGAAGCTCTTCTATCTCCCGGAATCGGCCACAGACTTCATCTTTGCCAACATCGCCGAGGAACTGGGTTTTATTGGCTCCATAGTGATTGTCACTCTGTTTGTCGTGCTCGCGGTGCGCGGTCTGCGTGCGGCCTTCCGCTCCCGTGACCCATTTGGGCGCATGGTGGCCTTCGGCATCACCACCACCATCGTCCTGCAGGCGTTTTTCAACATCAGCGTCGTGCTCTCGCTGGTGCCCACCAAGGGAATCCCCCTGCCGCTGATCTCCTACGGCGGCACCTCCGTGTTCTTCACACTGGCCAGCATCGGCATTCTCCTCAATATCACGCGAAAGGCTGACTGAGCGCAGCGCAGCAGCATCCCTGATCCTCTGCATGAGAAAGGTTCAATCGTGGCGCAGTTGCGGATTCTGATGGCCGGTGGCGGAACCGGCGGAGACATTATTCCGGCACTCGCTGTGGCGCAGGAACTCGTGGCTCGCTACCGCGCAGAGGTGCTCTTCGTCGGCACGGCTCGCGGGCTGGAGACCCGGCTGGTGCCGGAGGCGGGATTTCCTCTGCGGCTCATCGAGATCGGACCGCTCAACCAGGTGTCGCTGCTCACTCGCCTGCGCACGCTGGTACGGCTGCCGCGCAGCTTTACTGACTGCCTGCATCTGCTGAACGACTTCAAGCCCCATGCCGTATTTGGCGTCGGCGGCTACGCCTCCGGGCCGGGCATGGGCGCTGCCCTGCTCAAGCGGATACCGACCATGGCCTTCGAGCCCAATGCCATGCCGGGACTGGCCAACCGCCTGGTAGGCAAGCGCGTGCAGGCCGCGGCGGTCAACTTCCCCGTCGCAGCCAAATGGTTCCGCAACTGCGAAGTGACAGGCGTGCCGGTGCGGCCTCAGTTCTTCACCCTTCAGCCGCCCAGCCAGGCCGCTCCGCACCTGCTGGTCTTCGGCGGATCGCAGGGCGCCCGCATCCTGAATACTCATTTGCCAAAGATTGCCGCGCAGTTGCTGGAGGCCGTACCCGGCCTGACCATTCTGCACCAATGCGGCGCGCGCCATGCCGAGGTCACGCAAGCTGCCTATGCCGCCAGCCAGGCCGACCCGGCTCGATGGGAGGTGCGAGCCTTCCTGGACGATATGGCCGAACGGTTCAGCCGGGCGCATCTCGTCATGGCGCGCAGCGGCGCCTCCACGGTGGCCGAGCTGGCCGCCGCAGGCAAGCCGGCTCTGCTCGTCCCCTTCGCTGCCGCCGCGGACGAACACCAGAAGCGCAATGCGGAGGCCATGGTGCGGGTCGGCGCAGCCGAGATGCTGGAGGAAAAGGATCTGGACACGCCCGGCAAGCTGCTCAATACGCTGACCCGTTTGCTGCAGAATCCGCAATGCCTCGCTACCATGGCCAGTGCGGCCAAAAGTGAAGCGCGCCCCGGAGCAGCAGAAAAAATTGCCGCGCGCCTGGTGGAGATTGCGAGAAGCCCAGCCGCAGTTAAGCCGTAGCCCCAACCCCACACACGCAGCAGCACGCAAAAAGGCCCGCCTGCCAAAGCACGCGGGCCTTTCAATTCAACAAAAGCAGTTACCGGCGTCCACCGCCGCCATGGAAGCCACCGCCTCCATGAAATCCACCACCACCGTGGAAGCCGCCACCACCGCCATGGAAACCTCCGCCTCCACCGTGGAAGCCGCCGCCTCCATGGAAGCCGCCACCGCTAAAACCGCCGCGATAGCCGCTCGCGATATGTCCGCCGCCGAAGCCGCCGCGCGGACCGGCAGCTACGCTGGGGTGTCCACCCATATAGCCGTGACCCGCCCCGCCATAATTGCCGCGGTAGCCACCGCCGTTGAAGGGCACGCGCCCCGCGCCGGGAGCAATCCGGCCGCCACCGTAGGCGCCACGATAGCCGCCGCGTGCTGCATAACCGCCACGATATCCATCATGTCCCCAGCCGCCGCGATAGCCGTCGCGTCCCCAGCCGCCACGCCACCGGTCGCCATCCCAATCATGACGCCATCCCCAGCCATACCAAGGACCGGCTCCGATGAAGACGCCGCCTGCAAACCAGCTCGGCCCGTAGTACCCGTAGGGCGCGCAGGCATAGGGATAGTACGCGTAATACCCCCATTCACACACCGGTGGGCCATAATCGTCATCGTCATAATAGGCCGGTGCCGGAACTACTGCCGGCCCCACACCCACTCCGATGCCGACGGAAACCTGTGCCTGTGCATGCGCCGCAAAGATCAGGGGTAAAGCTGCAAACGTGGCCATGAAGATTGAGCGGAGTTTTTTCATTGCCTCCTCCTTGTGCGGCCCCGTCCCGTGCCTGCGGCTCGGAGTCGTTCCTGCGCTTACTCGTCCGCCGGTGGATTAAGATCCTCGATCCACCGGCGCCATATCTATACAGACCGCGCCCGGCCGGATTAGTTGCGGTGTTCAGCCGGAGTCACGGCCTCTGGAGTGCCTCCGGAGAGCGGCCCAGTAAGGAAACCGTTCTCCGGAAAGAGGTTAGCCCACTCCGACCATCGCAACAGTCGCATTAGTGGCGCCACCCTTCATGGCGGCCATGATCCCAGTGGTCCTCATGACCCCATCCGCGTCCGCGGTCCCAGCCATGGTCGTCGTCGCCGTGCCAGTAGCGGTCACGGTCCCAGCCACGATAGTAGCCGCGGTAACCATAGCCGTCGCCGTCGCCATCGCCTACATAGTTCCAGTACCCCGGCACCCAGCCGCCATCGGCGTAGTACCCGCTGATCCAGGAATATCCGGGGCCGGGGCACGGGGGCATATAAGCCGCTGGTGCGCCTACGCCCACGTAGACTCCCCAGCGAGCTGCATGCGCCGGAACCGCTAGAAGACCCAATCCGCCGATCACCAACGCCGCGCTCAACATCCAGCTCTTCATGCTCTTCATATCTCCTCCATCCCAGCCAGCCGGTTTCAGATTTCCAGCTGCCTCGGCTCTCTTCCTTTCGGGGCTTGTCTCTTGCTGCCCCCTGGCGAGCCGTTCATGTCCCGATTGAACAGCGGTTTCGCAGAAGTGTTGCGGTTCTCATGAAAAATAAAGACGCGCAACTTTTTGCCAAATGACGCATTGCGTCATCTTCCACCTGCACTGCATCTCATGC
>DAIDGZ010000002.1 GCA_027452125.1 Acidobacteriaceae bacterium | reverse complement strand
GTGAAACGGCCCGGGGTGAGCGCTACCCAGTTGCTGGCCGCCGAACTGCCGAAGGAAGTGCTGGCCATCTACTGGGCCAAGAATATGTACTGGCGCGCCGGCAAGCCAGAGCGGTTTGTGCGCCCGGTGCGCTGGGTTGTCGCGCTGCTCGGCACCACCGTGGTTCCGCTGGAGATCGCCGGAATCGCTGCAGGGAACGCGAGCCGCGGCCACCGCATCCTGCACGGCTCAGCGCCTGTAACGATCGATGCGCCCAGGAACTATGCGGAAAAACTGCGCGCGGCACACGTGATTGTCGATGTAGCCGAGCGGCGGCACACCATCCGCAAAGCCCTGGATAAGGCCACGCGAGCGGTGCCCGGCGCGCGCTGGCGCGAAGACGAGCCGCTGGTGGAGACAGTCGTGCACCTCACGGAGTGGCCCACCGTGATCCTGGGCAACTTTGAGCCGGAGTACCTTGCACTGCCGGAAGAGGTGCTGGTGACGGTGATGCGCGATCACCAGAAGTACTTCGCCGTGGAAGGCGCAGACGGGAAGCTGGCCCCACACTTCCTGACGGTGCTCAATATTCAGGTCGATGCCGAGGGCGAGGAGACCATCCGCCACGGCAACCAGAAGGTGCTCCGCGCCCGCTTCAAGGACGCACGGTTCTTCTGGGATTTCGATCAGAAGACGCCGCTGACCGAGCGCGTCGAGAGCCTGAAGCATGTCACCTTCCAGAAGGAGCTGGGCAGCTACCACTGGAAGACCGAGCAGAACAAGCGCGTAGCCAAGAGCTTGGCTGACCATGTAAAGGCCAAAGACGTCAGCCTCGATGAAGCCGCTCTGATGAAGGCCGTCGAGTTGGCCAAGACCGACCTGACCACGGAGATGGTAAAGGAATTCACTGAACTACAGGGCATCATCGGCGGCCTCTACGCTCGTGCGCAGCATGTCGGCGAGCGCGCCGCCCTGGCCATCTATGAGCAGTACATCCCCGCCGCGACGGACGATAATATTCCGCTGACCGTGGAAGGGCAGTTGCTCGGCTTGGCAGATCGCGTCCACACGATCTGGGCCATGTTCGGCATCGGCAACGCACCGACGGGATCGAAGGATCCGTTTGCCCTCCGTCGCGCTGCTAACGCGATCGTGAAAATTCTCGCCGAGTCTGGCCTTCCCCTATATCTGGGCGAAGTTGTGGAGGCGGTTGCAAGCCTGGATCACAAGACAAACGAAGCTGTTCGTGCATTCCTCAACGAGCGCCTTGCGTTCTACCTGAAGGAAGTGCGTGGCTTCGCGTATGACATTGTGAACGCCGTTCTTGCCGCAATCCCTGAAGGGGATCGTGCAAGCTGCACAGTAAGCGCGCCCGATCTCATTTCCCGCGCTGAGGCGCTCACTGCAGTGCGCGGCTCGGACGATTTCATCGCCGTCTCGGCAGCCTTCAAGCGGATCAAGAACATCCTGCGGCAGGCTGACGAAAAGGGCTTTGCCCGCGGCAATGCAGCAGACGCTACCGCCGGTGAGGCGCAGAGCCTGAAGGCTGCTGCCGAGCAGGTGGCGCCACAGGTAGAGAAGCTTCGCGAGCAGCACAGCTATGCCGAGGCTCTGGCCCTCATCGCCACGCTACGGCCTGCAGTGGACGCCTTCTTTGACAAGGTGATGGTGCTCGATCCCGACGAGAAACTGCGTGGCGCCCATCTGGCTCTGATCGACAGCGTCCTCACAAACTTCTCGAAGATTGCCGACTTCAGTGAGATCGTGACAGCCTAGGCACTGTCTCCTGGCATTCCCAGGTCCGAAACCCGGACCTGGGAACCCGCTCTTCCACTCAAGATGCCTGGGCTACTCCCGGATCAGCGACAAGACATGCACATCGTGGAGCTGTCCCCGCCCACAGCGGTAGGCCTTGCGGTGCAGGCCCTCGTCCTGAAAACCGAGCTTGCGCGCCAACGCCAGGCTCTCCCAGTTACCCGGCAGGATACGAACGAAGAGTCTCTGAAAGCCCAGCCGCTGCAGGGTGATGCGTACCAGCACGCGGATGCTCTCGCTGGCATAACCCTGGCGCTGCCAGCGGCCGGCGATGAAGTAGCCTAACTCAGCCGCAGGAATCTCCCATGTGATGTTCTTCACCTGCAGATAGCCTACGAGCGCTCCGCTCTGCAGATGCCAAAGCAGGTAGCAGAAAGTAGTGCGCCGGCTCCAGTGCTCGTCCTTCAGCGCGATCATCTTCTGCGCTTCCTCCACCGTGTAGAGGGCTGCCATCTGCGGAAACTCGCGCTCCAGCATCGCGCGATTTTCTTCTACTAGGGTCAGCAGGCGCGCCGCATCGCCTGGGGTGCAGCGGCGCAACTCCAACCGGGCAGTCTTGATCGTTTCAGGAAAGGCAATGCTGGGCACGATCCTCTTCTAGCACACCTGCGGCTCCCGAGGCGAGAGCCGAATCTAAGCCGTCATCTCTCTGCCCCGCGCCTCGCGGCCCATCAGTGTCAAGCCAGCCAGGGCCAGCGCCACCACCAGCACCGTGATGGCCAGTACGGCAGGGTAGTTGTGCCAGCGTTCCGCAGCCAGCGCCTGCCCCTTGCCGTTCCAGGAAGTAACCAGCGCCCCAAGCTGGTAGGCCAGCCCCGGCGCGGTGGCCCGCACCGGAGCCGGCGACAGTTCCGTCAGATACGCCGGAACCACTCCCCATGCGCCCTGTACCATAAACTGCATCAACACCGCGCCGGTGCCTAGCAGCCAGGCTGAATGCCCGTAGGCGTAGAGCGGAATGACAGGGATGGCCAGCAGTGCAGCCGTGATGATGGCCCGCTTGCGGCCCCAGTGCTCCGACAGCGCGCCAAACACAATGCCCCCTGCAATCGAACCGAAGCCGTACAGCACGCCAAGCAGGCCAATAATCTCAGGTGTGAGCTTGGCATAGACCGCCAGGAACGTCGGATAGAGGTCTTGCGTGCCATGGGAAAAGCTCATGAAGGCCGTCATCAGCAAGATAAGAAACAGAAAAGTGGGCAGGAACTCTGTCAGGTGCGCGGGCAGCCAGACGCGTGGTGTACCCAGCGCGCGATGCTCGGTTCGCTTGCGAGCCTGCGCCAGCCACACTGGTGACTCCGGCACCTTGAGCTGAACATAAAGCGCAAGAAAGGCCGGCAGGGAACCCAGAATGAAGAGTCCTCGCCAGCCAATACGCTCAAAGAACAAGGCAAAGGCAGCCGAAGCGAGGATGGAGCCCACTGCGTACCCCTCCTGCAGAATGCCGGAAAACGTACCCCGGCCCTCCTTCGGTAACGACTCAAAGGCCAACGCGGCGCCCACACCCCACTCCCCACCCATGGCAATGCCAAACAGAGCGCGCAGCCCCAGCAGGACAGCAAGCGATGGCGCAAAAGCGCAGGCCAGCTCAATTACTGAAAAGCTGATGATATTGGCAATCAGCACCGGTCGGCGGCCATAGCGGTCGGCCAGCACGCCAAAAATCAGCGCGCCCACCGGACGAAACGCCTGGGTAAGAAACACCGCGCCCATGATGGCCGAGGGCTGCGTGTGGAAGTCGCCGGCTATCGCCTTGACGCAGAAAATGAGCAGGAAGAAATCGAGACTGTCGAGAGTCCAGCCCAGGAACGACGCATAGAATGCGTTGCGCTGCTGCGCGTTAAGGCGGCTGAAGTGGCCGAGCTTGAGCATGGCGGGAGAATATCAGAGCCAAGGCTGCGCACGCAGGATAGAGACACAATAGAGCAAAATATTTGTTGCAACAAATAACCCGGCGCGCGCGTCTAAAAAATAGATCGGAAGCATTCAGCCGCCGTATCGGCAGAAAAAATCCTGCTTCCCTGTGTGCGCGTGGGCCCTGGAGCTCCAGCGTCGAAAGGATTTTCAAGAAATGAAACGTTTGGTAATGTGGATGGGCTTGGCGGCGCTGGTGGCTCCGCTGGCCATGGCGCAGAGTTCTACCTGGGTCTCTGACCCGGCGCATAGCGAGGTGGACTTCAGCGTGCGTCACATGAGCGTCTCGAATGTCCATGGCCGCATCGGCGCGGTGGCAGCCACTATTGTGTTCGATCCGGTTAATGTGGCCAGATCCACCGTGACGGCGACAATCGGCGTAGGCACCCTGGATACCGGCGTGACAGCACGTGACACGCACCTCAAGTCACCGGCGTTTTTTGATGTCGCCAGGTTCCCCACCGCCACCTTCACCAGCACCGCCGTGACCAGAACCGCAACTGGGATGACGGTAGCTGGCAATCTGACGCTGCATGGCGTCACCCGGCCTGTGGTGCTACAGGTGGAAGGGCCGATGGGACCAGCGCCAGGCATGGATCATAAGCCCCATGCGGGCTACTCGGCTTCGACGACCATCAGCCGCACAGCCTTCGGAATTGGCACTGCCTTCCCTTCCGCGGTTGTGGGCGACGATATCAAGCTGGATATCGAGCTGGAAGTCGTGAAACAGTAGGTGGAAGATGTAAGTCAGGCGCCCTGAAGCTTGCTGCCTCGCGTTAGGGCGCCTGGCGCTTGAATATCCGGCCGCGAGTTCGATCCGCGCCGGGCAGGAGTTGCATGATGAGTCTGAAGCTTGAGATTTTGCAGGAGCCGGCATTTGCCAGCGTTGAGGAAGAGGCACTGCTGAACCTGATGCGCACGGCAGACTGTCTGCATCGCGCCTTCCACCGGCAGACGCGGGACTGGGGCATTACCTCAACCCAGTACAACGTGTTGCGCATCCTGCGCGGTGCAGGTCCGCAGGGGCTTACCTGCGCGGCGATCGGCAGCCGCATGATCACCGCCGAGCCGGATATCACGCGCCTGCTGGGACGGCTCAAGGCGCTCAAGCTGATCAAGCAAAGGCGTGACCGCCAGGATAGGCGCGCGGTATGGACATCGATCTCTGAAGCCGGCCTCGAGCTGCTGCGGCAAATGGACCCGATGATCCAGCGTGTCCCCGGTGAACTGCTGGGACATATGAGCAAATCCGAGTTGGCGGAGTTCATACGGCTGCTGGAGATGGCGCGTACCCCCTGCAGCGAAACGCCGCAGTAGGTCAGGAAGAGTACAGATAAAAAGGTAAGGGCCTCTCGAATCCAGAGAGGCCCTTACCTTTTTTCCGGACGCGTCAGGCTCGGGCTACTTTAGCCGCCACTGCTTCGGCCTCCGGCTCAGCCTGGATGATCTTGTTGTGCAGGCAATAGAGCGCCAGTTCCAGGCGATCACTCACGCCCAGCTTGTCATAGATCTTGCGAAGGTAGTTTTTGATGACCTGCTCGGTGGTGCCAAGCTGGTAGGCAATCTCTTTATTGCGCTTGCCCTGGGTAATGCAGGAGATGATGGACATCTCTTTGGGCGACAGGCGAGGCTGGTTGCGCGGGTTGACCAGCGCGGCAGCCTGGGCGCGATAAGCCTCAATCACCCAGTTCACTGACTGGTTATCGATCCATGTCTCGCCCGCGGCAATGCGGCGCACACAGCGCACCAGCAGATCCGGCGAAATCGAGCGGGAGATAATGCCGCGCACACCACGCCGATACAGTTCTACAGTGTGGTTTTCATCGGCAGCCACCGCCTGAACGATCAATTTGACGTCCGGTGCAAGCTTGATGAGTTCAGGAATGGCATCCGCCGTGCCGGCCAGCATGCCCCCCTCAAGCAGCACGATGTCAGTCGGATAGCGGATGATGGCGGCACGCAGATTCTCCAGAGAGTCCGCTTGCGCCACCACACGCAAATCGTCTTCGAGGGCAAACACCTTGCGTATGCCGACGCGGTAAATTGCCTGGGAATCGGCGAGAATAATCCTGATCGCACCCGGCTTTACCGGTTCGTCAAGGGCTTCGCCATCAGAGGAATCGTCTAGTACTTGTCCCGTCATTGCCTGCCGCCGAATGGACTCTCTCTTCTATTATTGCTCGGCAAACCGATATTCATCGATGGTTGCTGCTGCAAGAAACTGAGTCTGGCTCATGGAGCAGCGTACCACACGCCCGGTACAGTGAACCAGAACATCGTGCTCAGTGCCGAGAATGCCGCCGGGCATCCGTAAGGAAAAACGTATCTCACCACCCGGCTTCAATTCATGATCAAGTTCGAAGAGAACGCCGCTGGCAGATACGTTGCGCGTCTGCGCCGAAAGTTCCTCGCCATCTGCGGCCACTGTGACCGGCAGTTCAAGTGGAAAGCGGACGGCACATCGTACCTCCTGACGAGGACTGGCGCCGTCGACGGAAACCGAGTTTTCTGGGGAATCAGATTTCATCGCACCTGCGGCTCTCTTTGAAACACAATTAGCCCGTATCCGCACTCTATCGAAGTTCGGCGCACATTGCGAGACACGAAAGTTTCATGAACGGTAACCCGAACGGGCCAAATCGATACCCTCATCGAACGCCAGTAGGTCTTCCTCTTATTCGTCTAAAAGCACCCATTGGACGCCAAAGCACCTCCATACCATCGAACTGGCATAGTCTGACCAGTCACTGGCAAAGCGACTGGATATCAGATAGTTAGCAGTGCATCTGCGGAGATGCGCCCGCTCATCCCCCTGCCAAGAGAAATGAATTTGCATTCATCCTGATTCCATATCCCCCGAAATTTCACACAAATGGTTACTTTTGTGGTAGCCTGTTTGGCCAATTTGGGTTACCCTTGCCCTGAATGAAAAATTCTTGCGCCTAAGGAGCGTGTTCTCAAATGTTTTCTCCAATGACCAAGCTTTTCAGCGTTGCTTTTGGTGTATCTCTCGCGATGTTTGCAACTGCGCAGATATCTGCCACGCCAGTTACCTCAGTTGCGCTCGCCCCGACATCTTCAGTGCAGGCAGCCGTACCCATCAACCCCTTCCCGCCCGCGGCCAGCAAGATTGTGCCCATCAATCCCTTTCCTCCGGCGACCGTAGCCGAGGTACCCATCAACCCCTTCCCGCCGGCGGCCAGCGCTGTTTAGCCAGCCAGGCGTTGGAACTAATTGACAATCGAAAAACAGACTCATCTCACTCTTTTGTGGTAGCGGGCCTGGCGCAGCGCACTGGTAGACTGTGGGCATTGGGCCAAATCCGAATCAGGGACACGTGAGATCTTGGCGGCGCACTCCCGGCCATTTTTTAGCGATCAATGGCGATGAACGGCGGTTCATTTCCCACTTGCTTCTGATCCGGTACAGTCTCAGGTGACGTTGCAAGTGACATTGGACTCGGCTTTGTGGTTTGCGGGGAGCTTTGCCGAAGCAGCCGTGATCGGCCTGCTCGTGTATAGGCGTGTGTGGCGAACTCTGCCCGTCTTCTTTTCCTACAGCATTTGGGCCCTGGTCGGCAGCTTTGTTGCCTACGCAGTTCATTGCAAGTTTCCTCGCCATTACGGAACTGCCTATCTGCTTGAGCTGATCATCGACTCCGGATTATTGTTGGCGATTCTCGTAGAACTGGCTTGGTCCGTGCTGCGTCCTGTACGCGTATATCTGCGACGCAGCGCTCTAATCTACATCGCGGGAGGACTGCTGCTGCTTGGAGCAGCCATCTGGCCTTTTGCTTCTCTCCCTGCACTGGACCTGCCGACGCACAAACTGCATCTGGTCGTCCAGTTGCAGCAGACCGTCTCCATACTTCAGATTTTATTTCTCCTGGCACTCATCGCCTGCAGCCAGTTGCTCTCGATTGGCTGGCGTAACCGCGAATTCCAGGTCGCAACCGGACTGGGCTTCTACTCCGTCGTTAACCTCACCATTGCCATGCTGCACATGCATGAAACTGCGATCTCGCAGTATCAGCTCTTGAATCGGGTGCTGATTGCCAGCTACATCTGTTCGCTGCTTTATTGGATCGTAAGCTTCGCGCAGCGAGAGGCAGAGCGGCACGAATTTACACCGCAAATGCAGAACATGCTGCTGGCTGTGGCGGGGGCTGCGCGCACCACCCGCGTCGCCCTTGCGGACGCGCAGGCACACAAGGATCGTCCGCGCGACGGTATATGATCATCCAAAGCTGGCGAACCGATTCCCCCGCGCTTGCCGAGAAAGGGTCCCTGCAATAAAGGCATGGCAATGCTGGAAATTGTATTGCTTTCAGCGAGCATGGCCAGCTTGCTTGTTCTGCTCGCTTTGCTAATTCGCAAATGCGTGTTCCGCGTACTTCCAGCGTTCTTCGCCTGGATGGTGTGGAATCTTCTCAGCAGCCTCTTGTTCCTGTTAATCCTGCGCGATTCGGCGCCCCACTACGCGGAACTCTGGATCGTAAATGCAATCGTGGATACGAGCTTCTACTTCCTGGTACTGATGGAAGCAGCGAGGAACATGGCACATTTCAACGGTCCCAGCGCTCGCTGGTCTGTGGCTGCCCTGATCTTTCCTCAGACCCTGCTGGTGGTCTATTTGCTGTCTCCCTGGACTCTACCGAGCGGGTTTCCGCTTCTCTTTCGGCTAGCCATGCGCATACTGCAGATCACAATTGTGACTGAGTTGGCGGCGATTCTGACGATTGCCGTGTGGAGCAATCTGTTGCATCTGAGATGGCCAGAATGGGAGTTCCAAGTCACCACGGGCATGGGAATCTACACCATCATTACGTTTGCCACCACTGTGGCCCGTACCCACTCGCTGCCTGAGTGGCTCTATACATGGCTCGATCAGGTAGGGCCCTACAGCTATCTGGGCGTGCTAATCTTTTGGGTCGTAATGTTTGCCCGGCACACAAACAGCTACGAGCCAACCCGGGACGCCAAGGGGAGTTTGGAGGAACCGGATCCGGTGAGTTCTCCCGCACAGTACACGGCTCCGATGCTCAAGGCCCTTGGACGAAATCAGAGTATTACCTTTGGTCACTGCACTTTCGAAACTATAGGAACCTACCAAAAGTGACTAACTTGCGGGAATTTCCCTACACAATGCGGGACTTTTCTGATATCAGTAATACGTGCAGAAAAACTAAGCGGAGTGGTACCCCTATTCCTATGGTTACCAGATTCCGCACCGGGGATCACCGATGATTCTTACTCTGCTTCAAATAACGGCGATTCTAGCCATTGCCTATTACCTATGGCGATGGCGCATGAACGTTCGCCGCAGGAATCAGCAGACGTGGGAGACTCTCCTTGCCCAGCTTCGTCCTGATTGGAGCGGGCGGGAGTTGAACGAACACTTTCTGTGGAGAGAAGGTCTGAGCGCAACTACGGATGACGCATGGCAGCGCATGGATGGCCCGCGTGGTCTATGGGTGATGTATCAGAATGCCCGCGTACTGATGGAGATGGCAGACTACGCTTCGCGTAACTGCACCGGCGTAGACCGGCTCCTGATCGAGACTCTGCACAGCGATGCGATGCAGATAAGGCTTTGTGCGATGGTGGCTCTCTGCCAGTACGGATTCTCGCAGGCCAGCGAAGGCGTTCGCATCAATGCCTACCGCGCCGCTGAGATGTACTCAGCCATGGCCGCACGCATGACCCACCTGTTGCAGGAGCACGCCGCTGGAATCGTACCGGACTTTGTGGCTGCAATGTAATTCGATTTTGCAAGGATGAGTAAAAGCCCCGGCCTCGGCCGGGGCTTTTACTTTCTCATAAACCATTCACATTAAACGGGGTTAGCAGCTATGAAGGCATTGATGCGCGCGTACTCCTCGTCGCTGAGGCGAAAGTGCAGCGCAGCCGCAGTCTCCTCCACCTGGCGGCCGTTGCGCCCGCCCACGATAGCTGCGGTAATCGCCGGATGGTGCAGGGTCCAGGCAATGGCAACAACACCCGGGGTGACGCCGTGGCCGCTGCCAATCTCCCGAAGCAGCTCCACCAGACGCATATTCCGGCCAAAGCGGGGCTCATTGAACTCGATGGCTTTGCGGCGCCAGTCGTCCGCGGGCATGGCAGCTACGCGCTCGGCGGTCATCTTGCCGGTGAGCAGGCCGGAGACCATGGGCGAATAATTGATCACGCCGATGCCGTTCTCCAGGCAGTAGGGCAGTTGTTCCTTCTCTACCGCCGGACGCAGCATGGAGTAGGGCGGCTGCAGGCTGGTGATCGGGGCAATAGCTGCTGCACGCTTCATCTGCTCCACGTTGAAGTTGGAGACGCCAATCCAGCGGATCTTGCCCTGCTCGCGCAGGCGGGCCAGAGCCTCCCAACCCTCCTCGATCTCGGGGTCCGGATTCGGCCAGTGAATCTGATAGAGGTCGATCGTGTCCACCTGCAGGCGGCGCAGTGAGGCTTCCAGCTCCTCCGTGACCGAGGCGGCCTTGATCGAGTTGTAGATGGAGCGATCCTCGTTCCAGCGCAAAGCGCACTTGGTGAACACATATGGCTTTTTGCTCATGCCCTTCAGGGCACTGGCGACGATCTCTTCAGAGTGGCCCAGGCCATAGACGGCCGCTGTATCAATCCAGTTGATGCCAAGATCCAGGGCGCGATGGATGGCGGAGATGGACTCCGCGTCGTCCTGGGGACCCCAGGCATACTGCCAATCTCCTCCGCCAATAGCCCAGGCGCCGAAGCCGATGGGCGTCAGGTGCATGTCGGAGTTACCGAGTTTGCGCAATGCAGGTGTAGTCGTTGTGCTCATGGCTACAGGATAGAAGATGGAGGCGGCAAAGAGGTAGAACCTCCATCTGCTTTCCGTGAGATGAAAAACTTAGCGCATCTCCGTTGCT
>DAIDGZ010000001.1 GCA_027452125.1 Acidobacteriaceae bacterium | reverse complement strand
CGCGATATGTCGAGCAGCTTCGAGCAATACAGGACCCGCGTATCCGTCTGATCGGAACTGTGTACGACAGCGCCAGGCTGACCTCACTGCGCTATCACGCCTTCGCCTACATCCATGGCCATAGCGTGGGGGGCACCAATCCCTCGCTGCTGGAGGCGATGGGGTGCGGCAACCTTGTCTTTGCGCACGATAATCCCTTCAATCGCGAAACCCTGGGCTCCTGCGGGTACTATTTTGCTGACGCTCCGGAACTTGTGCTGAGAATTGACCACGCAGAGAATGAGGATGCCGGGCTTGATCGACTCAGAGAAGCCTCGCGAGAGCGCGCACGCTCAACCTACCACTGGGATGACATTGCCTCCCGATATGCTGCTCTTCTTTCCTAACGCAGATCCGAGGCCTGCTTTGTCACTAATCAAAACGTTGGTGGAGGCGGCGGGAGTCGAACCCGCGTCCGAAATCGTTGTCAGCCGGGAGAGTCCATGCTCTGTCCGATTCAATTAGTTTCGCCGCCAGCGCTTAAGAACGGACAAGATGCGCTGGAAACTAGTCCGATTGATCTCGCTTCAGCCGCCCGGACCGAGCCGCTTCTGCCAGCCTGCTGTGCGACGCCCGCTCGCAGCCCACAGGCAAAGCCGCGGCGGACGGCTACTTAGTTAATTAAGCAGCAAGTGCCAGGTTGTTGTTGGCAACTTTGGTTTTGCGAGCGATTACGGGTGCCCACACCCCGACATGCCTCCCATGCCGCAATCAATCCCGTCGAAACCGTGACGCCCCCACTGCGGTCTGCCCTATTAGACGACGGGGCAGGACTATTGGGTGCGAGCCCGGGCCGGCTGGCTCGTGCTGCATACTGTTATCTTACGCCAACCGGTGCCGAGCCGCCGCCTACTCTTTCTCCAGGTCGATGCTCTCGTAGTCGTGCCGTGCAATGCCGGCCCGAATCTGCGCAGGCGTCTTACCCATCCGTGTCTGCTGGTAAGCGTAGAAACCCTCTTTGGCGCAGGTGGAGCACTCAGCACCATGCAACCCCTCAAAGCAGCTGCGCAGGCTGGTGTGGCCTAGTTCCCGATCACAGCGGCAGTTGCAGGGCAGCTGGTAGAGAACATTGCCAACCTTCGCTGCATCTTTATACACGTGCACCTGCCAGGGATAGCGAAACTCCTCGCCGGTCAGCTTGGCTCCGGAGAGAATCGGCGGCAGAGCGCTCACATGCAGCGGCGCGGAAGGATGGTAGGCCGGCACATCATCGGCTGGGTTGGACCACTGTGCATAACTGGCCACGGTGAGCGCAAACACAGCCAGCGCCATCCACCAGCGACCTTTCAATAGAATTGTCATCCTCATGGGGAAAATGTCTCCGCCTTGCATTGTACGGAATTACACGGTGCTGGGTATATCGCAGGAGGATCGTTAGAAAGGGACTGGTACTTGCCGCCATCACCCGCGCAAAAAAAAGACGGCACGAACGTTCTAGCTGTTCGTGCCGGGAGGCCAGTGACGCAAACATCTTCCCGCTGGGCTTCGGTAGTGTCGACTACCTCCACCAGTGGAATAAATATACCTTAGCATAGATTTGGCTGAACGCAACTACAAAAAACAGAAATTTATCTGCCGGAAAAATATGCCATCCGCTTTGCGCCGCGCGCATCTACTAAAGTGCACTAGGAATGTTGCACTCACAAACTCTTAACCACACCATCCGACGATCTGAATATGTCAACGCCTTTAGAATCACAACCAATCAAAGAACAACCCGCCCCGGCCCACAAGAATCCAGGCTGGCTGCGGATCGGCATGGTGGCACTTGCCTCGGGCATCGCAGGCGCTGCAGCCTTCGCATGGTGGTATCGGAAGACGATTGAGGGACTCCAGAAGGCGGATGCGCCAGAGATAAATCCTGAATTTGGAATTTCCGACAACGATCCAGCCGATGAAATCTAGGGCAGAATCATGCCTCGGGAACCTCTGCACTGATCCGTGCAGCCAACTGAAAATCCTTGCCCGTCAGTCCGCCGGCATCGTGCGTAACCAGGCCAAGACGCACGCGGTTATATCGGATATCGATATCCGGATGATGTCCCGCCTGCTCGGCCAACTCTCCCACCCAGTTGACGAACCCCAACGCCCCACGAAAATCCTCAAACTGGAAGACCCTGGTCAGCTCGCCAGATGCGACTGTCCAGCCGGGCACGCTCTCAAGCCGGAGCCTGATCTCATCGCTGGTAAGGCGTGTCATTGGGAAACCTCCACGGCGAGACGCTAGCCGCGCTTGCGAAACTGCGGCGGCGGCTCGAAGCTGGTGAACCGGTTGTTCTGACCGCTGATCTCGGCCCGCAACTCATGCCACAATTCGTTGGGAATCTTCATGAAGACCTCCACTACAGCAGGATCGAACTGCGTTCCCGAGCAGCGCAGAATTTCTTCTCGCGCCACATCAAAGCTGCGCGCTTTGCGGTAGGGCCGATCACTGGTAATGGCATCCATGGTGTCGGCCACCGCGAAGATGCGCGCCCCAAGGGGAATCTCCCGACCACGCAGACCGTTTGGATACCCACTCCCATCGTAGTGTTCCTGGTGGCAGAAAACGATCTCCGCGGCCTCCGCCAGAAAGGGAATCTTGCGTAGCATCTGATAGCCGCGCGCGCAGTGCTCGCGCATCACCGCCTGCTCATCGGGATTGAGCTTGCCCGGTTTGCGCAAAATATCGTCGGGAATAGCCATCTTGCCGATGTCGTGCAGGAAGGCGCCGCGTGCGATCACCTTCACCTCATCCGGCCCAATGCCCATGGCGCGGGCCAAAGCAATGGTGTAGGCAGTCACACGCTTGGAGTGCCCCTGCGTCTCTGAGTCCTTCAAATCCAGTGCATCGCCCAGCGCCTCCAGCGTCACATCGTAGGAGTGCTCCAGGTCTTCCATGGCATGGCGCAGCATCTCCGTGCGTGCACGCACCATCTCTTCCAGGCTCTGCTGGTAACTCTGCGTCTGGGCCAGCGCGCTGCGGTGTTCCAGTGCGCGCTGCACGGTGCTGGTCAGCTGATCGCGCTCGAAAGGCTTCAGCAGATAGTCGTAGGCGCCACGACGCATGGAGTCAATAGCCACACTGATATCGTGAACAGCGGTGACCATCACCACCGGCAGATCGGGTTGCCGGGCATGTGCATGATCCAGGAGTGTGATGCCGTTTCCATCCTGCATCACAATGTCGGTAAGCACCAGATCGAAGGCGTACCGATCCAGCATCTCCACCGCCTGCCGACCGCTCGCAGCCGCATGCACCTCGTAGCCCTGCCGCTCCAGCGTCGAGGCCATCATGGTGCGCACGTACTCCTCGTCATCCACTACGAGAATGCGCACCACACGAGCGCTTCCCTTGCCGCGCGTGATCTCGACAGGAGCGGGATTCTTCGAATCTGAACGGCCCAATGCCACGGCTATCCCTCGAACGACTCTCTCTGGTGCCCGGATCCTGCACACAACTCAGTGCTTTAATCCAGACGAGACATCAACAAAACGCTGCGAAGCGCCCCCACATCCCAGGAGAATTGCGCCTCAGCTCGAGCAACGATGCAGATCCACATGCCTGGTACAGTATCCGCACCCCATGGCTCGCGCTGGGGCCTCGCATCCATTGGCATTCATCGGCGGCTACGCGTCGAACGCCAACAGGCGATTGAGAGAGATACAACTTCGGAGAGAACCACAGCCGGATCCTTCCGAGATTGGGGAATCGCAAGGTGGCCTTTTCGCTACACTTACCTTACCAGAGGTATCTGGTGCTTCCTTGTACTTACCCACTGATAAATGTCCGTCAGAGAATGCAGCGCCACCCACAACCACGGGTTTCAGTTTACCCCGCAACGGCACGAAAGTAAGGTACCGCAAGTACCACTTTAGATGCAGAAAGCTTACTATCGTTACTTACCTTTGATTTGACCCTCTACGTGGCCTGTTCCCCTTTTTTCTGCTGTCCGCGGCGGGCAATCGCCCACCCTTCCTTGGTTACCTGGCGCGCTCGGCCCACCGCCAAAGCGTCGGCTGGAACTTCCTTTGTAATACAGGAGGCGGCCCCGATATAAGCTCCGTCGCCCACTTCAATGGGCGCCACCAACGTGGTATCGCTGCCCACAAAGACGTTGCGGCCAATTTTCGTTATGTGTTTGTGGACACCATCATAGTTGCAGGTAATAGTCCCGGCACCAATGTTAGTCCCCTCGCCAATCTCAGCATCTCCCAGATATGTCAGGTGATTGGCTTTGGCTCCCTTGCCCAGCCGCGCCTTCTTGGTTTCAACAAAGTTGCCGACGTGGACGTCTTCTCCCAGCTCACTACCGGGACGAACGTGGGCAAACGGTCCGATTTTCGCTCCGTCGGCCACCGTGCTTTCAGAGAGGATGCACCCTTGGCGCACCAGAATCCCGTCGCCCAGCGTGCAGCTCTCAATCACTGAGTACGAGCGGATGCGGCATTCGGTTCCGATCCGGGTCTTGCCCAGCAGTTGCACAAACGGCTCGATCACCGTGTCCTGCGCGATCTCGACCTCGGCATCGATCACGCAGGTCTCTGGCCGGAAGATGGTGACGCCGGCGGCCATCAGGCGGCTGGCGGTATTGGCGCGCAGTGTCGCATCCAGCGCCACCAGCTCGGCGATGGTGTTGGCGCCCAGAATCTCCGCCGCCACCGGCGCCTCGGTGACCACTACCCGCTCGCCCGCCGCGCGCAGCAGTCGCGCCATATCCGTAAGGTAGAGCTCCTTGTGGGCATTCTCCGCGGTGAGATTGCTGATGTGCGCCAGCAGCGGCGCGGTCTGGAAGGCGTAGATGCCGGAGTTGATCTCCCGCACCGTGGCCTGCTCAGGCGTCAGCGACTTTTGCTCGACGATAGCCTCGACCTCTGGGGACTCCGGCGCGCGGCGGAGGATGCGGCCGTAGCCGGTAGCGTCCTCGGGGACGGCGCTAAGGATGGTCATGGCCGCCTGCTGCGCCTGGTGGAACTGCCTGACCTGGCGGATGGTCTCTGCCCGAATCAGCGGTACATCGCCAGAGAGCACCAGGATGTTCTTGTAGCCCTGCACTGCCGAGGCCGCGCACTGGATCGCATGACCGGTGCCGCGCTGCTCGATCTGTTCCACAAACTTCACGCCACTGGAAGCAACTGTGCTCCGCACGCGCTCCGCCTCATGGCCGATGATCACATGGATATCCGCAGGAGCCACCACCTGGCTGGCAGCGGCGATCACATGACCCAGCAGCGGCTTGCCACCAATCTCGTGCAGCACCTTGGGACGCTTTGACTTGAGCCGCGTCCCCTTGCCTGCCGCCATGATCACCACGGCCAGTTCTGCCCTGCCCTGCATCTCCGTATTCGTCTCAGTCTTGCTCACTGCTGCTTCTCCGCTGCTCCCGGGTGCCCGGCCATTGCGCCAGGCCGGGGAATCGTGATGTCGATCGGGTGGACGGGGCCCATGTTTAGCGTGTCCAGAGCTGGCTTGATCTCCGGCCCGTTGCCCACCACCAGAATGGCCAGTTTGTCCGGGTGAATGTACTTCTTGGCTACCGCGGTCACGTCGGCCAGGGTCACCTTTTCCAACTGTGCCTTGTAGGTTTCAAGGTAATCGGCAGGATAGCCGTAGAACTCCAGCCGCTCCCGCTCGCCCAACACCTTCTCCGGCGTGTCATAGCGGAAGAGGAAGGAGTTGAGAATGTCATCCTTGGCCATCTTCAGCTCGGCCTCGCTAAAAGGCATGGTGGTAAGCCCCCGAATGATATTCATCGTCTGCTGGGTAGCCTCCACTGTGGATGCGCTCTTGGTCAGCACCTCCACGTCAAACGGTGCAGGGTGATCGTAGCTGAAGCCCAGGCCGCCGTCCACAGCGTAGGCAAGGCCCAGCTTGGTGCGCACCGTCTGGAAGAGGCGGCTGCCAAATCCGCCGCCCAGAATGTCGTTCATCAACGCCAGCGCGGGCACGTCTGGATTGTTCCGCTCGGTGCCCAACCCCACAATCTGGATATTGGACTGGTTCACGTCATCCTTGTTGATGAAGTAAACGCCGGGCTTCGGCCCATCGAACGTATCGTGGCGCGCGGGCAACGGCTGCACCCTCGGCAGGCTGCCGAAGACCGCACGAATCTTGGCCTCCATGGCGGCTTCGTTGAAGTCACCGCTGATGCCCACGATCAGCTTGCCCTTGAGCGAGTGGTCGTGCCAGGCCTGCAGATCAGCCACCGAGATCTTGGCGATGGTGGCTAGCTCCGGCTGGCGCGCATACGGGCTGCCAGCTCCGTAGACCAGCTTGTTTGACTCGCGCGAAGCGATGTCGCCCTCGTCGTCGTTGCGGCGGACGATGCCAGTAGCCTCCTGCTGCTTGGCCAACATCAGCTTCTCCGCGCTGAACCTGGGATGAAAGAGAAGATCCATCGCCAGCGCGAAGACGTCATCGGAGTCCTTGGTCAGCGAATCCCATGAGATGGCTGTGGAGTCCACGTCGCCACCTGTCTCGATGTGCGCAGCGCGGGCGGCCAGGTAGCTGTCCATGGCATCGCCGCTCATCTTCTCTGAGCCGCTGGTGCGCCAGGCCATGCCATACAGGTCCATCAGGCCAGCCTGCGCTGCCGGCACGTCACGCGAACCGCCAGGAATGAGCACCGAGCCGGAGATGAAGGGCAGCTCATGATCTTCCTGTAAAAAGACCACAATGCCATTCTTCAGCTCAATACGTTTCGGCTGCTGCGGATGAAACGCCGGCAGTGGTGGAATGGGAATCTTCTCCCACGGCTTGTTTTGCTGCGCTGGCAGGGCCACAGGCGCCAGAAGGGCCGCCATGCCGAGCGCAAGAAAGAGTTTCTTACCGGTCGTTCTCGTCATTGCGCTCCTCCACTCTGCTGCGCGCCGCCTGCCGGCTGAATCGTGTCAATCTCCGCGCTGGTGCGATTGCTGGCTACAAACACCTTGTTGGCCACGCGGCGAATATCCGCCTTGGTCACCTTGTCTACGCGGTCCAGTTGCAGGAACAGTTGCCGCCAGTCGCCGTAGCGGGTCTGGTACTCGGCCAGCGCGTTGGCCAGCCCCTGGTTATCCGCCAGGCCGCGTAACAGATCAGCCCGCGCACGCGTCTTGTACATCTCCAACTCGGCGTCGGTGACGTCGCTGGTCTTCAGTTTCTCAATCTCTTTGTGAATTGCATCGCGCATTTCTTGCGGCGTATGTCCAGGCAGAGGGACAGCGTAAAAGGCAAACAGGCTGGGATACTTTTCCCCGGGGTAGGGGCTGAATCCCGCTGCCGCCGCGGCAATCTGCTGCTTCTCCACCAGACTTCGGTAGAGGCGAGAGACGCGGCCATTGGACATGATGTCGCTGATGGCGTCATACACCGCGTCATCCGGATCTTTGTAGCTGCCTCGATGGTAGCCCTCAATATAGAAGGGCTGGGTGTTCTCGTGGATGACCACCGTCTTCTCCGCAATCTGCGGAGGCTCCACCGTGGTCAGATCCTCGGGCTTGGGTCCGGCGGGAACCCGGCTGAAGTACTTCTCCAGCATCGGCAGGTCGGTCTTGGGATCTACATCGCCGACAACCACCTCCACTACATTCGAGCCGGCGTAGTACTTCTTGTGGAAGGCCATCGCCTCGGTAGCCGTAATTTGGCTCACCTCGCTGGGCCAGCCAATGGCGCTGCGGCCATATGGATGCGCCACGTAGGCGGTGGCCAGAAATTGCTCCAGCATGCGGCCAATGGGGTCGGAGTCCGTACGCATGCGGCGCTCTTCCAGCACTACATCGCGCTCCTTGTAGAACTCGCGCGGCACGGTGTCGGCCAGGCGGCTGCTCTCCATCCATGCCCACAGTTGCAGCCGGTTCTCCGGCATCGACCAGAAGTACTGCGTGCTGTCCAGGCCGGTCTCGGCATTCAGGCCATGCGCGCCATTCTGCTCCGCAACCTGCGTGAATTGGTTAGGAACCACGTACTTCTCTGCCTCGGCCTGCGCCGCCACAAAGGCCTTGTGCAACTCTTCCAGCTTCTTCGGATCGCGGCCCACCTGCTTGCGGTATTCGGCCTCATAGGCATTATTGGCGGCTTCCACCTTGGCCAGAGCAATCTTCTCATCTGGCCAGTCTTTGGTACCGATCTCTGTAGTGCCCTTGAAGGCCAGATGCTCGAACATGTGCGCCAGGCCGCTCTCGCCCGACGGATCGTCCACATCGCCGGCGTCAATGAACGTGGTGTAGCTGAAGACCGGTGCATCCGGCCTGCGGCAGAGGATCAGCGTAAGGCCGTTGGGCAGCACCCTGACGGTGATCATCTTCTCAAAGCGCTTCAGGTACTGGTCCGTCGTGCTCTGGGCCTGAACAGTCTGGGCCGGCGCACTCGGGGCTGCTGTAGCTTGCCCCATGGCGCCCGGCGCGGCCAGAGCGACGGCCAGCAAAGCCATGGCGCTCTTCCACAACCAGCAATATCTCCTCTGCATCATCTCTCCTTGTTTCATGGCTGCGCATCTGCGCAGCCCCGCACTCTCTCAAGCTATTGCCCCACGCCGCGCAGGGTCAAACCGTAAGATGCGCAGAGCAGGCCTAAGCAAGCGTGGAGCAGCTGGCTGCCTGTAAGGACACAGCTCCTCAGACTGCGGAAAGCCTCCGCCGTGATCAAGAATTCACCAGGCGCAATGCCCCGCCTTGGTTTCGCTGATCTTCAAACCCGCAAACTTGCTGACCCGCTGCCCGCCGTCCTTGACCCCATAGGGCAGTCTCTCGTATGCTGCGAGCGTTTTCGCTCGCTGGATCAAGCCGCGCAGGGAGGGCTTCTATGAATCCGGAGATCCCACCCGCAGCCAACGCTTTCGGCCCGTCTGTGCGCCCACTGCTGGTGCGCCGCGCCGCCGTACTAGGCGCCGGCACCATGGGCTCGCGCATCGCGGCGCATCTGGCCAACGCGGGCATTCCCGTGCTGCTGCTGGACCTCCCTCCCCGCGCAAGCGATTCACGCTCACTGGCCGCGGCGGCGCTTGAAGCGCTGGCCAAAGCCAAACCAGCTGCTCTCTATGAGCCCCAGGCCGCTACGCTGATCACTCCCGGCGACTTCGACAGCGATCTACCCCAAATCTCCACATGCGACTGGATCATCGAAGCGGTTGCCGAAAATCTTGAGATCAAAACGGCTCTCCTGGCGCGCGCGGCGGCGCATCTGGCTCCGCACGCGCTGCTCACCACCAACACCTCTGGCCTGCCCATCACGCGCCTAGCCGCCACACTGCCCGCCACGGTGCGCCGGCGCTTCTTCGGGACGCACTTCTTCAATCCGCCGCGCTACATGCGGCTGGCTGAGCTGATTCCCACTGCTGAGAGCGATCTGCAGCTGGTGGCCGCCTTGGCCGCCTTCGCGGATCGCCGCCTGGGCAAGCAGGTGGTGCTCGCCCACGACACGCCGAACTTCATTGCCAACCGCATCGGCGTGGCCGTGATGTTCACCGCCGCCAACCTGATGCTGGCACAGGGGCTCACCATCGAAGAGGTGGACGCGCTCACCGGACCCGCGCTGGGTTGGCCGCGCACCGGCACCTTCCGGCTGGCGGACATGGTTGGCATCGACGTGCTGGCTCACGTCGCCGCCAACTTTCCCCAGGGCGTACCCCAGGGACCGTTCGCCGCTATGCTCGCGCAGATGGTGCAGCGTGGCTGGTTGGGCGACAAGACCGGCCAGGGCTTTTATAAAAAAGCGCGCGGCGCCGATGGCAAGGAGGAGCGGCTTGTTCTCGACCTAGCTACTTTTGACTACCGTCCCGCCGCCAAGCCCGGTCTTCCGACGCTGGAGATGGTAAAGAGCGCAGCCACCGCGCCGGACCGCCTGTGCGCGCTGCTGGCCGGCGATCCGGCAAAGGACAAGGCCGCCGCATTCCTCTGGCCGTTCCTCGCCGGACTATGGAACTACGCCGCCGAGCGCGTGGGTGAGGTCGCCGCCGACGCTCCCTCCATCGACGCCGCCCTGCGCGCCGGCTTCAACTGGGAGCTTGGCCCCTTCCAGATGTGGGATGCCGCTGGGGTGCGCGAGACCGTTGCGCGCATGCAGGCGCTGGGCCTTCCCGTCACCCCCGCCATCCAGGCATTGCTGGACTCAGCGCCCGCGCCGGCCCCAGTCAGTTGGTACTCGCCGGATGGGCCGCAGTGTTACAACCCGGCCACCGGCCAATGGGAGTCGGTCGCACAGCATCCCGGCCATGCGCGTGTTGCGGATTTTCGCCGTGCGCGGGGTGTGGTGCACACCAATCCTGGCGCCTCGCTGGTCGACCTGGGCGACGGCATCGGCTGCATCGAGCTGCACTCGCTCAAAAATGCTATTGGCGGCGATGTGCTCTCGTTGATCACCGCCGTCCTGCATCCGGAGTCGGATGCGGTGCGCAACTTTGCCGGCTTCGTCCTCAGCGGCGACCGCGACAACTTCTCCGTCGGCGCCAACCTCATGCAACTGCTCCTGCTGGCCCAGGAGGGCGAGTGGGACGAGGTGGCTGCGGTGATTCGCAGCTTCCAGCAGATGACCGCGTCCATCAAGTTCTGTCCGCGGCCGGTGGTGGCCGCTCCCTTTGGCCTGACTCTGGGCGGCGGTGCGGAGATCTGCCTGCACGCGGCACGGCGGCAGGCGCACGCCGAGACCTACATCGGGCTGGTAGAGGCGGGCGTGGGCCTGATCCCCGCTGGCGGCGGCACCAAAGAAATGCTGCTGCGCTCGTTGGATACTGCCGCAGCGCTGGTCCCACCGGAGCCCCGCGATCCGCCTTCACGCTTTGCCCAGTCCGCCGAGGTGGCCACCGCACTCAAGCGCGCACTGGAGCTGATTGCTCTGGCCAAAGTCTCCACCTCCGCCGCGGATGCGCGCACCCTGGGCCTGCTGGCCGCGGCGGACCGCATCAGCATGAACCGCGAACGCCTGTTGCTCGATGCTAAGGCTCATGCCCTGCTGCTGGCCGAAACCGGCTACACCCCACCCCAGTCGCGCACCATCCCCGCCCCCGGAGACGCTTCGCTGGCCATGCTCGAGACCGGCGTCTATCTGATGGGCGAGGCCGGCTACGCCAGCGAGCACGACCAGAAGGTGGCCCGCTGGGCTGCCTACATCCTGGCCGGCGGCCGTGTAACGCCCGGCGCTGCCGTCACAGAGCAATACCTGCTGGAATTGGAGCTGGAGGCGTTCCTCTCGCTATGCGGCGAGCGCAAGACCCAGGAGCGCATCGCCTTTACCCTGAAGACGGGCAAACCTTTGCGGAACTGACCATGAAACCCGGATTCCTTGCTCTCGTGATGGCGCCCCTGCTTTTGGGCGCACGCCTTTTGGTCGGCCAGCATCCGGCGACACCGCCCGACCAGGGGCTGCCGCCAGTGCTGGATACGTCAGGCCATCTGCTCGTGGCTGGTCGTCCCACGCCATACCTGATCCGCCATCTGCCGCTGAATTCGTACCCACAGCTTCCAGCCACCGTTCAGGCTCAGCTTGCAAGCCGCAACTGCCTGATTCCACAAACCTACGAGGCGTATCACCCGGAGAATGTGGTGCACGCCAGCCTGCAAGCCCCCGGTTCGTCAGACTGGGCTGTGCTCTGCTCAGTGCACGGAACCGTCTCGCTGCTGGTCTTCTTCGGCAGCGATCCCACGCAGCCCTACACCCTGGCTTCCGCGCCAGAGACCGAGCGTCTGCAGCCCCGCAATGCCGCCGGGGTGCTGGGCTTCAACTGGGGCCTGGACCGCGCCACACCGCGGCAGGTACACGATGCCCAGGCCGGATTGGACCCGCGGCCACCGCTCGTGTCTCACGATGCTCTGGCCGACTCCGTGATTGAACACGCAACCACGTATCACTTTTATGACGGGAATGCCTGGACCCTTCTGCCCACACCTAACTAAGGTGAGAACGGAAGATCAAGGAGATCGAGTATGCCGGAAGCCGTTCTGGTAAGCGCCGCGCGCACCCCCGTTGGCCGCGCCCCCAAGGGCGCGCTCTGCACCATCCGCCCCGATGACCTCGCCGCAACCGCGTTAAGCGGGGTCCTGGATCGGATTCCAACACTGGAGCGCAACGAAATCGACGATGTGATCCTCGGCTGCGCACAGCCCGAGGGCGAGCAGGGCTGGGACGTAGCCCGCTGGGCCGTCCTGCGTGCCGGCCTGCCCGTGGAGATTCCCGGCGTGACAGTCAACCGCCTCTGTTCCTCGGGTCTGGAGGCGATTGCACAGGCAGATGCCCGCATCCGCATGGGTCAGGGTCGCGTCGTACTGGCTGGCGGAGTCGAGTCCATGAGCCTGATTCCGATGGGTGGCCTGAAGCCCAGCCCCAACCCGTCTCTCGCGGAGAGCTATCCCGCCTCGCTCCTCACCATGGGCCTGACCGCAGAACGGGTGGCGCGCCACTACAACGTGAGCCGCGAGCAGCAGGATGCCTTCGCGCTGGCCAGCCACCGGAAAGCCCTGGCTGCGCAGGCAGAGGGCCGCTTTGAGGAGGAGCTGATTCCGGTAACGGTGCGGACAGCCGTACCTGGAAAAAAGGCCGGTCAGCCGCTGGTACGGGAGACTCTCTTCACCGCTGACGAGGGGCCGCGCGCCGACACCTCCGCCGAGGCGCTGGCCCGGCTCAAGCCCGCCTTTCACGCGCAAGGCAGCGTCACCGCCGGCAACTCCTCGCAGACCTCGGACGGCGCTGCAGCCTGCGTCTTGATGGAATCGGAGCGTGCCCGGGAGCTGGGCCTGCAGCCGCTTGCGCGCCTCGTTGCCTACGCAGTCACTGGCTGTCTGCCGGAAGAGATGGGCATGGGTCCGGTCACCGCCGTTCCCCGTGCGCTGCAGCGCGCTGGACTGGCACTCAACGATATTGGCTTAATCGAGCTGAATGAAGCCTTTGCGGCACAGACACTGGCCGTAATGCGTGAACTGGGGCTCGACCCGGAGCGGGTGAATGTGAATGGCGGAGCCATCGCACTGGGCCATCCCCTGGGCTGCACCGGAGCCAAGTTGACCACCACGTTGCTCAGCGAGATGCGCCGCCGCCAGGTGCGCTACGGCATGGTCACCATGTGCGTCGGCGGAGGCATGGGCGCAGCAGGCATCTTCGAGCGGCTATAGCGTAAAGTTTCCGGCCGAAACACGAACAGCCGGGACGCATCCCGGCTGTTCCGTCTTACTGATGCTTTGGGCGCCGCGTCCGCTGGCGGCTTAGGCCGTGGCCAGAGCCTTGAGGCGCGCATTCAGGCGGCTCTTGTAGCGGGAGGCGGTGTTGTCATGCAGAATGCCCTTTTGCACGCTCTTGTCGAGGACGGAAACGGTGCTGCGGTACTGCTCCTGGGCGGCCTTGGCATCGCCCTTCACCAGAGCCTCACGCATGGCGCGCAGGCTGGTGCGCACGCGGCTGCGGTTGGCGCGGTTCACCGCGGTGCGGGTCTCGGTCTGGCGGGCGCGCTTCAGCGCAGATACGTGGTTTGCCATGGTTCTTCCTTAATCCTGTGCCTTGTATTTGAGGCAGAAAATGATGCGGAGTTGGAATGCAACTCGAGCCGCATCCCTCGCAGTCTCTTAGTGTACGCGGAGAGCCGCCCTGGGGTCAATGGAGACGCGGTATTCCCGGAATGGAAGTCTGCCCTCCGGCATCTGCTTCTGCGGCCTTTCCAAAACCTGGCTATGCCTTGTACGCTTTAGCTCGGGATTCAGTCCGCTTTCACGTAAGATTTCTGCGCATCCTGGCCGAGGCATGCACGGAAGATGGGCGCTCTCCCGACTGACCCGCACCCGGCCGCATGCTGTTTTTAAGCCCAGAGGACGCACGTGAACCCGCTTCGCACCGCGCCGAACCTCCTGACCCTGCTCCGTATCTGCCTGGCGCCGTTCCTGGTAGCCGCCATACTACAGGGCCGCTATCAGTTGAGTTTTGTGCTGTTTGTGACCGCCGGGCTCACCGATGCGCTGGACGGAGCCTTGGCCCGCATCCTCCAGCAGCGGTCCACGCTCGGCCAATACCTCGATCCCGTCGCTGACAAGCTGCTGCTCAGCACGCTGTTTCTGGTGCTGATGCACAATGGGCTGATGCCGGTCACCGTCACCGTGCTGGTCTTTGGACGCGACCTGGGAATCCTGCTGGTCTCCGCCATCCTCTATGCGGCGGGCGGCCTGCGGGAGTTCAATCCCAGCCTGCTGGGCAAGGCTAATACCCTGGTCCAGATCGCCGCCGTGGCTGCCGTGCTGTTGCACCAGCTGACTTACGTGCCCTGGGTAGACATCACCCGTACCGTGTCCCTCGACGCAACCATGGCGCTCACCGTGCTCTCCGGCCTGCACTATGCCTGGACGGCCTCGCACAGGTCAGGCGGCTCGACCGGCAACGGCCACGGAGTCAACAAAGCGTTGTAAGCGGAATAGACGGCGGCTCAGGCGTCCTTGGCTATATCCTCTGATTCAACTTCGGCGCTGTCTTCGATCTCCATATCGCGGAACTCTTCAGAATCAAAGACTTCACCACACTCAAGGCACTCGACAAACTCGCTGTCTTCGTGCCGGGAGACGATTCGTACCCGGGGATGTCTGCAGGCGGCTGGCATCGTTCGCTGTTTCAATGTTGGATTTTTTGCTGCTCTTTCCGCCAGATTGTAGCGAGGTTTTCAACAATTTCAAACCCCTTTTTGTTGAATATTCAGCAGACGCAAACAGCCTGGGAAACCTGATCCCCGTGGAGCCGGGGCCTGCTTGAAATTCCGACAGAAACGGTCGTATACTGAAATCGGACCTGGGAAGTCGGATATTTATGCTCAAGCTCACGAAAAAAGCGGATTACGGGCTCATGGCGCTCAAATATCTGGCGGAACACCCGGAGACGCCCGCGCTCAGCGCCAAGGATGTGGCCGATGCCTATGGCATTCCGCCACAGTTGCTCGCCAAGGTATTGCAGCGGCTGACCAAAACAGGTTTGCTGCGCTCGCATGCCGGCATGAACGGCGGGTATGCGCTGGCCCGGGATGCCCGGGAGATCTCAGCCTTTGAGGTGATCCACGCGATCGATGGACCGTTTTTCATCACCTCCTGCACCAAGGGAACAAAGTCCTGTGAGCTGACGCCGAGCTGCACCATCAAGGAACCGCTGGCGCGGGTAAACGAGACGATCGCCGGGGTCCTGAAGAGCATCAGTATTCACGATCTGGCCGAGCGCGAGCATCCGGCCGGTAAGTCTGGCGAGCACCAAGGATTGGTTGAACTAACGTTGTAACGCACGATTTCCCCCTCCGCCCCGGCGGAGCCCTGATAGAGGATGGAGAGCAAACGATGAGCACAGTTGTCAGCAACGTGGAAGTACCGGCAGGCGTTAAGCTGCCGATCTACATGGACAACCACGCCACCAGCCCGCTGGACCCGCGGGTTCTGGAGGCGATGATGCCTTACCTGACCAACAAGTTCGGCAACGCCGCCAGCCGCAACCACGCGTTCGGCTGGGAGGCGGAAGCAGCCGTGGATACGGCGCGCGAGCAGATTGCCAAGCTCATCGGCGCCACCGCCAAGGAGATCATCTTCACCTCCGGCGCCACCGAAAGCAACAACCTGGCCATCAAGGGCATCGCTGAGATGTACCGCGAGCGCGGCAACCACATCATCACCCAGGTCACCGAGCACAAGGCGGTGCTGGACACCTGCAAGCGGCTGGAGAAGTACGGCTATCGCGTCACCTACCTGCCGGTCAAGGCCGACGGCCTGATCGACATCGAGGATCTGAAGCGGGCCATGGATGACAAGACCATTCTGGTCTCCATCATGTATGCCAACAACGAGATTGGCGTGATTCAGCCGATCCGCGAGATTGGCGCGCTCTGCCACGAGAAGGGTGTCATCTTCCACACCGATGCGGTGCAGGCGGTGGGCAAGGTGCCGGTGAATGTGATCGCCGACAATATCGACGTGCTCTCGCTGAGCGGCCACAAGCTCTACGGACCCAAGGGCGTCGGCGCTCTGTATGTGCGCCGACGCAATCCCCGCGTGCAGATCGCGGCGCAGATTGACGGTGGCGGCCACGAGCGCGGCATGCGTTCCGGCACGCTGAATGTGCCCGGCATTGTGGGACTGGGTAAGGCCGCAGAGATCGCCCAGCAGGAGATGGAGAAAGAAGCGAAGTATCTCGTCAGCCTGCGCGATCGCCTGAAGGCCAAGCTGGAATCCGAACTGGACTACATCCACGTGAACGGCTCGTGGGAGCATCGCTTGCCCGGCAACCTGAACATGAGCTTTGTGTATGTCGAAGGCGAGTCCCTGCTGATGGGCATTAACGACGTGGCGGTCTCCAGCGGATCGGCCTGCACCTCCGCCACCCTGGAGCCCAGCTACGTGCTCAAGGCCCTCGGCCTGGGCGACGACGTGGCGCACAGCTCCATCCGCTTTGGACTGGGTCGCTTCAACACCGAGGCCGAAGTGGACTATGTGGCCGCCAAGGTCATCGATATCGTGAAGCATTTGCGCGAGTTGTCGCCGCTCTACGAGATGGTGAAGGAAGGCATTGACCTGACCAAGATCGAGTGGCAGGCGCACTAAGAACCAGCCTCTGGCTTTCAGCTACTTGTCTCCAGCTCGAGCATCTAAAGAAATAGGATGCGAACTAAGCCGGAATAAAGAGCTGAAAGCTGGAAGCTACAAGCTAAGAGCTAATCACGCGGCTTCCCCGCAGGAGGAAAAGGACACATGGCATACAGCGATAAGGTAGTTGATCACTACAACAATCCCCGCAACGTTGGCACGCTGGACAAGAGTGCCCAGGAAGTGGGTACCGGCCTGGTGGGTGCGCCGGAGTGCGGCGACGTGATGCGCTTGCAGATCCGCGTCAATCCCGAGACCCAGGTGATCGAGGAGGCCAAGTTCAAGACCTTTGGCTGCGGCTCGGCCATCGCCAGCTCCTCGTTGGCCACGGAGTGGATTCAGGGACGCACCGTCGAAGACGCCCTGGCCATCAAGAACACCGACATCGTGAAGGAGCTGTCGCTTCCTCCGGTGAAGATTCACTGCTCGGTACTGGCCGAGGACGCCATCCGCGCCGCGATTGGCGACTGGAAGAAGAAGAACGGCGTGGCGGAGACGGCGCCTGCCGCTGCCACCTCCGCGCACTAAGCAGGCCGCGGCGGGACGGGGCCCAGACCTGCGTCCCGCCAACCTGGAAAGAGATTGGGATAAGCGTATGGCGAACATGGTGAGCATCGAATCCAAGCCGGCGGAAGGCCTCTCCGCAGCCCCCGCACAGCCCACCGCACCCGCATCCGGCGCCCCGGCGCACGGCCTGCAGGTGACGGAGCGTGCGGTCAAGCGCATTCGTGCGGCGATGGCCAAGGAGGGCATCTCGCCCACTGAGGGCGGACTGCGCCTCGGCGTGATGGGCGGCGGCTGCTCCGGGCTTTCCTACTCTATTCAGTTCGACACCCGCCCCCGCGAGCGCGACCGCATCTACGAGTTCGACGGCGTACGTGTCTTCGTCGATCCCAAGTCGTTCCTCTATCTGCATGGAATGACGCTGGACTACGAAGAGACGCTGATGCGCCAGGGATTCAACTTCATCAATCCGAACTCTTCGCGCTCCTGCGGCTGCGGTTCGTCCTTTTCTGCATAAGCATTGTTGCGCGTAAGGTTCAATCATGTTGAAGACCCTGGAATCCGCCGTCCCTGTTGCGTGCTGGTCGTGCTCCGTAGCGCATAACGATTCCACACTGTTCTGCCCGCACTGCAGCAAGATTCAACCTCCAACAGGCGGAGATTATTTCTCCGCCTTCGGTATGAAACCCCACCTGAACATCGATACGGATGCCCTGGAGCGGGAGTTTCATCGCCTCAGCCGCCGTTTGCACCCTGATCGATTTGCCCGCGCTTCGGAGAACGAGAAAGAGTGGAGCCTTGCGGATACGGCCCTGCTCAACGACGCGTATCGCACGCTGAAAGATCCGCTGCGCCGCACCGAATACCTGCTCAAACTAAACGGCGCGGAAATCGGCGAGGAGCATGCAGGCAAGGATCGTAAGGATACCTCGCGCGCCCCCGCCGACCTCCTGGAAGAGGTCTTCGAGCTGAACATGCAGCTGGAAGAGATGCGCATGGCCCGCAAGATGGGTGAGGACGATCCGGCGCTGCACCAGAGCCTGACGGAAGCAAAGAAGAAGTTTGATGGCCTGCTGGAAGAGGTGGACCAGAACCTGCGCGCGCAGTGGAACACGTGGGATGCGGGCGATGAAGCCGCGCGGCAGGGGGCACAGAAGACCATGGTGGCGCTGCTCGACCGGCGGCGTTATCTCAGCAATCTGCTGCGCGACGTAAATGAAACCCTGGGAGCTTAAATACTGATGGCGGATGGACGCGTAGTCGGAATCGACCTGGGAACTACCAATTCCTTGGTCGCCTATATGGAAGGCGA